>NZ_JBFBEZ010000065.1:0-32893 GCF_040701725.1 Streptomyces sp. NPDC093109
CCCGACACCCCCATCATCACCACCGACGCCCGCCACCGCGCCGACGCCAAAAGCGGACTCATCACCCTCGTCGAACACGCCCTCATGGCACGACTCCGGTAGTCGTACGCAGCACCCCGCAACGTGAAAGGCCCCCGCGCTCCAGGAGTGCGGGGGCCTTCGTGCGTCGGTGACGCGGCGGGCGGGAGGGTGCTCAGCCCTGCCAGCTGTGCGGCGCGCGGAAACCGGGGGTGCGCTCCAGGCGGCGCCAGCCGGCGGTGGTCCGGCCGCGGTGCGCGGCGGTGGCGTCCGGGCGGGTGCGGCCGGCGGCGCGGGCCATCAGGATGGCGGTGATGGCGGCGAGTTCCTCGGGGCCGGCCTGGCCCTTCTCGACGCGGAGCAGGGATTCGTCTCGGGTCTCGTCGCTCATGGCGGTCGTGTCTCCGTCTTCGGGTGAGGAGGGTGGGGTGTGCGCGGGGCGCGAGGTCACTGCGGCGGGTTGCCGTGCTTGCGGGAGGGCAGGTCGGCGTGCTTCGTGCGGAGCATCGCGAGCGCGCCGGCGAGCACCTGGCGGGTCTCCACGGGGTCGATGACGTCGTCGACCAGACCGCGTTCGGCCGCGTAGTAGGGGTGCATCAGCTCGGCCTTGTACTCCTTGACCATGCGGGTGCGCATCGCGTCGGAGTCCTCGGCCTCGGCGATCTGCTTGCGGAAGATGACGTTGGCCGCGCCTTCCGCGCCCATCACCGCGATCTCGTTGGTGGGCCAGGCATAGGTGAGGTCCGCTCCGATGGACTGGGAGTCCATGACGATGTAGGCACCTCCGTATGCCTTGCGCAGGATCAGCGAGATCCGGGGCACGGTGGCGTTGCAGTACGCGTACAGCAGCTTGGCGCCGTGCCGGATGATCCCGCCGTGCTCCTGGTCGACGCCCGGCAGGAAGCCGGGTACGTCCAGCAGCGTGACGATCGGGATATTGAAAGCGTCGCACATCTGGACAAACCGTGCAGCCTTTTCGGATGCCTCGATGTCCAGCACCCCGGCGAGGGACTGCGGCTGGTTGGCGACGATGCCGATGACCTGGCCGTCGATCCGGGCGAGGGCGCAGATGATGTTACGGGCCCAGCGCTCGTGGATCTCCAGGTAGTCGCCGTCGTCGACGAGCTCCTCGATGACCTTGTGCATGTCGTACGGGCGGTTGCCGTCGGCGGGTACGAGGTCGAGCAGGACGTCGGAGCGGCGGTCCACCGGGTCCTCGGAGACGACCGTGGGCGGGTTCTCGCGGTTGTTCTGCGGGAGCATCGACAGGAGGTAGCGCACCTCGGCGATGCAGGTCTCCTCGTCGTCGTACGCGAAGTGCGCGACGCCCGAGGTCTCGGCGTGCACGTCCGCGCCGCCGAGCCCGTTCTGGGTGATCTCCTCGCCGGTGACGGCCTTCACCACGTCGGGTCCGGTGATGAACATCTGCGAGGTCTCGCGGACCATGAAGACGAAGTCGGTGAGGGCGGGACTGTAGGCCGCGCCGCCGGCGCACGGGCCGAGCATCACGCTGATCTGCGGGATGACTCCGGACGCCTTGGTGTTGCGCTGGAAGATGCCGCCGTAACCGGCGAGCGCGGAGACGCCCTCCTGGATACGGGCGCCGGCGCCGTCGTTGAGCGAGACGAGCGGGGCACCGGCCGAGATGGCCATGTCCATGATCTTGTGGATCTTTGTGGCGTGGGCCTCGCCCAGCGCGCCGCCGAAGATCCGGAAGTCGTGCGCGTACACGAAGACCGTGCGGCCCTCGACCGTGCCCCAGCCGGTGATCACACCGTCCGTGTACGGCCTCTTCGCCTCCAGGCCGAACCCGGTCGCCCGGTGCCTGCGCAGCTGCTCGACCTCGCTGAAGGATCCCTCGTCGAGCAGCAGCTCGATCCGCTCACGGGCGGTGAGCTTGCCCTTCGCCCGCTGAGCCTCGGTGGCGCGGTCACTGGGGCCCCGGCGGGCCTCCTCGCGCAGCGCGTGCAATTCGGCCACTCGGCCCCGGGCGTCGGCGGGCCCGCTCGGCGTCTCGTCCACTACGGTCATGTCCCAACCCTACGAACACCACCAAGGAATGCGCGCCGTCGACTCCGCACAGTCTCCCGGCGGTATTCCTGGTGGAGCTGGACAGAACCCGGCCGGATGCGGCGCCGGTGCACAGCACGGCACCCCCGTCGATTGTAGGGATCCCCTGAAATTCAGCGCAGGGCCACCGTGCAGCCATGGGTGGCGCCGGCGGTTCCCGGGGTGATCCTCAGCCGTAGGGTACGGCCCGCTTCGAGCACCTCGACCGACGGGTCCCGGGCCGTGACGGACCGTACCGGCCGGTCCCAGGCGATCTCCAGCGGCCGGCCGGAGCGTACGGGCTCGCTCACGCCGATGACGGCGCTCCGGCCGCGCACCACGACGAGGACGCTCGCCGGGGCGCTCGCGGCGAGCGGTCCCGCCGTACCGGCCAGCCAGAAGTTCGCGGCGACGCAGCCGAGCGAGCGGAGGGCGACGGCCTGCCGGGCGGGTGTATTGGCGAGGATCTCCAGCCAGCGCCGGTCGGCGGCGCGCGCGGCGAGCGTCCGGCGGGAGGCGCCGGGCATCAGGAGATAGCTGTACGTGGCGTCGACCGGGTCCGTACCGTGGTCCAGCCAGAGCGTGCGATACCGGCGGGTACTCCGTTCGGGTGAACTGGTGGCGTTGATGTCGCTCCAGGCGCCCGTCCGTTCCTCGGAGAGGGTCCGCAGCGCGCCGCCGTCGGGGAAGACCCAGCCGCCGTGGCCTTCCAGATGGGCCCAGCGCCGCGCGGGGTCGAGGGTGAAGGCGGCTCCGCCGCGCCCGCCGGGTTCGCCCAGGTTCCGGTTGTCGACGACCGTCTCGACGGGCACCCCGTCCGTACAGCTGATCCCGGCGCCCAGGCAGACGACGGCGTCCGCCGCGCAGAACCAGGACTTGCGGGCCTCCAGCGTGGAGCCGAGCCCCTTGACGTGCTGTCCCACGGCGGCGAACTCGCCGTCGGTGGCGCCGCCGACCCACCGCACGGCCGGCCGGGGCTCGCCCCACTCGCCGCCGGCCCGGTCCGCGAGGCGCCGGGTGGAGACCGTGGTGCCGGGCATCCTGTACGGGTCGACGGTGGGCCAGAACCAGTCGCTGTACTGGTCGTTGCCGCGGTCCGCGCGCCACCAGTAGACCATTCCCGCGCCGGTGTGCCAGCCGCGCGGATGCTCGCCGTTGCCGCACTCGTACGACGCGATCCGCTCGGACGCCATGGCGATGTTGACGGCCCAGCCGGGGCGGCGGTGCACGGCCCTGTCCATCGCGGCGAAGAGCGTGTGGCCGGTCGGCTCGGGGGCGGCGGGCACCGGGGCGGCGGCGAGGGCGTGCAGCCGGGCGAGATCGGCGACGTCGAACTGCCGGGCGGTCAGGACGGGCGACACGGTGTCGCGCTCGATCCACCCCTTGATCAGCGCGGTCCAGCGGGGGCGGGCCGCCGGGGAGGCGGCTCCCGCGAGCACGGCGATGGCCGCGATCAGCTCCTGGCCGTGGAAGTGGTCACCGCGCGGGACCCGCTCTTCGTCGCTCCTGAGGAGACCGCGGCTGACGGCCCGGCCGCTGACGCTGTCCATGGCCAGCCCGTTGTAGATCAGCGGGGCGAACGCGCGCTCGACACTGTCGAGGACGAGGCGGTGGGCCGGGTCGGTGACGGCCCAGCCGGAGCCGGCGAGCAGGGTGAGGAGCCGGCCGAGGCCGTCCAGCAGGACCTGGCCGTATGTGCCGGAGTAGGCGACCCAGGTGTGCTGGACGAACGAACCGTCGGCGTAGAGCCCGTCGCCCGTCGTCACATACGGGAAGACCGGCGCGAGGGCGTCGCGGGCCAGGGCGATCCGGTCGGGCGCCCGGCCGAGGACACCGCGCACGGCGACCGAGCGGCAGAGGTCGACGCGGTTGGCGCCGGTGCTGACGCCGGAGTAGTCGGTGAGCAGCCGGTCGGGGACGAAGTGGTCGACGGCGGCGAGCGCGGCGGCCCGCCGCTCGGCGCCGAGGCGCTCGTGGAGGACGGCGGCGATGTCCACGAGGAGGCGCGGGCTGCCGATCCGCCACTCCCACCAGTTCCCGTACGGATCGGCCGACGGGTGGTAGACGGTGGCCGCGAGGTGGTCGAGTCCGGCCAAGACGGCGGCGAGGAGCGCGCCGTCCCCGGTGAGCCCGGTACCGGGGCGGGCGTACGCCCGGGTCATGGTCCAGAGCCGGGCGTAGCTCTGGGTGATGCCTGAGGGCGGGTCGAAGGGGCGGTCCGGCCAGAGGTACGTGGCCGCCGGGGCCATGGCGCGCAGCAGCCGGCCGGCCTGCTCGCCGGTCCCGGCAAGCCGGGACGCGTAGGGCTCGGCGGCCGGGTCGTAGCCGGTGCCGAGCTGGAGGTCCACCCAGCGCAGCCGTAACTCCTCGAACGGATCGGCCGGATCAGGCGGATCGGACGGGAACGCCGGCGCGAGCGCGCCCGCTCCGGCGGCGGCCAGCGCGGTGGCGAGGAACGCGCGGCGGGAGTGCAGGGCGCGGGCGGGCGGCAGCGGCACGGAAACCTCCGGAGACGGACCCGGCCGGCCCCAACGACCGGCCCGCACAGGGCCGTTCACCGGTCTACCACGTCCGCCACCCCGCCCCTGGGACGACACAGGGTGAACATCCCGCGACTCTGAGAGCGCTCTCAGGCCCAACTCTTGACGGGTTCCCCATGCCTCGCGAGAGTGGGGGCCAACGCCGGGGCGCCTCCTCCCACACGCCGCGCCCCGCGTCCCCCACGCATCAGGAGATCCTCAGTGATATCCCGCCGCCTGCTCCTCACCGGCGCGACCGCCGCCGCGACCACCCTCACCTACCCCGTCTGGGGAAGCGTGCTCAGCCCCGACGCCTCCGCAGCGCCGGAGTTCTGCGAAATAGCCCTCCAGAACAAGTCGTTGCCCGGCACGGTCCATGCCTATATCACCGGCCATGACGCCAACACCGGCGGCGGCTGGGCGCTGCTGCGCGCTGACGGCAGTGTCTACCGGCCGCAGTCCCCGGGCGCGCCCCTGACCCCGCTGCCCGTCGACTGCGCGATCCCGCTGAACGCGGCGGGCGGCGCGCCGGTGGTGCTGAGGCTGCCCCAGCTGTTCGGCGCACGCGTCTACTTCGTACGCGACGGCAAGCTGGACTTCTTCCTCAACCCGGGCCCGGCCCTGGTCGAGCCGGCGTTCGCCACCTCGGCGGACCCCAACTACGGCCGCACCTGGTCGTTCTGCGAGTTCACCTTCAACTCCGCCCAGCTCTTCTCCAACATCAGCTATGTCGACCTGGTGACCGCGCTGCCCATCGGTATCACCCTGGAGGGCGACACCACCCACAGGGTCGCGCAGCTGCCGGAGGGCGCCCTCCAGCGGATCGCGGACGGTCTCGTCGCACAGGCGGCGGTCGACGGCCACCCGTGGGACCGGCTGGTCCTGCGCGGCGGCGACGGCCGGGTGCTGCGCGTGATCTCCCCGCAGAACGTGCCCGGCGACGCCTTCAGGAACGTCTTCACCCGCTATGTCGACCAGGTCTGGGAGAAGTACCGCTCCACGGATCTGCGGATCGACCTCCAGGGCGGCCGGGGCGTGTTCACCGGCCGGGTCACCGGTGATGTCCTTACCTTCAGCGGCGGTCACACCTTCACCAAGCCCACCTCCTCGGACATCTTCACCTGCAACAGCGGTCCGTTCGCCAACAACCCCGCCGACTCGAACGACAAGAAGGCGCTGCTGGCCCGGCTCGCCGCCGCCTTCAACCGGTCGACGGTCCTGAGCCACGCCGACCAGCCGAACGGCGCCACGGCCGCCGACTACTACCGGGACCCGGTCACCAACCACTTCGCCCGGGTCGTCCACGCCAACACCCCGATCGGCTACGCCTTCCCGTACGACGACGTCCAGCCCACCGGCCGGCCTGATGTCTCGGGCGTGGCGGCCGACGGCAATCCGCGCCGCTGGACGGTGACCGTCGGCTCCTGACCCGCGTCGCGCGTCCGGCCGCGGCCCCGGTGCCCCGCTCCCCCGACCCCACCGGTGGGGGGAGCGGGGCACCGCCGCGTGACGGTGCCGTACCGGCTCAGCAGCCGCCGCAGTTGTAGAACGTCACGTCCCAGTGGTTGCCCTCGTCCGCGTAGACGTTCCCGGCGCCGGACTTCCACTGCGCGGCGCCGTCGCCGCGCAGCCCGATGTAGGTGAACGTGTTCTTGATGTAGTTGCCGACGCAGGTGTACTTCGTCATGTCGAGCTTGTAGCCGTTCCAGTGCGAGTACGTGCCGCTCGCGTGGCCCGTCTCCGTACCGCCCGTGAGATTGACGGCGCAGCCGCTGGAGCTCCTGAGGGTCTGTGCGCCCTTGGCCGTGTCCATGTTGAGCTGCTCGAACGACGTACACGACGCGTTGTTCCGGTCGGAGCAGCCGCCGGACGACGACCAGGTGATCCCGGACGAGCTGAACATCGAGGTCGCCGTGGAATGGCTGATCTTGGTGGCGGCCTGGGCGTCGGTGGCCGAGGCGAGCACCCCGAAACCGGGGGCGAGAAGCGCGCCGACGAGGAGGGCGAAGGCGCTGAGGACCGAGCGGATCTTCATGGGGGGAATCCTCTTTCTGCCGAGGAAATCGGCTGAACACTGATCGGCCGAACACTGACTGGACAACTGATCGAACGCAGGGATTCTGCCCAGCTCTACGCGCGTCCACCGTCCCCGGCGCCACTCGATCGGGTGAATGTAGTTGAACTTTGAACGAGACGGGTCTATCGTCGACCCATCAGCGCTTGAACCCTCAACAAATCACCTCAGGAGAACACCATGGCTCTCTTCGGCCGCAAGAACAGCGCCACCGCCACCGCCGACCACGAGGTGGACCCGGCGCTGGCCGCGCTGACCGGTGACTACACGATCGACGCCTCGCACAGCACGATCAGCTTCACCGTCCGGCACGCGATGGTCACCAATGTCCGGGGCTCGTTCTCCGACCACGAGGGCTCCCTGCACCTCGACGGCTCGGCCCCCGCGAACTCCTCGGCCTCCATCGACGTCTCCATCGCCAGCGTCGACACCGGCGTGGCGGACCGCGACGCCCATCTGCGCAGCGGCGACTTCTTCGACGCCGACACCTTCCCCCGGATGACCTTCCGCTCCACCTCGGTCGAGCAGCTCGACGCGGAGACCTACCGCCTCGTCGGCGACCTCACGATCAAGGACGTCACCAAGCCGGTCACGATCGACCTGGAGTTCCACGGCTCCGCCACCGACGTCTACGGCAACGAGCGCGTCGGCTTCGAGGGCAGCGCCACGATCCTGCGCTCCGACTGGGGCCTGACCTGGAACGCGGCGCTGGAGACCGGTGGCGTGATGGTCAGCGACAAGGTCAAGCTGAGCTTCGACATCTCCGCGATCAAGAAGGCCGCCGAGGCCGCCTGAGCCCCGGTCCGGAGCCAGGGCGGTAACGAAAGACCCTAGAAGCCGCCGCCCCCGTCGAAGCCGCCACCGCCACCACCGCCGTCGAAGCCGCCTCCCCCGCCGAAACCGCCGCCTCCGAAGTCGCCCGGGTCGAAGTCCCCGCCCGAGTAGTCGCCTCCCGAGGAGTCGCCGCCGAAGCCCGAGGCGTCACCGCCGCCGAAGTCCGCCGCGTACGCGGGCGTCCCCATCATCGAGCCGAGCATGGTGCCCACCAGCAGTCCGGGCAGCAGCCCGCCGCCGAAGTAGCCCCCGGCCCACGGTCCGTATGCGGGACCGGCGTCGTAGTACGGACGCGGCCCCTCGTCCGTCCGTACGGTACGGACCGCCGGATCCTCGCCGTCCGACAGCCGGGTCGCGTCGGCCGCGCAGACAGGAACGGTCCGCCGGGCACCGGCCGGCGGGGCCCACTCCGCGTCGGTCACCGAAGGGCCGTGGCGCGGATCGAAGAAGCAGGGTGAACGGCGCTCCGGCAGCGGGGCGCCCTTTCTGCGCGCGTCCAGCGTGGCCAGCGCGAACCGGCCGCTCTCCAGCTCCTCGGTCACCGGGCGCACATCGGCGGGCCGTTGGGCCGAGGCCATCAGGGACTTCGCCTTCTCGTACGCGTCGAGGGACCGCGTGTAGTCCTCGCGCATCGCGTCATCGGCGCCGGCCTCGGCCGGGTGGAAGTCGAGCCGGTCCAGCTCCTCGCCGAACGCGGTGATGTCCTCGTCGACCACGACCCGCAGCGTGTCGAGGGCCTCCCGGTCCCGCTCGGCCCGCCTGCGCCGGTTCCGGCGGGTCACCGCGTACGCGCCCGCGCCGCCCAGCACGGCGACCGAGCCGAGCGCGATGAGCGCGCCGGTGCCGCCGGAGCTGCCGCTCCCGCCCGCCGCGCCGCCCCAGGAGGCGGGCGCGTGGCCACGGGTCTGCGGGAGGGCCTGGTCAACGAAGTTGTTCAGCTCGGTCACGGCGTCGACCTGGCCGCCCGCCCTGACCGCGTCGGCCAGATTGGTGACGGCCCGCGCGGACAGAACGGAGCTGTCGGCCTTGGCGTTGAAGCGGTCGCCGAGTCGGACGGCGTACACGCCCGTCACCCCGGTCTGGGTCCGTACCGTACGGATGACGCTGTCCGCCGGGAACTCCGCGGTGTCGGGCAGGACGGCCACGAAAATAGGCTTGTCGGCGTCCTCGATCTTCTTGGCCAGCGCCCGGGCGTCGGCCGCCGGGAGCTGGGACGCGGCCCGTGGGTCCACATAGACGGGCCCCTTCTTCAGCGCCTCGCCCACGGCCGCAGGCCCGGTGTCCGCCGCCCGCGCGGCGGGTGCGACCGCCACGGCGGTGAGCGAGAAGCAGGAGAAGGCGAGAAACAGCCCGGACAGTGTGGAAACCAGCCTCGACCTCATACCCCGACGCTACCGGCCCGCCCCGGCGCCGCCAACAGAAGTGACGGCCCGGAAGCCGGGACGGGCCGACGAGCGGACGGCCGCACCCGGACCTACACGGCCGGCTCGACCCCGGCGCGCAGCAGCCCGTACGTGTACGCGTCCTCCAGCGCCTGCCAGGACGCCGCGATCACGTTCTCGGCGACACCGACCGTGGACCACTCCCCGCCGCCGTCGCTCGTGGTGATCAGCACCCGGGTGGTGGACTCCGTACCGTGCCTGCCTTCGAGGATGCGGACCTTGTAGTCGACCAGCTCCAGCTTCGCGAGCTGCGGGTAGATCCGCTCCAGACCGACCCGCATGGCCTTGTCCAGGGCGTTGACCGGGCCGTTTCCCTCGGCGGTCGCGACGATGCGCTCGCCCTTGGCCCACAGCTTGACCGTGGCCTCGTTGGCGTGCGAGCCGTCGGGGCGGTCCTCGACGATCGCGCGCCAGGACTCCGTACGGAAGTAGCCGCGCGCCCGGCCCTCAACCTCCTCACGGAGCATCAGCTCGAAGGAGGCGTCGGCCGCCTCGTACGAGTACCCCCGCAGCTCACGCTCCTTGACCCGGGCGACGACGCGGCCGACCAGATCGCGGTCGTCGCCGAGGTCGATGCCCAGCTCCTTGCCCTTCAGCTCGATGGAGGCCCGGCCCGCCATGTCGGAGACGAGCATCCGCATGCTGTTGCCGACCCGCGCGGGGTCGATGTGCTGGTACAGGTCCGGGTCGACCTTGATCGCCGAGGCGTGCAGCCCGCCCTTGTGGGCGAAGGCCGAGACCCCGACGTACGGCTGGTGGGTGGAGGGCGCGAGGTTGACGATCTCGGCGATGGCGTGCGAGATCCGGGTCATCTCGGCGAGCGCGCCGGCCGGCAGGACCCGCTTGTCGTACTTCAGCTCCAGGGCGGCGACGACGGGGAAGAGGTTGGCGTTGCCGACCCGCTCGCCGTATCCGTTGGCCGTGCACTGGACATGGGTGGCGCCCGCGTCGACGGCGGCGAGGGTGTTGGCGACGGCGCAGCCGGTGTCGTCCTGCGCGTGGATGCCGAGCCGGGCCCCGGTGTCGGCCAGGACCGTGGAGACGACGGCCTGGATCTGGGCGGGGAGCATGCCGCCGTTGGTGTCGCAGAGGATGACGACCTCGGCGCCCGCCTCGGTGGCGGTCCGTACGACGGCCTTGGCGTACTCCGGGTTGGCGCGGTAGCCGTCGAAGAAGTGCTCGCAGTCGACGAAGACGCGGCGGCCCTGTGCGCGCAGGTGGGAGACGGTGTCGCGGACCATCTCCAGGTTCTCTTCGAGGGTGGTGCGCAGGGCCAGCTCGACATGGCGGTCATGCGATTTGGCGACCAGGGTGACCACGGGGGCGCCCGAGGCGACCAGTGCCGCCACCTGCGGGTCCTCGGCGGCACTCCCGCCCGCCCGCCGGGTGGAGCCGAAGGCCACGAGCTGGGCGTGCTGGAAGTCGATCTCCTGCTGGGCGCGCGCGAAGAACTCGGTGTCCCGCGGGTTGGCGCCCGGCCAGCCGCCCTCGATGAAGCCCACGCCGAAGTCGTCCAGGTACCGGGCGATGGCCAGCTTGTCGGCGACCGTGAGGTTGATGCCTTCGCGCTGCGCGCCGTCGCGCAGCGTCGTGTCGAAGACATGAAAACCGCTGTCGGTCTCCGGGGACTCTGTGGTCATGGTGGTTTGCTCCTGTCGAGTGGAATGTCTGGCTCCACTTGCCCCCATCATCGCGTGCCGTCCGTTTCCGTCCGGGGTGGGGCCGGAAAACGAAAAAACCCCTCGCGGGTGCGAGAGGTCTGCGCGCGGGTCTGGGGCACGATGGCCGCGCCGTACGGGTGGTACGGGGCGGTCACTGCGGACCGGCGCGCTTGCTGCCGATAATGATGGCGAACGAGAGCACGGGCCGATTTTCGCACGTCTCGCGTGACCTGCGGGAACCGTCTCACGATACGGGCGGACGGCGGATACGCGCGGCACGGCCGGGGGCTCAGGACAGCCGAGGGCTCAGGACGGCCGGCCCCGGAGCCGGGGCCCGGCCGCCCCGGCTCCGTACGGTCGCGGTCCGTCAGCCCAGCTCGTGCATCCAGCCGTGGGCGTCCGCGCCCCGGCCGGTCTGGATGTCGAGCAGCGCCGAGCGCAGCCTCAGCGTGACCTCGCCCGGCTCGCCGCCGGACTGGGTCCACTCCCCGCCCGCCGACTTGACGACGCCGACGGGGGTGATCACCGCGGCCGTACCGCAGGCGAAGACCTCGGTGAGCGTGCCGTTCTCCGCGTCGCGGCGCCACTGTTCCTTGGAGATCCGGCCCTCCTCGGAGGTGTAGCCGAGGTCGCCGGCCAGGGTGAGCAGCGAGTCGCGGGTGATGCCGGCCAGCAGGGATCCGGTCAGTTCGGGGGTGACGATGCGGTCGCCGTACACGAAGTACAGGTTCATCCCGCCGAGCTCCTCGACCCAGCGGTGCTCCACCGCGTCCAGGTAGGCGACCTGCGCGCAGCCCTCCGCCGCCGCCTCGGCCTGGGCCAGCAGGGAGGCCGCGTAGTTCCCGCCGGTCTTGGCGTCGCCGATGCCGCCGGGGACCGCGCGGACGTGGTTCTCCGAGAGCCAGACGGAGACCGGCTCGACGCCGCCGGGGAAGTACGCGCCGGCGGGCGAGGCGATGACGAGGAACAGGTACTCGTTCGCCGGGCGGACGCCCAGGCCGACCTCGGCCGCGATCATGAACGGGCGCAGATAGAGGGACTCCTCCCCGCCGTGCGCCGGGACCCACGCCTTGTCCTGCTGGACGAGCGCGTCGCACGCGGCGATGAAGGTCTCGGCGGGCAGCTCGGGCATCGCCATCCGGCGGGCGGAGCGCTGGAAGCGGGCCGCGTTGGCCTCGGGGCGGAACGTGGCGACCGTACCGTCGGGGCGGCGGTACGCCTTGAGCCCCTCGAAGATCTCCTGCGCGTAGTGCAGGGTCATATTGGCCGGGTCCATCGACAGCGGGCCGTACGGGACGAGCTGCGCGTCGTGCCAGCCGCGCCCCTCGGTCCACCTGATCGTCACCATGTGGTCGGTGAAGTACCGGCCGAACCCGGGGGCGGCGAGGATCGCCTCGCGCTCCGCTTCGGACAGCGGGCTGGCGGAGGGCTTCAGTTCGATCGTGGTTGGCGTGCTCATGAATACTCGTCCTTCACCGGTTGTGTGTGACGGACCGCGCTCACACCGCTACGTCTCGTAGGACGTCCGAGCATCCCCGTGTGCGGGCCCAACCCGATTATCGCCCGGGCGGGCGGCGACGGAAATGGCCGGGACGCGGAGGGTGCCGCGAGGGTGCGTGAGGGTGTGCGTGCGGTCCGGGGCTGGATGTACACCCGGTGGCCGCACAGCACAGCGCAGCCGCCGGGTTCTGGTGACCCGGCGGCTGCGATGAGAAGTCGTCGGGTCAGCTCGCTACGCGTACCGCGAGCGCGTCGCCGATCTGGTCGGTCGTGCGGGCGACGGCCGCCGCGCTGTCCCGCTCGGCGAGGTCGGCCGCGACGGCCTCCTCGATCCGGGCGGCCTCGGCGTCGAAACCGAGGTGTCCCAGCAGCAGGGCGACGGAGAGGATGGTGGCCGTGGGGTCGGCCTTCCCCTGGCCCGCGATGTCCGGGGCCGAGCCGTGGACCGGCTCGAACATGGACGGGAAGGTGCGGTCCGGGTTGATGTTCGCGGACGCGGCCAGGCCGATACCGCCGGTCACGGCGGCGGCCAGGTCGGTGAGGATGTCACCGAAGAGGTTGTCGGTGACGATCACGTCGAAGCGCTCGGGCTGCGTGACGAAGAAGATCGTCGCGGCGTCGACATGCAGATAGTCGGTGGTGACCTCGGGGTACTCCTGGCCCACCCGGTCGAAGATGTTCTTCCACAGGTGGCCCGCGTAGACGAGGACGTTGTTCTTGTGGACCAGCGTCAGCTTCTTGCGCGGACGGGCGTTGGCCCGCTCGTACGCGTCGCGGACGAGGCGCTCCACGCCGTACGCCGTATTGATGCTGACCTCGGTGGCCACCTCGGCGGGCGTACCCGTGCGCAGGGAGCCTCCGTTGCCGGTGTACGGGCCCTCGGTGCCCTCGCGGACGACGACGAAGTCGATGTCGGGGCGCCCGGCCAGCGGGGTCTCCGTGTTGGGGAGGAGCTTCGACGGACGCAGGTTCACGTAGTGGTCGAAGGCGAAGCGCAGCTTGAGGAGCAGCCCGCGCTCCAGCACGCCGGACGGCACGGACGGGTCGCCGATCGCGCCGAGCAGGATCGCGTCGTGCCCCTTGAGGGACTCCAGCTCCGCGTCCGGGAGGGTCTCTCCGGTACGGTGCCAGCGGCTCGCGCCGAGGTCGTACTCCTTGGTCTCCAGCTTCACGTCCTGCGGAAGCACGGCGCTGAGGACCTTGAGGCCCTGGGCCACGACTTCCCGGCCGATACCGTCACCGGGGATCACTGCGAGATCGATGCTGCGAGACATGTCGGCACCCTACCGCTCGTCCCAGCCCATGACACGGTGCGTCCATTCTGTGGACACATTGCGATTCGGTCGCCCACTGGACGCCGGGCCTCCACGCCCGCGCCACACGGTGGTGCCACGGTCGGAGCCATGGAATCTCCCACTCCCCGGGTCGGGATCCCCGACTCCCTCGCTTCCCGCATGACCATGCCGGAGCAGCACGAGTATCTGCGGACCCGGATCGGGCGGCGCGGTCTGCTGCGCGCCGGGACGCTCGCCGCCGGAACCGTGGCGGGCGCCGGCCTGCTCGGCTCCAGCGCGGCCACGGCCTCCCCCGTCTCCTCCGCGACCACCGCGCGGCCGGCCGGAGTGCCCGGCTTCCTGCCGTCGTCGGCCGCCTCGCGCGTGGACGGGGCGCTGGTCGCGCCGTTCGGCCGCCATCTCGCGTTCGGCGCGGACCCGAAGACCCGGATGAGCATCTCGTGGCAGGTGCCGCTGCCGGTGCGGAACCCGTACGTACGGGTCGGCACGGAGCCCTGGGACCTGAGCCGGAAGATCGGGGCGGAGGTGCGCCCGCTGCACACCCCGTCGCTGTCGGCGAAGCTGCCCGCCGTGGACCAGTACTACCTGCACGCCTCCCTGGAGCGGCTGCGTCCGGGCACCACGTACTACTACGGCGTGGGCCACGACGGTTTCGACCCGGCGGACGCCGCCAGGATCGGGACCGTCGGCAGCTTCCGGACGGCGCCGGCCCGCCCCGAGGCGTTCGTCTTCACCGCCTTCGGGGACCAGGGGGTGTCGTACGACGCCCTCGCCAACGACCAGGTGATCCTGGGCCAGAACCCGGTCTTCCATCTGCACGCGGGCGACATCTGCTACGCGGACAGCAACGGCCAGGGGCTGGCTTCCGATGTCTACGACGCACGGGTGTGGGACCAGTTCCTGGCGCAGACCGAGTCGGTCGCCGCGCGGGTGCCGTGGATGGTGACCACCGGGAACCACGACATGGAGGCGTGGTACTCCCCCCACGGTTACGGCGGGCAGAACGCGCGCTGGACGCTGCCGGACGGCGGGCTCGACCCGGTGAAGTCGCCGGGCGTCTACTCGTTCACGTACGGCAATGTGGGCGTGGTGGCGCTGGACGCCAACGATGTCTCGCACGAGATCCGCGCCAACGCCGGCTACACGGACGGCGCCCAGACGCGCTGGCTGGACCGGCGGCTGGCCGCGCTCCGCGCCGACCGGGACATCGACTTCATCGTGGTCTTCTTCCACCACTGCGCCTTCTCGACGACGAACGCGCACGCGTCCGACGGCGGGGTGCGCGACGCGTGGGTGCCGCTCTTCGACAAGCACCGCGTCGATCTGGTCGTGAACGGCCACAACCATGTGTACGAACGGACGGACGCGCTGCGCGCCGGCCGGGTCGGGCGGCGGGTGCCGGTGGGCGAGTCCGTCAGCTCGGTACGGGACGGCATCGTGTACGTGACGGCGGGCGGTGCGGGCAAGGCGCTGTACGACTTCCCGGTGCCGGACAGCTACGAGGGCCATGTCGCCGACCTGGAGAGCGTGCCCTCGTACCACTGGGAGGCGGGCGGCGCGAAGGCCACGGAGAGTGTGGAGTGGTCGCGCGTGCGCTACACCGGGTTCTCGTTCCTCGCCGTCGAGGTGACGACGGGGCACCGTCCGGAGCTGCGGGTGTCGGCGCTCGCCGAGACGGGCCGGCGGATCGACCGGTTCACCATCACGCGCTGAACGATCACGCGCCGGCGGTCCCGCGTCTGGCGATCACGCGCTGACGTGGCCCGTGGAGCCGCCGTTGTCGCGGCGGTCGAGCGCGCGCTGGAGGGCCGCGGCGGCGTTCTTGCGGTCGGACTCGCCGGTGCGGGGGGTCGTGTGCCGGACCCGGCGGCGGACGGTCGTCTCGCTCATGGTGGATCAGCTCCTCAAGGCAGTGGGGACACGCCTGCGCCAGCGGCAGCGTGATACCGGAAGGGGCGGGGGGCGGGCGCGACAGGGGTGGCCTGTACGGGGCGCGGGCCCTCGACCGCCGTTCGCTGGATGCAGCGATACGTTCGGCTCATTCCAAGCTAAGCGAGCGGCGGCGCCCTGTCTGCACAATTACTCGGACTTCCTACTATCTGAGACGGCGTGCCCGGCCGCACTCCGACCGCACCTCAGCCGCCGTGCATGGGACCGCCGCCGTGCATGGGACCGCCCCCGCACCGGAAGCGGGGGCCATCCGGTGCGGGGGCGGGATCAGGGGGGCCGTCGGCCCGGGGGCGGGTCAGCCGGGCAAGCCGGGTCAGCCCATGTGCGGGTAGCGGTAGTCCGTCGGCGGGACCAGCGTCTCCTTGATGGCGCGGGTCAGCGTCCAGCGCATCAGGTTCTGCGGGGCGCCGGCCTTGTCGTTGGTGCCGGAAGCGCGCCCGCCGCCGAAGGGCTGCTGGCCGACGACCGCGCCGGTCGACTTGTCGTTGATGTAGAAGTTGCCGGCCGCGTAGCGCAGCTTCTCCATCGTGTCGGCCGCGGCGGCGCGGTCGTTCGCGATGACGGCGCCGGTCAGGGCGTACGCCGAGACGGACTCCATCTGGGCCAGCATCGTGTCGTACGCCGCGTCCTCGTAGACGTGCACGGCGAGGATCGGACCGAAGTACTCGGTCGTGAAGACCTCGCTCGACGGGTCCGTGCAGAGGATCACGGTCGGGCGGACGAAGTAGCCGACGGAGTCGTCGTACGTGCCGCCCGCGACGATGGTGCAGGACGGGTCGGCGGCGGCGCGGTCGATGGCCGCCTTGTTCTTGGCGAAGGCGCGCTCGTCGATGACGGCCCCGATGAAGTTCGACAGATCGGTGACATCGCCCATGGCGATCCCGTCGACCTCGGCCGCGAACTCCTCCGCGAAACCGTCGTGCCAGATCGACGCGGGGATGTACGCGCGCGAGGAGGCCGAGCACTTCTGGCCCTGGTACTCGAAGGAGCCCCTGGTCAGCGCGGTCTTGAGGATGGCGCGGTCGGCGCTCGGGTGGGCGACGACAAAGTCCTTGCCGCCGGTCTCGCCGACGATCCGCGGGTAGGAGCGGTACTTCTCGATGTTGGCGCCGACCGTCTTCCACAGGTGCTGGAAGGTCCTGGTCGAGCCGGTGAAGTGGATGCCCGCCAGCTCGGGGTGGTTCAGGGCCACCTCGGAGACGGCGATGCCGTCGCCCGTCACCAGGTTGATGACGCCCTTGGGCAGCCCGGCCTCCTCCAGCACCCGCATCAGCAGGACGGCGGCGAGGGTCTGCGTCGGGGACGGCTTCCACACCACCACATTGCCCATGAGCGCGGGCGCGGTGGGCAGATTGCCCGCGATCGCCGTGAAGTTGAACGGGGTGATCGCGTAGACGAAGCCTTCGAGCGGCCGGTGGTCGAGCCGGTTCCAGACTCCGGGCGAGTTGGCCGGCGGCTGCTCCGCGAGCAGGTCACGGGCGTACTTGACGTTGAAGCGCCAGAAGTCGACCAGTTCGCACGGGGTGTCGATCTCGGCCTGCTGGACGGTCTTGGACTGGCCGAGCATGGTCGCGGCGGCCAGCGTCTCGCGCCAGGGCCCGGAGAGGAGTTCGGCGGCGCGCAGGATGATCGCGGCGCGGTCGTCGAAGGCCATCGCGCGCCAGGCGGGCGCGGCGGCCAGCGCGGCGTCGACCGCGTCCCGCGCGTCCTGCTCGGTGGCGCCCGCGAAGGTGCCGAGCACGGCGCCGTGGTTGTGCGGCTGGACGACATCGACGCGCGCGCCGCCGCCCATCCGCTTCTCGCCGCCGATGGTCATCGGCAGGTCGACGGGGTTCTCGGCCAGCTCCTTCAGCTTGGCCTCCAGCCGGCCCCGCTCGGCCGAGCCGGGGGCGTAGCCGTGCACCGGCTCGTTGACCGGCGCGGGAACCTGGGTCACTGCGTCCATGGTGGCGAAGCTCCTTGGGTGAGAGGGGTCAGCCGCGGCTGACGAGCGAGCGCAGGAAGAACGCGAGGTTGGCGGGGCGCTCCGCGAGGCGGCGCATGAAATATCCGTACCAGTCGGTGCCGTACGCGACGTAGACCCGCATCCGGTGCCCCTCGGCGGCCAGCCGGACCTGCTCGGCCTCGCGGATGCCGTACAGCATCTGGAACTCGTACTCGTCGGGCTTGCGGCCCGCGCGCTGCGCGAGGTCCTGGGCGATCGCGACGAGGCGCGGGTCGTGCGTGCCGACCATCGGGTAGCCGGTGCCGTCCATCAGGATCCGCAGGCAGCGGACGTACGCGCGGTCGACGTCGCCCTTGTCGAGGTACGCGACCGAGCCGGGCTCCTTGTAGGCGCCCTTGACGAGACGGACGCGCGATCCGGCGGCGGCGAGCGCGCGGCAGTCCTCTTCCGTACGGAAGAGGTACGACTGGACGACCGCGCCGGTCTCCGGGAAGCGGGTGCGCAGTTCGGCGTGGATGGCGAGCATCGAGTCGAGGGTGGTGTGGTCCTCGGCGTCGAGAGTGACCGTGGTGCCGATCGCGGCGGCGGCCTCGACGACGGCGGTGACGTTGGCCAGCGCGAGGTCGTGCCCGCCGGGCAGCGCCTGGCCGAAGGAGGACAGCTTCACCGACATCTCGGCGCGGGGGCCGAGGTCCAGCGGTGCGAGCGCCTCGACGAGCCGCAGATACGCGTCGCGGGCGGCGCGCGCCTCGGCCGGATCGGTGATGTCCTCGCCGAGGACGTCGAGGGTGACCTGGAGCCCGCGCTCGGCCAGTTCCGTGAGGACGGGGGTCATCTGCTCGATGGACTCACCGGCGATGAACCGGTCCACCACGGGCCGGGTCACCGGGGCGGCCGATACGGCGCGCCGCATGGCGTCGCTCCGCGACGCGGCAAGGATCACGGGACCCAGCACGGGCACCTCCACGGTGAGTACGGGACGGCCGCGGTGCGACGGAGGGGCGCACGCGGGCGGATGAATCACTGTGAAACCTAGAGAGCGCTCCGATCCTCTGCCATCGACAGCTGTCACGCATCCGTGGCCGGGATCTCAGACAGATGTCTGAAGGCGGGGAGAAGCGGTGGGAGAATGTCCCGGTGAAGGACGATTACCAGGAACTGGTCGACGAGATCTCCGCGCTGCTCGGGGTCCCGGCGACGCTGGAGAACCGCGACTTCGGGCTGATCGCCTTCGGCGCGCACGACAGCGTGGACGACACGGTGATGGATCCGGTCAGGACGCGTTCGATCCTGACCCGGAAGTCCACGCCGGCGGTCCGCGCCTGGTTCGAGGGCTTCGGCATCACGCGGGCCACGGCGCCGGTACGGATCCCGGCGGCGCCGGACGCGGGGGTCTTCCGGGGGCGGATCTGTCTGCCCGTCCGCCACCGGGGCCAGGTCCTCGGCTATGTCTGGCTGCTGCTGGACGACGCGGACCCGGGCCCGGCCGCGTCCCGGCTGGCGGCGGCCATGGAGGTGACCGGCCGGATCGGGGATCTGCTCGCCGACGAGCTGCGGTCGGGCGTCGATCTGGCCAGGGAGCTGCGGGCCGTGCTCACCGCGGGCCCCGGCTGGCAGCGGGAGATGGCGGTGGCCGCGCTGCGCACGGCGCTCGGCCCGGGGGCGGAGGGGTCGCATGTGCTGCTCTGTGTGGCGCCGTGGCCCGGGGAGGAGCCGGGGATACGGGCGGTCCCGGGGACGGCCGCCCTGTGCGTCCTCCCCCACGGGTCCGGGGAGCCGACGGCCGTCTCCGGTGCCGTTGAAGGTGAGGGTGAGGACGAGCCCCCGGGCCGGGCGCTGGCCCTGCTCGTACGGCTCCGGTCGGCGGACGCGCTCGCCCCCGCGCTGACGGCCGCCGCCCGGCTGCGCGAGAGCGGGGGCCCGGGGGCCGGGGCCGGCGCGGGCGCCCCGCGCCGGGGCCCCGCCGGGCTGCCCGACGCCTGGCGCGAGGCGGTCGCCGCGGCCCGCGCGTCCGTGGGCCGGCCGCGCTTCGGCCCGGTGGCCCAGTGGACGGCCATCGGCCCGTACCGCCTGCTGACCGCGCTGCCGCGTACGCCCGACCCGGCCGTCGGTGCGCTGCTGGCCCCCGCCAACGCCGAACTGGCCCACACCGCCGAGGTCTTCCTGGACCACGCGGGCCAGGCGGGCCGCACCGCCGCCGCGCTCGGCATCCACCGCCAGACGCTCTACTACCGGCTCTCCCGGATCGAGCAGGTGACGGGGCTGGATCTGGACGACGGCGAGGACAGGCTGCTGCTGCACATGGCCCTGAAAGCGGCCCGGCTCTGACCCGGTGCGGGTTCCGCGGTTTCGTGCGCGCTTCCGCGTGATCATGGGCAGTGGCGTACTTCAGGGACCGTACTCGCCGCGGGGGCGTGCGGGCGGCGGCTGCGGAACGCGGGCGAAGCCGGTCCGGTAGGCGAGGGCCACGAGCTGGGCCCGGTGGCGGGCACCGAGCTTGTGCATGATGCGCTGGACGAAGGTGCGGACGGTCAGCGGGCTGACGTACAGGCGCTCGGCGATCTCGTCGTTGGTGAGCCCTTCCGCCGCGCAGAGCAGGACTTCCTGCTCGCGGGGGGTGAGGTTGTCCATCTCGCGGGGGGTCGCTTGGGAGCGGTCGGGGCCGGCGGCGGCGAGGTAGCGGGTGACCACGGCGTGGGTGGCCAGCGGGGAGAGCACCATGTCGCCGGCCGCGACGGTGCGGATGGCGGCGAGGAACTCGGCGGGTCCGACGCCTTTGCCGAGGAAGCCGCTGACGCCCGCGCGCAGGGCCCGAGTGATGTAGTCGTCGGTTTCGAAGGTGGTCAGGATGAGGACGCGGGTGCCGCGGAGCTGGGGATCGGTGGTGATCTGCGCGGCGGCGGACAGACCGTCCTGATGGGGCATGCGGACGTCCATGACCACGACGTCCGGTGTGGTGGAGCGGGCCAGTCGTACGGCCTGGTCGCCGTCGGCTGCCGTGGCGATGACTTCGAGGTCGTCGGCGGCGTCGATGAGGACCTGGAACGTCGCGGTGAGGAGGGCCTGGTCGTCGGCGAGCAGCACGCGGATGGTCACGGGGTGTCCTTGTCGTGGGCGGCCGGGCTGCCGGCCGGCGAGTACGCGAGGGTGGGCAGCTCGGCCCTCACCTCGAATCCGGCGGCGTCCCGGGGGTGGGCGCGCAGGTATCCGCCGACCGCATGGGCCCGCTCGCGCATGCCGATGAGGCCGTATCCGGCGGCGCCGCGGACCTGTACGGGCGGGCCGTCGTCGGTGACCGTCAGAGTCAGCAGGCTGTCGGTGTAGTGGAGGTGGACGGCGGCCGTGGTGGTCAGTGCGTGCTTGGAGACGTTGGTGAGTGCTTCTTGCGTGATGCGGTAGGCGGTGAGGTCGACGCCGGGTGACAGCGATCGCGTGGCGCCTTCCTGGGTGAGGGTGACGGTGAGGCCGACCTGGTCGAACGAGGCGATCAGCTCCGTCAGTCGCGTCAGACCGGGGGCGGGCTCGGTCGAAGGGCCCCGGGACTCGTCGTGTTCACGGAGCAGGACCACGGTCGCTCTCAGTTCGCCCAGCGCCGAGTTGAGGGTGGCGGTGAGGTTCTGCATGACCTGCTGTGCCTTGTCGGGCCGGCTGGCGAGCAGGTAGTCGGCGGTGGCGGACTGGGCGTGGGCGAGCGTGATGTGGTGGGCCACGACGTCGTGCAATTCGCGGGCGATGCGCATCCGTTCGGCGCCGACGCGCCGGCGGGCCTCTTCCTCGCGGGTGTGTTCCGCCATCTCCGCGCGTGCTTCCACCGCGGTGACGTAGTCGCGGCGGCTGCGCAGGGAGTCGGCCACGGCCGGGGCGACGAGGGTGAACGCGGCCAGTCCCACCTGGTCGGGCTGCAACTGCGGGCCGCCCGGCGTCCACAGGCTGGAGGCGGTGAGCAGGGCCATGGCGGCGGTGGCGGTGTAGCGGGCGGCGGTGCGGCTGTCGGTTCGCCAGGCCAGTGACGCGAGCGCCGCCATGACGGGGCCGGTGAGGGTGGAGCCGAACTCGTAACCGAAGGAGGGGCCCATGGCGCCGAGGACGGCGGTGCACACGGTCGTGGTGATGACGGTCAGACGCGGGTGGTTGCGGTGCAGCAGCAGCGCCGAGCAGGCCAGGACGGCAACGCCGGCGGCGGCGGCCGGCGGCCAGCGCACGATCCGGGGCGGCTGCGCCATGGTGGTGGAGAGCACCGCGAGGGCGCACAGGACGGCCGCCGTCGCGGCGTCGAAAGCTCTGGGGTGGCGGCGGGCCCACGACCGGATGGCGGTGATCACGCTCCCTCCTTTACGGGTGTGCTCGTCGGTTGTCGTCCGTGGACGCTCGGGGCGGGCGGCCCCCTGCGCATGCGAGGACGCCCCGGGAGGCCCGCGGTTGGCGGGAGCCCCGGGGCGGCTGTGGGTCAGACGTTCACCGAATCCTCCCGTGCCGAGGGCGCCGCCGGGACCGGGTGCTCGACCGCGAGGGTGCGAGCGAGTTTCTCACCTTCGATGTCCAGGTCGGGCAGCAGCCTGTCCAGCCACCTGGGCAGCCACCACGCCGCCTTCCCCAGGAGCGCGAGAGCGGCCGGGACGATGGTCATGCGGACGATGAACGCGTCGAAGAAGACGGCGGCGGCCAGCCCCAGACCGAGCATCTTGATCATGGAGTCGCTCATGCCGATGAAACCGGCGAAGACGGCGATCATGATGACGGCGGCGGCCACGACGACGCGGGCGCTGTGCCGGAAGCCGGTGACGATGGCCTGCGCGGGCGATTCGCCGTGGACGTGGGCTTCGCGGATACGGGTCACGAGGAAGACCTCGTAGTCCATGGCCAGGCCGAAGACCACGCCGATCAGGAAGATCGGCATCATGCTCATCACCGGTCCGGTCTGGGCGACGCCGAGCTGGTCGGCGAGCCAGCCCCACTGGAAGACCGCGACGATCGCGCCGAAGGACGCGGCGACCGAGAGCAGGAAGCCGAGGGCCGCCTTGACCGGGACGAGGATCGAACGGAAGACGATCATCAGAAGCAGGACGGCGAGCCCCACCACCACCGCGAGGTAGGGGGTGAGCGCGGCGGTGACCTTGTTCGAGACGTCGATGTTCATCGCGGTCTGACCGGTCACCAGCATGGAGGCGCCGGAGGTCTTCTTCAGGTCGGCGGCCAGGGAGCGGATCGTCTTGACGAGGTCCTTGGTCGCGCTGTCGCTCGGGCCGGTGCTGGGCACGGCGCCGATGATCGCGGTGTCGCCGGCCTTGTTGAAGGTGGCCGGCGAAACGCCCACGACGCCGTCAGTGGCCGTCAGGGCCGTACGGGCCTCTGCCGCGACAGCCTTCGCGTCGTCGGCGCCCTTGGCGTCGATGACGATGGTCAGGGGCCCGTTGAAACCGGGGCCGAAGCCGTCAGCGAGGGCATCGTAGGCACGGCGCTGCGTGGTCGAAGTGGGCTGCGCCTCGTCACCGGGCAGGCCGAGCTGGAGATCCAGTACCGGAACGGCGACGACGCCGAGAGCCGCCACGCTCAGCAGCAGCGTCGCCAGAGGCCGGCGGATGACGAAGCGGGCCCACCGGCTGCCCGCGGCCTCCTTCGCGTGAACAGGCGTGACGGTGGTGGCAGTGGCGGTGTCGGTGTCGGTGGTGCTGCTGCTGCGCTGGTCGCGCGGCAGGACGGCCTGGGGGAAGAAGCCGAGCAGCGCGGGCAGCAGCGTCAGGGCGACGAGCACGGCGAGGACGACGGTTCCGGCGGCGGCCAGCCCCATGTCGGTCAGCATCGGCACGCCCGCCACGGACAGCCCGGCCAGTGCGATGACGACGGTGGCGCCGGCGAAGACGACCGCGGATCCGGCGGTGCCCACCGCCCGGCCGGCGGCCTCCTGCGGCGCGTGCCCCGCGGCCCGTTCGGCGCGATAGCGGGAGACGATGAACAGGGCGTAGTCGATGCCCACGGCCAGGCCGAGCATCAGGGCCAGGGTGATCGTCGTGGTGGACATGCCCGCGGCGATGATGGCGCAGACTCCGGCGCCCAGGCCGACGAGCGCGGTGACCAGAGGAAGCCCGGCGGCGACCATCGCGCGGAAGGTGATGAACAGCACGAGCGCGGCGACAGCGATGCCGATCACCTCGGTGATGCCGCCGAGTTCGGGGCCGCCGTCGATGGCCGAGCCTCCGACTTCCACGGTCAGCCCCGCCGCGCGGGCTTCCTCGATGGCGTCCATGAGCTCGGCGGACGTGGCCGCGGTCAGGTCTTCGGCGACGACGGTGTAGGTGATGGTCGCGAACGCGGTGGTGGCGTCCTTGCTGACGGCTTCCGGCGCGAAGGGACTCGAGGTGTCCTTCACCTGCGAGCCGCCCGCGACGGTGTCGATGACCTTCTCGACAGCCGCCCGGTTCTCGCGAGCGGTCACCTTCTGCCCGTCGGGCGCGGCGAAGACGATGCGTGCGTCCGCGCCCTCCGCGTTGTCTCCGGGGAAGCGCTCGTCGAGCAGGTCGAACGCCTTCTGCGACTCGGTGCCCGGTATGGAGAACCCGTCCTCTTCAGCCTCCGGGGCACTGATGGCTGCGAAGGAACACGCCGCCAGGATCGCCACCCACAGGAGGGCGAAATAGCGGCGCTGCCGGAAGGACAACCGGCCGAGCCGATAGAGCAAGGAAGCCATGACGAGGCACTCCAGTCGAAGAGGAAAGGGATGGTGCCGCGGCCGTGCCGTGCGCACTCGAGGCGCCAAACGGTCCGCGGCTTCGTCCACATCATTGGCAACATCGGCCGCGGAATCGTCCCGTATCTGCGGACACCCGCCCGTACTGCGATTGCAGTACGGGCGCGGCAGGGCTCATCCCCGAGGGGCAGGACGCGTGGCCGCTCCCCGAGCCCGGCGCGGGTGCGGCTCAGGCGCCCCGGGCCGCGTGCGCGCCGGCGTAGTCCGGCAGCCGCCAGTCGCCGCCGCGGTCCTCCGTGGAGAACCGCGCGACAAGGTCGGGGATGTGGAAGAAGCAGGCCAGCGCGGTGGCGCTCTGGAAGGCGCTGATGGCGTGCTTGTTCATGGGCATGCCCACGCGCAGGATGCGGGGATTGACCTCACGCTGGATCTCGGCGACGAAGGGCCGCAGGACGCGGTCGTAGTTCGCCAGCGCGGTGGGCAGGTCGTCCGCGTGCCGGTTGATCTCCCCGGCCAGGACGTAGGCGCCGACCAGGCCGCCGGAGATTCCCATGCCGCTGTAGGGGGACGCGCAGTGCGCGGCGTCCCCGGCCAGGACCACCCGGCCCTTGGACCAGTTGTCGATGCGTACCTGGGCGATCTCCTGGGAGTAGAAGAACGGGCTGTCCTTCATACCCGCGACGAACCGGTCGGTCTGCCATCCGGCGTCCCGGAACCGCTCGGCCCAGAACTTCTGCTGCTGCTCGACGGGAGCGCGGTGGATCGCGGACGCTTCCGCCGACTCCTCGCGCACCACGAAGTACACCTGGGTCTCGGTCGCGTTGTGGCTGCGCCGCATGATCTGCCGGCCGCCGGGGACCATGCAGGTGTCGCGGATGTCGGTGTCGGAGGCGATGCGCGGCACGAACCAGTAGGCCATGTGGATGCCCACCCGCCAGTACGGGTCGAAGCCCTCGGGCAGCAGCGCCTGCCGGACGCGCGAGCCCTGCCCGTCGGCGCCGATCAGCAGGTCGTACGTGCCGGAGGTGCCGTCCGAGAAGTGCGCGGTGACCCGGTCCGCGTCCTGGTCGAAGCCGTGGACGCCCTTGTCGAAGACGTACTCGGTGCCGTTCTTGGTCGCCTCGTGCAGGATGCGGACGAGGACGCCGCGCATGATCTCGTACTCAGAGGTCAGGGTCTGACGTCCCTTGCCGGAGGTGTTCGCCATGATCGTCGCCTTCGGCCTGCCGCGGGAGTCGACGAAGGCGACGCCCGGCTCGTCCACCAGCTGCCCGCGCACGGTCTCCAGCAGGCCCATGCGCTCGACCGCCTCGATGCCCTGTCCGCGCAGGTCGACCTGGGCACCCGAGGCGCGCAGCTCCGGGAAGCGCTCGGCGACCGTCACCCGGTGACCGCCGCGGGTGAGCCAGAAGGCCAGCGCCTGCCCGGCGACGCCGCCGCCGGCGACGAGGATCCGGAGCGAACGCTCCGCGATCTTGTCTTTCACGTCCGACCACCCCAAAATCTATCGGTGATTGATTTCTTTCCACAGTCTTCTATCAGCGATAGAATGTCAACGTGACCAAGATGAACCGTGCGACCGTCGTCACCGAGGCGCTGGAGCTGCTGGACGACGTCGGCCTGGAAACGGTCAGCACCAGGCGGCTGGCCAAGCGGCTCGGCGTCGAACAGCCGTCGCTCTACTACCACTTCCGGACCAAGAAGGATCTCCTTGCCGCCATGGCGGAGGCGGCCATGGCCCCGCACGCCACCGCGGCGCTGCCGTCCCCCGGGGACGACTGGCGCGCGTGGTTCCTGGAGAACTCCCGCAGCTTCCGCCGCACACTGCTGATGCGCCGTGACGGTGCCCGGCTGCACGCCGGCAGCACTCCGACCGGCGACCTCGACCGGATCCGCCGCAAGATGGCCTTCCTGGTCTCCTCCGGCGTGCCCGAGCGGGAGGCGCAGATGGCGATGCTGGCCACCGGCCGCTACACGGTGGGCTGCGTGCTCGAGGAGCAGGCGGATACGGATGCGCCGGACGCCGGGGACCTGCCGGACGACGTCCCGGTACTGGATCACGAGGCGGCGTTCGAGGCGGGCCTCGCGCTCATCCTCGGCGGCCTGGAACAGCACACGGCCGGCAGCGCCCACCGAAAAGGCCGGTGAGCCGGGCCACGGTCAGTAACGATCTCCGTCGGTCGCCACGGAGCACGCCGGGGTCCGGGGCGGCTTCTCACGGCCTGGTGCCCGCCGCGAAGCCCGTCCATCGCAGATCGGCCGGCAGGTGGCCCATGTCGTTGTACATCAGCACCGTCGGCGCCGTGCCGTCGCGGTACTCGATCGCCGTGATCGCCGCGTTGCCGCAGTTCAGCCCGAGCCACCGCTCCGGTGGCGCGCCGAGGGCGTGCCGAACCAGCCAGGCCACCGGATAGGCGTGCGTGATCAGGACCTCATGGGTCTCGGTCTCGGCGGGGCGCGCGAACCTGGCGGTCAGCGCGCCGGAGCGGCGTTCCGCCTCCGCGGCCTCCTCGGCCCCGTACCCGTCGAAGAACGGCGCCCGGTCCCGCGGCACTTCGTCCGGTACGTGCGGTACGTGGTCGATCAGCTCGGGCGCTTCCCGCACCGCGGCCTCCGGCAGGTGCCCGCCGACGATCCGCGCGCACCGCGCCGCCCTCGGGAGGGGCGAGTGCCACACCACGTCGACAGGAAGACCGGCCAGACGCCGCCCGACCAGTTCCGACTGCCGCTGCCCGACGTCGGTCAGTTCGCCGAACGGGTCGGCCGCTCCGTGCCTCACCAGGTACACGTGCCGTGTTGCCATCACCGATCTCCTCGCGGGACAGGCTTGTGGTCGACGAGTTGTGCGTTGCTCTCCGGCTCGCCGCACGTCAGCGGCGAAGCAGGACGGCACGGGCCGCTTCGAGCCGCCGGGATTCCCCTCGTTCCGAGCGGTCGCCCGAGATGTCGTCGGCCCAGCCGAGCAGTCGGTGAAGGTGGTCGTCGGCCGCGTCCGTGACGACGCGGGGGGTGCCAAGGGCGACTTCGCCACTGGTTCCGTCGATGGTGACGAGGGTGCCCTCGCCGACGGTGCGACCGCCGACCGTCATCGAGCCGCCGCCGGTGTCGACGGTGAGGCCGCCGACGCCCACGACCGCGGGTTTCGACATGGCTCGTGCGACCACCGCGGCGTGGCTGGCCGGCCCGCCGCGCGCGGTGACGATTCCGGCGGCGGCGGCCAGGCCGTGCATGTCGTCGGGGGAGGTCTCCGGGCGTACGAGGATGACGGGGAAGTCCCGGGCCATGCGTACGGCTCCGTCCGGCGTGGTCGCCACTCTGCCGGCCGCGACGCCGGGGCACGCGCCGATCCCCCGGGCGAGGATGTCCGTCTCGCCGGATGCCGCGATGCGCGGCGTGCGGACGTGCCTGAGGTGCTGCGGCGAGATCCTGAGCAGCGCCTCATGGCGCCCGATGACCCGCTCGTCGACGAGTTCGGTGGCTACGCGGACCGCGGCAGCGCCGACGAACCGGCCGGGCCTGACCTGGAGGAACCACAGCTCGCCGGAGTGAAACGTGAACTCGACGTAGCAGGCGTCACGGTGGTGTCCTTCGATCCGGTCCAGCGCGTCGAGCAGCTCCCGCCACACGGCGGGCTCCCGCTCGGCGAGTTCGCGCAGCGGCCGGGTGGCCGATCTGCCGGCGACCAGGTCCTCCCCCTGGCGCCCGAAGAGGACTTCGCCGTACGGGACGTTCTCGCCGGTGTTGGGGTCGCGGCTGAAGGCGACTCCGGTGCCGCTGTGCCCGTCGCGGTTCCCGAAGACCATCGTCTGGACGATCACCGCTGTGCCGAGGCCGTGCGGGATGTCGTTCAGCGCGCGGTAGGTCCGTGCGCGGGGTGTGTTCCAGGAGGAGAACACTGCCTCGACCGCCCACTCCAGCTGGCGGGCCGCGTCGTCCGGGACGGGCCGGCCGCACCGTTCCCGTACGAGGTTCCCGACTGCCCGCGCCGCGTCACGCAGGTGCGCTTCCCCGCCTTCGTCCACCGGCACGGGATCTCCTCCCCGGGCGGTCCCCGCACCGTCCGCGTCCGTGACCGCGGCGGCGAAGGTCGACAGGAAGCGCAGCCGCGAGTCCAGTGCGAACGGCCGGTTGCCCGTCTCGGCGGCCAGGCCGGCGGTGGCTGCGGTCGTGAGGCCCAGGTTGAGGATCGTGTTCATCATGCCGGGCATCGACACCTTGGCCCCGGAACGGACAGCCACCGCCAGCGGCTTCCGCGCGCCGCCGAAAGCACGCCCGGTGGAGCGTTCGAGGCCGCCGACGGCCGTCGCCAGCTCGGCCCGAAGTCCCTCGGGGAGACGCCCTTCCCGCAGGTAGGCGCGGCATGCCTCGGTGGTGACGGCGAAGCCGGCCGGCACCCGTAGCCCGAGACGGTGCAGGAGGACGAGGCCACGCACCTTGCCGCCCAGCGTCTCCGCCCCCTCCTCGGTCTCGGCGGAGATCGTACGGATCCATCTCATCGCGGTATCCCCAGGGTGGCGAGCAGGTCTTCGTGCAGCTCCGCCCAGACGGTGTGGTACGACGCGGTGCTGTCGGTCACGTACTCCAGCGCGCCGGCGGCGGCCTGTTCGAGGGCACCGGCGAGACGGACGCGGTAGCGGCCGAACCGGGGCAGTGCCGCGGCGAGTTCGGCGCAGACGGCGGCGGCACGGCGGTCCAGGTCGGCGAACCGGTCGAGGACCCGGCTGTCGTAGGCGGCGTCTCCGTGGTCGTTGACGCTCACGACGCCGTCGACGGTGCGCAGTTGCCATGCCCGGCAGAGGTCGAGCAGCTCCGGGTTGAGCGCGAGAAAGCGGTGGTACGCCGCCGTCACGGCCCGGCGGGCGGCGGCCGACTCCAGCTCGCCGGTGATCCGTTCGGCGTCCGCGACGCGACCGGCCTCCGTGAGCCACCAGCCCGACATGGGGCCGGGTGTGTACGTGACGAGTCCGGCGGCACCGAGATCGATCAGCTCGGACTCGACATCGAACGCGTCGAGACCTGTGACCAGATGGAGGCGGGCGGGACCGGCGGCGCCGGCGCAGCGCAGGGCGTGCAGCACCAGCAGGCCGGGGTCCGCCGTTCGGGTTTCTGGCCGGTTCATGTCCTGCCCCTCCTCGTTCCGATGCTCATGTCATCCAGATATCCTCAACATCTGAATGTTGGCAGTATTATGGCACGCCGGAAGCGGAAGGGGACACGATGGTGAGACTGACCCGTGCACAGCAGCAGGAGCGGACCCGGGCGGCGGTACTGGTCGCGGCCCGGGAGGAGTTCGCCGAGTACGGCTACGGCGAGGCCAGGATCGACCGGATGGCCGAGCGGGCCGAGCTGACCAGGGGCGCGGTCTACTCGAACTTCGCCGGCAAGCGCGCGCTGTATCTCGCGGTGCTCGCCGACTCCGTCGAACGGGCCTGGATCTCCGCCGAACCGCCGGTGCGGTCACCCGATTCCACGGGGCGGGCCCTGGGTGCCTTCGCCAGAGTCTGGCTCGAACGGCTGCCCCTCACCGGCGATACCCCGGGGAGCGGTCATCTTCAGCTGCGTTCACTGTCCGGAGTGCTGGACACCGAGCCGGCCAGGACCGCGCTGGCGGAACTCTTCCGGTTCGAGGCCCTGCTGCTCGCCCTGGCGCTGGAGCCGCGCACCGCCGTACGCCGCTCGACGGTACGGCTGGCCGAGCTGGCGCTGACCCTGCTCAACGGAGCGGCCGGGCTCGCGGAGAACGCCCCGGGGGTCAGCGATCCGTTCGACCTGGCGCGCGCCGCGGAACACCTGGCCGGCATCGCCCTCCTCGACGAGGGGGCACCGGCTCACCTGCCCTTCGTCGCTCCGGCACGGCCGGTGGAAGACCCGTGGGCGGCGCCCCTCGGACTGCGCGACGAGATCACCGGGAGCCGCGTCGACCTCGGCGCCGACGGTGTGGTGGTCGTCCTGGGCGTCGGGCGGCTGTCGGCGGCCGAGGAGGCGGTGTCCGCGGCGCGGCTGCGTGACGAGGTGACGTTCGTCGTCGTGACGAGCGATCCCGCCGAGACCGGCCGACTGGCCCGGCTCCGGATCGTCGATCTCGTCGGCTCGCTGCGGCGGGTGTTCGCGGCCGGGGAACTGCCCCGGCCGCGCGTCGTGTTCGACGACGGTGGCGCGGTGACGACGGCCCTCGGCCGTAAGCCGTCCGGCGACCCCACCGACGACGTCACCGAGGTGGCGGTCCGGGTGCGCGACGGGCTCATCGTGGCCCGCGCGGAAGGGCGTGGCGCGGGCCACGCAGTGGCCACCCACACCGCCCCCGAAAAACCGTCGGCAGCGTGACGGCGTGCGTCAGGAAGGACCTGCGGACGAGGTGTGACGGGCCGGCACCCGCACCCCGAACGCGGCGCCCGCACCCGGTGCGGTCAGGGGCGAAGCCGTCACCACCGCCGGTTCACGGTCGCCTTGCCGCCGGTCACCAGACTGGCCGGCGGTACGTCGTCGGCCACGACCGCGCCGGCGGCGATCACGGCGTCCCGGCCGATGGTGACGCCGGGAAGGATCGTGGCACCGGCGCCGATCCACACGTTCTCCGCCACATCGATGGGCGCGCCGGTCAGCCAACCCCGCCGCTCCTCGGGGTCGACCGGGTGGCCGACGGTGATGAACGTGACCTTGGGGGCGACCATCACGCCTTCGCCGAGCCGGATGCCCGCGTGGTCCAGGAACGTGCAGTTCTGGTTGATGAACACGCGTTCGGCGAGGTCGAGGCGGAGGCCGTGGTCCGTGTAGAAGGGCGGATAGATCGTGGTGCGCGCCGGCAGCGGCCTGCCGAGGATCTGCTCGAACAGCTCCGCCTTTCCGGCCTCGTCCTCGAAGGGCAGGACGTTCAGGCGCGAGGTGAGCGCGGTGACCCGCAGGACCCGCTCGGCCATGGCCCGGAACTCGGGGCTGTGGATACGCAGGAAACGGTCGTCGGACATGCCGCGGTCCTTGTCTGTGGTGGGCATACGGAGTCTGTGGCGGGCATACGGAAGGGGCCCGGCGTCGCCGCCGGGCCCCTCACCTGCGTATCAATGCGATGGGATCAGTCGGTCAGGTTCACCGAGCGGGCCGAGGCCGCGCCGATCTCGTCGGAGATCTCCGCGAGAACCGTCTGCGGCACGGTGTCGTCGACGGTGAGGACGACCAGTGCCTCGCCGCCCTCCTCCGCGCGCGCGACCTGCATACCGGCGATGTTGAGACCGGCCTCGCCGAGGATCCGGCCGACGGTGCCGACCACGCCGGGGCGGTCCTCGTAGCGCAGCACGACCATGTGGTCGGCCAGCGCCAGCTCCACGTCGTACGCGCCGATCGCGACGATCTTCAGCAGGTGCTTGGGGCCGGCCAGCGTGCCGGAGACCGAGACCTCCTCGCCGCTGGAGAGCGTGCCGCGCACGGTGACCACGTTGCGGTGGTTCGGGGACTCGCTGGAGGTGGTCAGCCGGACCTCGACACCGCGCTCCTGCGCGAAGAGCGGGGCGTTGACGTACGAGACGGTCTCGGCGACGACGTCCTCGAACACGCCCTTGAGCGCGGAGAGTTCGAGCACCTTCACATCGTGCTGGGTGATCTCGCCGTACACCTCGACATCGAGCCGGGCCGCGACCTCGCCCGCGAGGGCGGTGAAGATCCGGCCGAGCTTCTCGGCGAGCGGCAGACCGGGGCGTACGTCCTCGGCGATGACTCCGCCCTGGACGTTGACCGCGTCGGGGACGAGCTCACCGGCGAGGGCCAGCCGTACCGAGCGGGCGACGGCGATGCCGGCCTTCTCCTGCGCCTCGTCGGTGGACGCGCCGAGGTGCGGGGTGCAGACGACCTGGTCGAACTGGAAGAGCGGGGAGTCCGTGCAGGGCTCCTTCGTGTACACGTCGAGTCCGGCGCCGGCGACCCGGCCCTCCTTCAGCGCGGAGGCGAGCGCCTCTTCGTCCACGATCCCGCCGCGCGCGGCGTTGACGATCCGGACGGACGGCTTGACCTTGTGCAGCGCCTCGTCACCGATCAGACCGAGGGTCTCGGGCGTCTTGGGGAGGTGCACGGTGATGAAGTCGGAGACTTCGAGCAGCTCGTCGAGGGTCAGCAGCTTGACGCCCATCTGGGCGGCGCGGGCCGGCTGTACGTAGGGGTCGTACGCGACGATCTTCATGCCGAAGGCCGACATGCGCTGCGCGACGAGCACGCCGATGCGGCCGAGGCCGACGACGCCGAGCGTCTTCTCGCTCAGCTCGACGCCCGTGTACTTGGAGCGCTTCCACTCGCCGTTCTTGAGCGCGGTGTTCGCCTGCGGGATGTTGCGCGCGGTGGCGACCAGCAGACCGCAGGCCAGCTCGGCGGCGGTGACGATGTTGGAGGTCGGCGCGTTGACGACCATCACGCCGGCCTTGGTGGCGGCGGAGACATCGACGTTGTCCAGGCCGACCCCGGCGCGGGCCACGACCCGCAGCTTCTTGGCCGCGGCGATGGCCTCGGCGTCGACCTTGGTCGCGGAGCGGACGAGAATCGCGTCCACGTCGGCGATGGCGGGCAGCAGCTCCGCACGGTCGGCGCCGTTGCAGTGCCGGATCTCGAAATCCGGACCGAGCGCGTCGACGGTGGCGGGCGAAAGCTCTTCAGCGATGAGTACGACAGGTTTCGAGCTCACGTGAGTCCTCACAAGTCCCATTGCGGACGGCCGTCCCGACGGCCGCATGCGGTGGAGGGGTCCTAGGGCGTGACGCGCCCTAACCGCGTGAAAGACGCACGACGCTGTGGGCCTGACGCGTATGTGTTGAGCAGTGTAGTGCTGCCCACGGGCTCTTTCTCCGCCCGTGCGGCAGGTATCACTCGTACGTGCGGCCCGGCGTCGGCGCCGGTACGGGCGGCCCCCGGGCGGGGGGGGAGTCAGGCGGGGCCGGGGGGCC
>NZ_JBFBEZ010000066.1:0-32097 GCF_040701725.1 Streptomyces sp. NPDC093109
TAGTAGCTCCGCTACGAGGGCCTCTCGGCGCCTTGCGATCGCACGCACCACGCCCCGCTCCCTGATCCAGATCACAACCCCACACAGGCCCTAGACCGACCGCGCTGTGGCGCGCCCCTCATGCGTGTCACCGGGGTTCCGGCCGTACCAACCAGTCGGTAACGTGCCGGTATGACCACACTGCCCGAGCGTGCCGGACGGCGCTGTCACGCCGTCGTCAATCCACTCCACTCGGCCCTCTACTTCTCCCCCGACCTCACCCGCGAGTTCACGTTCCTCGGGGTCGACGACGCGCGGACCGCCTACTTCGCGGCCCGTTCCGCACCGCTCGGCCGCGTCGGCGCGGGGACCGTCACCGCGACCTTCTACAACTTCAAGCACGACCATGTCGCCCGGCATGTGCCGGGCGTCTGGGAAAAGGTCTCCCCCGAGGAGGCGCTCGCCGCGCGGCTGCGCGCCACCGACACGCTGCTGCGCCGGCTGCTCGGCGAGGAGGCCATCGCCTCGGCGGAGCTGGCCGAGGCGGCCGGGCTGGCGCTGCGTGCCGCGGAGGCGGCCACCGGCCCCGGCCGCCCGCTCCACGCGGCCAACGCCGGTCTGCCGGTGCCCGAAGCACCCCATCTGGCGCTCTGGCAAGCGGCGGCCGTGCTGCGCGAACACCGCGGCGACGGGCATCTCGCCCTTCTGCTGGCCGCCGAGCTCGACCCGCTGGAGGCGCTGGTCAGCCACACCGCGAGCGGCCGGGGCATGTCGCCCAAGTGGATCCTGGACAGCCGGGGGTGGAGCACGGCGGAGTGGGAGGCGGCCGAGGAGCGGCTGCGCGGACGCGGCCTGCTGGACACCGGCGGCAAGCTGACCGAGGCGGGCACCCGGCTCCGCAAGGAGCTGGAGAACGACACGGACCGGCTGGACCGGGCACCGTACGAGCACCTGGGCGCGGCGGGTGTGGCCAGGCTCACCGAGCTGGCGACGGGCTTCACCTCGGCGGCGCTGGCGGCCGGGGCGATCCCGGCCCACGTCTTCGGCTGAGAGCCCGCGGCCTCGGCTTCGGCACGTACGGCTCCCACCGGCCGCCCGCCCGCCGGTCGCGCCCGCCATTGTCAGCGCCACCTGCCACAATGCAGACGGCGGACGACAGAACAGCGGAGCGTGATCGTGACGACATCCATCGAAGGCAAGATCGCCGGGGAACTCGGCGTACGCGAGCGGCAGGTGAGGGCCGCTGTCGAGCTGCTCGACGGCGGCTCGACCGTGCCGTTCATCGCGCGCTACCGCAAGGAAGCGACCGAGATGCTCGACGACGCGCAACTGCGCACCCTGGAGGAGCGGCTGCGCTATCTGCGGGAGCTGGAGGACCGGCGGGCCGCGATCCTGGACTCCGTACGGGAGCAGGGCAAGCTCGACGACGCGCTGGAGGCGGCCATCCGGTCCGCCGACACCAAGGCGCGCCTGGAGGACATCTACCTGCCGTTCAAGCCCAAGCGGCGCACCAAGGCGCAGATCGCCCGTGAGGCCGGTCTGGAGCCGCTCGCCGAGGGGCTGTTGGGCGATCCTTCGGTGGAACCGCTCGCCGCCGCGACGGCGTTCGTCGACGCCGACAGGGGCGTCGCGGACCCGGCCGCCGCGCTGGAGGGCGCCCGCGCCATCCTCACCGAGCGGTTCTCCGAGGACGCCGACCTCATCGGTGAGCTGCGCGAGCGGATGTGGACCCGGGGCCGGCTCGTCGCGAAGGTGCGCTCCGGCAAGGAGGAGGCCGGGGCCAAGTTCGCGGACTACTTCGACTTCGCCGAGGCCTTCCCGCAGCTGCCCTCGCACCGGGTCCTCGCCATGTTCCGGGGCGAGAAGGAGGATGTTCTCGATCTGGTCATGGAGCCCGAGGAGCCGTCCGAGCAGCCGGGACCGAGCACGTACGAGACCATGGTCGCGCGGCGCTTCGGCGTCGCCGACCGGGGCCGCGCGGGCGACAAGTGGCTCGGTGACACGGTGCGGTGGGCCTGGCGGACCAGGATCCTGACGCACCTCGGGCTCGATCTGCGGCTGCGGCTGCGCACCGCCGCCGAGGACGAGGCCGTCCGCGTCTTCGCCTCGAACCTGCGGGATCTGCTGCTGGCCGCGCCGGCCGGGACGCGCGCCACGCTCGGCCTCGACCCCGGGTTCCGTACCGGGGTGAAGGTCGCCGTGGTCGACGCCACCGGCAAGGTCGTCGCCACGGACACGATCCACCCGCACGTTCCGGCCAATCGCTGGGAGGAGTCGCTCAGCAGGCTCGCCCGGCTGGCGAAGGAGCACGCGGTCGATCTCATCGCCATCGGCAACGGCACGGCCTCCCGGGAGACCGACAAGCTCGCCGGTGAGCTGTGCGCCCGGCACCCGGAGCTGAAGCTCACCAAGGTGATGGTCTCCGAGGCCGGTGCCTCGGTCTACTCCGCCTCCGCGTTCGCCTCGCAGGAGCTGCCGGAGCTGGACGTGTCGATCCGCGGCGCGGTCTCCATCGCGCGGCGGCTCCAGGACCCGCTGGCCGAGCTGGTGAAGATCGACCCCAAGTCCATCGGGGTCGGCCAGTACCAGCACGACCTGTCCGAGGTGAAGCTCTCCCGCTCGCTCGACACCGTCGTCGAGGACTGTGTCAACGGCGTCGGCGTCGATGTCAACACGGCGTCCGCGCCGCTGCTCTCGCGGGTGTCGGGGATCAGCGCGGGCCTCGCCGAGAACATCGTCGCCCACCGCGACACCAACGGGCCCTTCCGGTCCCGGCGCGCGCTCAAGGACGTGGCGCGGCTCGGCCCCAAGGCGTACGAGCAGTGCGCGGGCTTCCTGCGCATCCGGGACGGGGACGACCCGCTGGACGCCTCGTCCGTGCACCCCGAGGCGTATCCGGTGGTGCGGACGATGGTGAAGACCACCGGCGGCGAGGTCGCCTCGCTCATCGGGAACACCTCCGTGCTCCGGTCGCTGGAGCCCGGTGACTTCGTGAACGACTCCTTCGGGCTGCCGACCGTCACGGACATCCTCCGCGAGCTGGAGAAACCCGGCCGCGACCCCCGTCCGGCCTTCAGGACGGCCACGTTCAAGGACGGCGTCGAGAAGCTCGGCGACCTGGCGTCCGGGATGGTGCTGGAGGGCGTCGTGACGAACGTCGCGGCGTTCGGGGCGTTCGTGGACATCGGGGTGCACCAGGACGGGCTGGTCCATGTCTCGGCCATGTCCCGGAACTTCGTCAAGGACCCGCGCGAGGTCGTGAAGCCGGGCGATGTGGTCCGGGTCAAGGTCATGGACGTCGACATCCCGCGCAAGCGGATCTCGCTGACGCTGCGGCTGGACGACGAGGCGCCCACGGGCCAGGCGAAGCAGGAACGGTCGGCGGGCGGAGGCGGTGGCGGAGGCGGTGGCGGAGGCGGTGGCCGCGCGCCCCAGCAGCGGCAGGGCGGCGGCGGGGGCGGCCGACGGCAGGGTGCGGCGGCGCCGCAGTCCGGTGCGGCCAGGTCCGCGCCGGCTCCGGCGAACAGCGCGATGGCCGACGCACTGCGGCGGGCCGGGCTCACGGACCCGGGACGCGGCGGTAAGCGGTAAGCGGTAAGCGGTAGGTAGCGGGCCGTTCGGACGGTGGGCGGCGGCTGCGGCCCCGCCCACCGTCCGGTGCGACGGGGCTACGCCTCCGTCACCCGGCCGGCCTCCACCTCGAAGCGCCTGGTCGTGTGGACCGCGTTCAGCATGCGGCGGTCGTGGGTGACCAGGAGGAGCGTGCCGTCGTAGGAGTCGAGTGCCGACTCCAGCTGTTCGATGGCCGGCAGGTCCAGGTGGTTGGTGGGCTCGTCCAGGACGAGGAGGTTGACGCCCCGGCCCTGGAGCAGTGCCAGGGCCGCGCGGGTGCGTTCGCCCGGGGAGAGGGTCGTCGCCGGGCGGCTCAGATGGTCCGACTTGAGGCCGAACTTGGCGAGGAGCGTACGGATCTCGGCCGGTTCGGTGTCGGGGACGGCCGGGCGGAACGCGTCGAGGAGCGTCTCCGGTCCGTGGAAGAGCGCGCGGGCCTGGTCGACCTCGCCGACGACCACGCCGGAGCCCAGTGACGCGTGGCCCGCGTCCAGCGGGAGGCGGCCGAGGAGGGCCGCCAGCAGGGTGGACTTGCCGCTGCCGTTGGCGCCGGTGATGGCGACGCGGTCGGTCCGGTCGATCTGGAGCGTCACCGGGCCGAAGCGGAAGCCGCCCCGTACCACCTCGGCGCCGTTGAGCACCGCGACGACCGCGCCCGAGCGGTCGGCCGAGGCGATCTCCATCCGCAGCTCCCACTCCTTGCGTGGCTCCTCGACGACGTCCAGGCGCTCGATCAGCCGCTGTGTCTGGCGCGCCTTGGCTGCCTGCTTCTCGGTGGACTCCGTACGGAGGTTGCGGCCGATCTTGTCGTTGTCGGTCGCCTTGCGGCGGGCGTTCTTGACGCCCTTCTCCATCCAGGCGCGCTGGGTGCGGGCGCGGGCCTCCAGCGACGACTTCCTGTCCGCGTACTCGTCGAACTCCTCGCGGGCGTGGCGGCGGGCCGTCTCGCGCTCTTCGAGGTACGCCTCGTAGCCGCCGCCGAAGAGGGTGATCTTCTGCTGGGCCAGGTCGAGTTCGAGGATCTTGGTCACGGTGCGGACGAGGAACTCCCGGTCGTGGCTGACGACGACCGTACCGGCGCGCAGGCCGGTGACGAAGTTCTCCAGGCGTTCGAGGCCGCCCAGATCGAGGTCGTTGGTGGGCTCGTCGAGCAGGAAGATGTCGTACCGCGAGAGCAGCAGCGAGGCGAGGCCCGCGCGGGCGGCCTGGCCGCCGGAGAGGGTCGTCATGGGCTGGTCGAGGCCGACGGTCAGGCCGAGCGAAGCGGCGGTCTCCTCGGCGCGTTCGTCCAGATCGGCGCCGCCGAGGCTCAGCCAGCGCTCCAGCCCGACGGCGTAGGCGTCGTCGGCGCCGGGCGCGCCGTCCACGAGCGCCTGGGTGGCCTCGTCCAGCGCGGTCTGCGCGGCGGTGACGCCGGTACGGCGGCCGAGGAAGGCCCGTACCGTCTCGCCCGCGCGGCGCTCCGGTTCCTGGGGCAGATGGCCCACGGCGGCGGTCGGCGGGGAGAGCCGCAGCTGTCCCTGCTCGGCGGTGTCGAGTCCGGCGAGCAGCCGGAGCAGGGTGGATTTTCCGGCGCCGTTGGCGCCCACGAGTCCGATCACATCACCGGGCGCGACGACCAGGTCGAGTCCCGAGAAGAGTGAGCGGTCGCCGTGTCCTGCGGCGAGATCCTTGGCTACGAGCGTGGCAGTCATCAGACCGCCGATCCTAACGGGGGGCCGCGGAACGGGGCACACCGTGCCGCGCGGGCACACCGTCGGGCGCGGGCGCCGCGGTGCGCCGGGATCGTGACCATGGTCACGATCGTGTACGGGACCCACCCCGATTCGGCCGCGGTCCACCCGCCGAATGGGCCTGGCAGCCGGATTCCGCTACGGTCCGGGGCATGAGCGGCAGCAAGAGCGATGTGATCGTGGTCGGCGGCGGGGTCATCGGGCTGACCACCGCGCTGGTTCTCGCGGAGAGCGGCCGTCGCGTCGGGCTGTGGACCCGCGATCCGGTCGCCCGGACCACCTCGGCGGTGGCGGGCGCGCTGTTCTGGCCGTACCGCATCGAGCCCGCCCACCGGGTCGCCGGCTGGCTGGAGCAGTCTCTGCGCCACTACGAGGAGCTCGCGCTGACGCCGGAGCGGACCGGGGTGCGGATGGTGACCGGGCTGATGACGGACACCCCGATCGACGGTCTCGGCAGCTGGGCCACGAAGGTGCGCGGGCTGCGCGAGGCGCACGCGGGGGAGCTGCCGGAGGGGTTCGGCCAGGGGCTGCGGGCGACCGTGCCGCTGATCGACATGCCGGTCCATCTGCGGTATCTCAAGACGCGGTTGCGGGCGGCGGGCGCGCTGGTGGAGCGGCGTACGGTGACCGGTTTCGACGAGCCGGCCCGCGAGGCGGAGGTGGTGGTCGACTGCACCGGGCTCGGCGCCAGGGAGCTGGCGTCGGATCCGTCGGTGCATCCGGTGCGCGGGCAGGTCGTCATCGTGGAGAACCCGGGGATAGCCGAGTGGTTCGTGGGGACGGTGCCCGGGACGGTCGAGATGACCTATGTCTTTCCGCAGCCGTACGGGGTGCTGCTCGGCGGGACCTCGACCGACCACTCCTGGGATCTGGGGCCCGACGCGGCCGAGGCCGACGCGATCGTCGCGCGCTGCGTCAGGATCAGACCCGAGCTGGCCGGGGCGCGGGTGCTGGAGCACCGGGTGGGGCTGCGGCCCGCGCGCCCGAGGGTACGGCTGGAGGCCGTACCCCTGCCGGGCGGCGGACGGCTGGTGCACAACTACGGGCACGGCGGCGCGGGTGTCACCGTGGCCTGGGGGTGCGCGGCGGAGGCCGCGCGGCTGGCGGTGGGCTGACGGCTCAGCAGGCCACGGGGGTCCCCTCCGTGAGGTGGTACTCGGCCCGTTCGTCGAGGAGCAGCGCCGCCAGGGTGCGCTGCGACTGCCGCAGCGGTACGAAGGCGCCCTTGCCCACGGGGACGGCCAGCACGCCGTGCAGGGCGAGCCGCTCCTTGACGTCCGCGTACTGGGCGGCGTCGAGGCGGTAGCCGCAGGGCGGGTTCTGGATGGTCTGCTCGGGGGTGGCGGGTTCGTTGTCCGCGCCGCCGAGGTAGATCGGTCCGCGGTCCGCGAGGCCGGCCAGCCGGGCGTTCGCCGTGGCGACCGCGATCCGGCCGCGGCGCTCGTCGGTGAAGGTGAACAGGCCCTTCAGCGCGTCGAGTTGGCTGGTCACCCGGCGCCGGTTGTTGAGCGCGTCATCGGCCTTCTCCGCGTCGGTGAGCGGGTTGACGCGGCTCTCGATGAGCAGTCCGATCGCGTGTTTGACGCCGGACGCGTTGCGCAGGATGCGCTCCTGGCCGTCGCCGGCGGTCTGCCGGATGGGATCGCCGGAGACCGGGTCGGTCCAGATGCCGTACGTGCCGATGGAGTGGCCGGCGGCGCTCGCGGCGGGGCGGACGTACCGCTCCGACAGGGCCTGCGACTCGTCGTGCACATGGGGATCGGTGTTGAGGTTGCGCGGCCAGAGGTCGAAGAGGTCCTTGTCGTAGTAGGGCGGGGTGGCGCCGTACTCGTGCAGGTCGTAGATGATGTCCGGCCGCCGGTCGCGGATGACGGCGGCCATGGCGCGGCCCTCGGCGGTGGCGAGTTCGATGTGGTCGCGGTTGATGTCGACGCCGTGGGAGTTGCCGCGGGTGTTGGCGGCGCGGCCGTCCGGGTTGGCGGTGGGCAGGACGAGGACGCTCGTGCGGGCGAGGAAGCGCTTCGTGGCGCTGTCCTTCGCGTAGGCGAGATCGCGGACCGTCGTCAGACACGCCTCGCGGCCGGAGGGCTCGTTGCCGTGCTGGCTGCACACGAGCAGGACGGTGGCGGGCGCGTGCCGGGCGCCGAGCTCCACGAGCTGGAGCGGGCGGCCCCGTTCGGTGGTGCCGATGGTGGTGAGGGAGGCGGCGCCGCCCCGGGCGACCTCGGCGAGGAACTCCTGTTCCTGCGGCTGACTGGTCCAGGCCGTACCGCCGTTGGCCTCGAAGCCGGTGCGCGGCGGTGCGGAGGCGGGGGCGGCCTGGGCGGTGACGGCCTGGGCGGGGAGCGTGGTCGTCGGGACGACGAGCGCCGCGGTGGCCATCGCCAGGGCGAGAGAGAGTCGGGGGCGGAGTGTCATCAACTGCGGTCTCCCGGGATCGGCTGGGTCGGACGGTGGGGGGCCACACCGCTCGGGCGGGACGCGGGCGGTGTGCTGTACGACGGGACGGTGCCGGTGGTGGCGCGGTCGAACGCGGCGGCGCCGCCTACGAGGGGCAGCCGCGCGGCCGTCCGGGCCAGATCGAGGGTGAGGGTGGGGGTGGTGGCGGGCGGGTCGACGAGACCGCGGTCGGTGCCCGCCACGATCAGGGCGAGCCGGTGGCCGGCCGGCACGACATGGTCGCTCGCGGCGAGTTCGAGGGTGACGGTGTACGGGGTCCCGGGGACCAGCGGGCCGTCCGGGGCCGGGTGTCCGAGGTCGGCCCAGCCCCGGCTGAAGACGGTGTGGCCCACGGTGGCGGTGCGGGTGGCGGTCTCCCGGTAGCAGGAGCTGTCGGCGGTGGTGCTCGGCCCCCAGCAGGTGCGTTCGGTGAGGGTGGTGATGCCCTCGCCGGCGGCGCCGTAGTCCCTGATGGTGTCGGGTCCGAGGTCGACGAGGACGGCGGAGAGGTGTGCGCCGGTGGTGGACGGGGTGGCGGTGACGGTGACCTTCGAGGAGCCGGACAGCCGCAGCGGCCGGCTGAGGGGGGCGGTGACGAAGCCCGACTTGGCGGCGGTGGAGCGGTCGACGGCGGCGGCCCAGTCCTGCTCGCCCAGGCGCCGGTCGTCGGTGAACGTCTCGGTGGCGCCGGGCTTCGCGGCCGTACGGGTCAGGGTGCCGACGCCGGGGAGTCCGCCCGTACCGGGGCGCAGGGTGGTGGTGGCGGTGGTGCGCGGCGGCCAGACGCGGTCGGTGGACCACTGGTCGGGGGCGCGCTCGATGTCGGCCATGGGTTCGCGGTCGATGCCGTTCGCGTACCCGAGGAGATAGTGGTCGAACCAGCGGTGCAGGGTGTCGGTCCAGGCGGTGCGGCGGAAGTCGAACGGGTCGACATGGCCGGTCTGGGAGAGCCAGATCTTGCGCTCGACGCCCGCGTCGGCGAGGGCGTCCCACCACTGTCCGAGGTGCTTGGTGCGGACGTTGAGGTCCTGCATGCCGTGGACGGCGAAGACGCTGGCCTTCACCTTGCGGGCGTCGCGTACGTAGTCGCGCTCGTTCCACAGCGGGGTCCGGTCGCCGCTCCGGGGCGCTCCGTCGACGAGGTCGCGCTGGACGGCCTGGCAGCGGGCGCGGGCGGCGGGGCTCTCGACGTAGTTGGAGAGCCAGTCGGGTCCTGAGCTGTAGAGGGGTGCGCCCTGCTGGAAGTAGTAGTCGTACCAGGAGCTGATCGCGCCGATGGGAACGATCGTCCTGAGGCCCTTGACGCCGGTGGCCGCGACGCCGTTGGCGACGGTGCCGTCGTAGCTCTTGCCGATCATGCCGGTGGCGCCGGTGCTCCAGTCGGCGCGTACGGCGGTGGTGCCGGTCAGGGTGGCGTAGCCGGGGGCGCGGCCGTTCAGCCAGTCGACGACGGCCTTGGCGGACTGGATGTCGGAGCGTCCGCCGACATCGACGCAGCCGTCGGAGCGGTTGGTGCCGGCGAGGTCGACGGCGGCGAAGGCGTAGCCGCGGGGGACGAAGTAGTTGTCGTAGTAGAGCGGGAAACTCAGCGGGTTGCCGTCCGCGTCGTACGTCTTGCGCTGGCTCTCGTTGCCCCGGCCGCAGCAGGAGTAGTACGGGCTGGCGTCCATGATGACGGGGATCTTCCGGCCCCGGCGGGCGGGTTCGGACGGGCGGACGATGTCGACGGCGACGCGGTCGGTCCTTCCGTCGCCGTCCCCGTCGAGCCCGGTGTCCACCCAGACGGTCTCGCGGATGGCGTTCTCGTACGAGTGGACCGGCTCGCTCACCTTCACCTTCGACGGCGGTGCGGCCGGGGCCGGCCCGGTGGCGTGTGCCGCTCCCGCCGGGGCGACGAGCACCCCGCACAGGGCGGCGGACGCGACCGCGACCAGGGTTCTGTACGACCAGCGGGCTCCTCGCGCTCGGATCTCCATGGGGCGGAAGCTACCCCGGTCAACTCCCGTTCAAAAGAGTGCCTGTCCGGTACGGCCGGGACGGCGGCGGCCGGATCCGTACGGTCGTGGGCGGCGTCCGGCAGGAGGTGAGAGCGCTCCCGGCGGGGCGATGGGAGCGGTTACGCTGTGCCCGGTCCCGCTTTGTCCCCCGCCGAGGAGCGCACGCCGTGCCGTCCGAGCCGCCCGAGCCGTTTCCCGGGTCCCGACCGACGCTCGAAGCCGTCGCGTCGCGGGCCGGCGTCTCCCGGGCCACGGCCTCCCGGGTGGTGCGCGGCGGCGCGGGGGTGCGCGAGGCGCTGGCCGAGAAGGTGCGCAGGGCCGTGGCGGAGCTGGGGTACGTACCGAACCACGCGGCCCGCACCCTGGTGACCCGGCGCACCGGCGCGGTCGCTGTGATCATCGCCGAGCCGGAGGTGCGGATCTTCTCCGATCCGTTCTTCTCCCGGCAGATCCGCGGCATCAGCAGGGAACTGTCCGCGCACGACACCCAGTTGGTGCTGCTCCTGCTCGACGGTCCTGGCGACCACGACCGGCTCGCGCGCTATCTCGCGGGCGGTCACGCCGATGGCGCGCTCGCCTTCTCACTGCACGCCGACGACCCGATCCCGGCGATCATCCGGCGGGCCGGGCTGCCGACGGTATACGGCGGCCGGCCGGCGGCGGACCTGGCGGGGTGGGTGCGGTACGTGGACGCCGACAACCGGGGCGGCGCCCGTGCGGCGGTGCGGTATCTGCGCGGACTGGGCCGGCGGCGGATCGCGCATATCGCCGGGCCGCTCGACCAGACCTCGGCGCTCGACCGGCTCGACGGCTACCGGGACGAGCTGGCGCCCGGCGCGGATCCGGCGCTGATCGCCGAGGGCGCGTTCACCGAGGAGAGCGGGGCGCTGGCCATGGCGGCGCTGCTGGAGCGGTGCCCCGATCTGGACGCGGTCTTCGCCGCCAACGATCTGATGGCCTCGGGCGCCCTGCGCGTCCTCAAGGAGCGCGGCCGGGCGGTGCCCGGCGAGGTGGCGCTGGTCGGATTCGACGACATGGACGCGGTCGCCGCGGCCACCGACCCGCCGCTGACCACCGTCCGGCAGGACGTCGAGGGGATGGGCCGGCTGATGGCGCGGCTGCTGCTGCGCGACCTGGGCCGGGCGCTCCCGGAGCCGGCCGGGGCGCGGAAGTCCGAGGGCGGTCCCGCGCCCGCCTCGGTGATCACCCCGACCACGCTGATACGGCGCGCCTCGGCCTGATCCCGGGTTGGCGGGTCACGGGTCACGGGTCACGGCTCCCCGGTCACGGATCACTTCACCGTTCCCGAAGTCGTGTCCGCGCGCGCGTCCGCGCGCGTGTCCGCGCACATCGCGGCCTCGTCCCGGCTCGGTTCACTCAGCTCCCCCGCGCCCGGCCGCCGCGAGCACTGCCGCGCGCTGCTGGACGACATGGTCATCGCCCATCTGACGGCGGAGCAGGGCTGATACGGCGGCGGCCGGGCGGGTCACGGCAGAGGCCGGGGTCAGGCGTCAGGCGTCCGTGAACGTGTCGCCCTTCTCCGCCTTGGCCACCAGCAGCACCGGCGGTTCGAAGCGCTCGCCGTACAGCTCCGCCAGCTCGCGGGCGCGCGCGACATAGCCGGGCAGGCCGCCCTCGTAGCCGTTGATGTACTGGAGCACGCCGCCCGTCCACGCCGGGAAGCCGATACCGAGGAGCGAGCCGATGTTGGCGTCGGCGACCGAGGCCAGGACGGACTCCTCCAGACAGCGCACGGCGTCCAGCGACTCGGCGAAGAGCATCCGCTCCTTCATGTCGCGGAACGGGACGTCGGTGGCGTCCGTACAGAAGTGCTCGCGCAGCCCGGGCCAGAGCCGGACCCGGGCGCCGTTCTCGTCGTACTCGTAGAAGCCCGCGCCGGCGGCCCGGCCGGTGCGGCCGAACTCGTCCACCATCTGGTCAATGACCCACTCGGCGGGGTGGCCGGTCCAGGTGCGTCCTGCCTCCTCCTCCGCCCGCTTGGCCTCGTCGCGGATACGGCGCGGCAGGGTGAGCGTCAGCTCGTCCATCAGCGCGAGCACCTTGCCGGGGTAGCCGGCCTGCGCGGCGGCCTGTTCGACGGAGGCGGGCTCGATGCCCTCGCCGAGCATGGCGACGCCCTCGTTGAGGAACTGGCCGATCACCCGCGAGGTGAAGAAGCCGCGTGCGTCGTTGACGACGATCGGGGTCTTGCCGAGGGCGCGTACGAGGTCGAAGGCGCGGGCCGCCGCCTCGTCGCCGGTCGCCGCACCCCTGATGATCTCGACGAGCGGCATCCGGTCGGCCGGGGAGAAGAAGTGCAGTCCGATGAAGTCGGCGGGCCGGGAGACGCCTTCGGCGAGCGTGCCGATGGGCAGGGTGGAGGTGTTGGAGCAGAGCAGCGCGTCGGGGGCCACGATGTCCTGGATCTCCTGGAACACCCGCTGCTTGAGCGCGGTGTCCTCGAAGACCGCCTCGATCACCACGTCGCAGCCGGCGAGCGCGGCGGGGTCGGCCGCGGGGGTGATCCGGGCGAGCAGCGCGTCGCGGTCGGCCCCGGTCGTACGGCCCCGGGCGAGCGCCTTGGCGAGCTGCTTCTCCGCGTACGCCTTGCCGCGGTCGGCGGCCTCCTGGGAGACGTCCTTGAGGATGACGTCGAAGCCGGCGCGCGCGCAGGCGTACGCGATGCCCGCGCCCATCATCCCGGCGCCGAGGACGGCCACCCGGCGGACCTCGCGCGGCGGGATGCCCTCGGGGCGGCTCGCGCCGGAGTTGACGCTCTGGAGGTCGAAGAAGAACGCCTGGGTCATGTTCTTCGCCGTCTGTCCGGTGACCAGACCGGTGAAGTAGCGGGCCTCGATGGTCTGCGCGGTCTCGAAGTCGACCTGCGAGCCCTCGACGGCCGCCGCGAGGATGGCGCGCGGCGCGGGGTACGGGGCGCCCCCGAGCTGTTTGGTCAGGTTCGCGGGGAACGCCGGGAGCTGCGCGGCCAGGCGCGGGCTCGACGGCGTACCGCCGGGGATCCGGTACCCCTTGATATCCCAGGGCTGCCGCGATTCCGGGTGGGCGTCGATGAAGGCGCGGGCCCGGTCGAGCATCTCCTCGGTGGTGGCGGCGACTTCGTGGACCAGCCCGTTCTCCAGGGCGCGCGCCGGGGTGTACCGGGTCCCCTGGAGCAGCACCTTGAGCAGCGCGTCGGCGATGCCCAGGAGCCGTACGGTACGGGTGACCCCGCCACCGGCGGGCAGCAGACCGAGCGTGACCTCGGGCAGCCCGATCCGGGAGCCGGGGGCGTCGAGGGCGATGCGGTGGTGGCAGGCGAGGGCGATCTCGTAACCGCCGCCCAGGGCAGCGCCGTTGATCGCGGCGACGACGGGCTTGCCGAGGGTCTCGATGCGCCGCAGGGCGTGCTTGACGGCCATGCCGCCCTCGAAGATCCGCCGGGCGTCCGCCGGGCCGTACGTGATCATCTCCTTGAGGTCGCCGCCCGCGAAGAAGGTCTTCTTGGCGGAGGTGACGATGATGCCGCGGATCGCGTCGCGCTCGGCCTCGGCGCGGGCGGCGACCGCCTCGACGGAGTCCCGGAACGCCTGGTTCATGGTGTTGGCGGACTGGTCCGGGTCGTCGAGGACCAGGGTGACGACGCCGGTGTCGTCCCGCTCCCAGCGGATGGCCGGGGAGTCGGGGAAGGCCGGGGCGGTGGGCTCGCTCATGCTGCTGCTCCGTATCGGGGAGTTCCGTATCGGGGAGTGCCGGGACGGGGATCGGGTGCGGACCGGGCCGGTCAGACGCGTTCGACGACGGTGGCGACGCCCATGCCGCCGCCGACGCAGAGCGTGACGAGCCCGTACCGCTTGTCCTGGCGCTCCAGTTCGTCGACGAGGGTGCCCAGGAGCATGGCGCCGGTGGCCCCGAGCGGGTGGCCTAGCGCGATGGCACCGCCGTTGACATTGACCTTGTCGAGGGTGAGGTCCATGTCGTCGACGAAGCGCAGGACGACGGCGGCGAACGCCTCGTTCATCTCGACGAGGTCGATGTCGTCGATGGTCAGCCCGGCCTTGGCGAGGGCCTTGCGGCTGGCGGGGGCCGGTCCGGTGAGCATGATCGTCGGCTCGGAGCCGCAGACGGCGGCCGAGACGATCCGGGCGCGCGGCGTCATCCCGTACCGTTCGCCGGTCTCCCGGGAGCCGATGGCGACGAGCGCCGCGCCGTCCACGATGCCGGAGGAGTTGCCCGCGTGGTGGACATGGTCGATCGCCTCGACCCCGTGGTACTTCTGGAGCGCGACCGCGTCGAAGCCGCCGGCCTCTCCGATCGCCGCGAAGGACGGCTTCAGCGCGGCGAGCGAGTCGGCGGTGGTGCCGGGGCGCGGGTGTTCGTCGTGGTCGAGGACGGTGAGTCCGTTGAGGTCCAGGACCGGCACCACCGAGCGGGCGAAGCGGCCCTCCTTCCACGCGGCGGCGGCCCGTTCCTGGGAGAGCGCCGCGTACTCGTCGACATCGCGCCTGCTGTAGCCGCCGAGGGTGGCGATCAGGTCGGCGCCGATGCCCTGGGGGGCGAAGCCGACCGCGAAGCTGGTCATCGGGTCCATCGCCCAGGCACCGCCGTCGGAGCCCATCGGCACGCGCGACATCGACTCGACGCCGCCCGCGAGGACCAGATCCTCCCAGCCGGAACGGATCTTGGCGGCGGCCAGGTTGACGGCTTCGAGGCCGGAGGCACAGAAGCGGTTCTCCTGCACTCCGGCGACGGAGTCGGGCAGTCCGGCGGCGACGGCCGCGATCCGGGCGATGTCCGAGCCCTGGTCGCCGAGCGGGCTGACCACACCGAGGACGATGTCGTCGATGGCCGCCGGGTCGAGCGCGGGGAACCGGGCGCGGATCTCGTGGATCAGGCCGACGACGAGATCGATGGGTTTGGTGCCGTGCAGGGCGCCGTTGGCCTTGCCTCGGCCGCGCGGGGTGCGGATCGCGTCGTACACGAACGCTTCGGTACTCACGGCGACTGCCTTTCGGTTCGGTCGGATGCGTCGGATGCGTCGGGCCCATCGGCGGGGGCCGGGTCCGGGTCCGGCAGCCCCCAGTCGCGGGCGACCTCGGCGGCGTCCGCGCCCGGCTTCGCGGGCGGCCTGCGCAGGGACCCCGGGGTGGCGGAGAAGCGGGGCGCGGGAGCGGGCTGGAGGGTGCCCGCGTGGTCGGTGAAGGTGGCGCGGGCCACCAGATGCGGGTGGGCGGGTGCCTCGCGGAGTGTGAGTACGGGCGCCACGCAGGCGTCCGAACCCTCGAAGACCGCCGTCCACTCGGCGCGGGTCCGCGTCAGGAACCGGGCGGCGACGGCCTCCCGCAGCTCGTCCCAGCGTGCGAAGTCCGTACGGGCGGGCAACTCGTCGGCGATGCCCAGCAGTTCGGTGAACTCGCGGTAGAAGCGCTGCTCCAGCGCGCCGACCGCCATATAGGCGCCGTCGGACGTCTCGTACGTACCGTAGAAGGGGCTGCCGCCGTCGAGCAGGTTGGCGCCGCGCCGGTCCTGCCAGCCGCCGGCGGCCATCATCGCGTGGAACATGGTGGTGAGATGGGCGGAGCCGTCCACGATCGCCGCGTCGACCACCTGTCCCGCGCCGTCCGGGGTACGGGCGTGCTGGAGCGCCGCGAGCACCCCGATGACCAGGTAGAGCGCGCCGCCCGCGTAGTCGCCGAGCAGATTGGCCGGCAGCGCGGGCGGCTCCTCGGCCTTGCCGATCATGGAGAGCGCGCCGCTGACGGCGAGGTAGTCGATGTCGTGCCCGGCCCGTTCGGCGAGCGGTCCTTCCTGGCCCCAGCCGGTCATCCGCCCGTACACGAGCCGCGGATTACGTGCCAGGCACACATCGGGGCCGATGCCGAGGCGCTCCGCGACGCCCGGCCGGTACCCCTCGATCAGGATGTCGGCGCGCTCGGCGAGTTCGAGGACACGGGCCGCGCCCTGCGGGGTCTTGAGGTCGATGAGCACGGAGCGCTTGTTGCGGTTGGTGAGGTCGTGCGCCGGATCGATGCCGAGTCCGGGACCGCCGGGCCGGTCGACGCGTACGACGTCGGCGCCGAGGTCGGCGAGCGTCATCGCGGCGAAGGGCCCGGGGCCGATCCCGGCCAGTTCGACCACGCGTACGCCGGTCAGCGGACCGCTTCCTGTCGCTGCCATGAGGCTCCCGTGCGCTCAGGGCCGGATTCCGGCCCACCCGATGTCACACCGCGATGCTAAACGAGCAAGCGCTTAGAAGCCGCCCCCTGGCCGCTGTCGAGCCTGCGCCGTGGCCGGCGCGGCGAAGCGTTAGCCTTCGGCTCGGCAACGTCGCCGTACCGATGGTGGAGGGCCCATGGCCAGCAGGAACGGGGCGGAACGCCCGTACGACATCGTGCTCTTCGGTGCGACGGGCTTCACCGGAGCGCTCACCGCGGAGTATCTCGCCGCCCATGCGCCGGAGGGCTGCCGGTGGGCCGTGGCGGGGCGCGACCACGCCCGTCTTGAGCGGCTGCGCGAGCGGCTCACCGCGATCGATCCGCGCTGCGCCGTCCTGCCCGTGCTGCGCGCCGATGTGCGCGACCCGGACTCGCTGCGGGCGCTCGCGGAGTCCGCGCGGGTGATCGTCTCCACCGTCGGTCCGTATCTCTGGTACGGCGAAGGGCTGGTCGCGGCCTGCGCGGAGGCGGGAACGGACTACGCCGATCTGTGCGGCGAGGCGGAGTTCACGGACCGGATGTATCTGCGTCACGACGTACGCGCCCGGGAGACCGGCGCGCGGCTGGTGCACGGCTGCGGCTTCGACTCCGTACCGGCCGACCTGGGCGTGCAGTTCACCGTCGAGCGGCTGCCCGAGGGCGTCCCGCTCCGGGTGGACGGCTTCGTCCGGGCCAACGCCGCCTTCTCCGGCGGGACCCTGGCCGCCACCGTGACCGCCATGAGCCGCGGCCGGCAGCTGCTGGCGGCGGCGCGGGAGCGGCGGCTGTACGAGCCGAGGCCGGCGGGCCGGCGGGCCGGGGCCTCGTTCGGCGCGCCGCGCTTCAGCCGGGAGACCGGGACCTGGGTCCTGCCGCTGCCCGCCCCCGACCCCTGGGTCGTGGCGCGCTCCGCCGCCGCGCTGCCCCGCTACGGCCCGGACTTCGGCTACCGGCACTACGCGTCGCTGCGGTCCCTGCCGGCCGCGCTGACCGCCCCGGTGCTCGCCGGCGGACTGCTCGCGGCGGCCCAACTGCCCCCGGCCAGAAGGGCGCTGCTGGGGCGGTACGCGCCGGGTACGGGCCCGGACGCCGCGCGCAGAGGGGCGAGCCGGTTCTCGGTGCGCTTCGTCGGCACGGGCGGCGGGCGGCGGGTGTTCACCGAGGTCGCGGGCGGCGATCCGGGCTACGACGAGTCGGCCAAGTCGCTGGCCGAGTCGGCGCTCTGCCTCGCCTTCGACGAACTGCCCGGCACCGCGGGGCAGGTCACCACGGCGGTGGCGATGGGCGGCGCGCTGCGGGAGCGGCTGCGGGCGGCGGGGACGGTGTTCCGGGTCGCCGACAGCAGGTCCCTCGACTGAGCGGGCGGCGGAGGACGGGCGTCACGCGGGCGCGGCGCGCCGTACCGTCGTACCCTTTCGCCGTCACGCACCGCGACGCTACTGTGACCGCAGCGAATCGGGCCGAACGGCCCTACCGCAGAACCGACTTGCCGATGTAGGGGCATTGACGGTTCATCAATCATGCGTTTATCGCGGCAGGGCACGCTGTCCGGTATGCCGATGAACATCACCACCAGCACCACGACCGACCGCGCGAAGAAGGAACTCTCCTGGCAGGAGAGTGCGTTGTGCGCCCAGACCGGCCCCGAGTTCTTCTTCCCCGAGCCCGGCTCCTCCACCCGCGAGGCGAAGCGCCTCTGCGGCGCCTGCGAGGGCCGGGTCGCCTGCCTCCAGTACGCCCTCACCCACGACGAGCGCTTCGGCGTGTGGGGCGGCCTCTCCGAGAAGGAGCGCCACCGCCTCCGGCGCGCCGGAGGCTGAGCGGCCCGCTCCCCGCTCAGCGGGCGGGGATGCGGAAGGTGTCCCCGTACATCTGCCAGGTCAGCGGGGGTTCCAGCGCCATGTTGCCGTCCCTCAGGAACACCCGCTGAGCGGTGTCGATCCGCGACGAGTCCCGCTGGGACACGACGGACTTCGTCTTCATCACCTGTCGGCCGACGTCCAGGAAGGCGTTCAGATACGTCTTCTCGTCACCGCCGTCGGCCACGGTGTCCGCCCGCTCCCTCGCGGCCTTCCGGATGCCGTGGAACCCCCGTGCGTCGGTGCCGGAACCGTGCAGGACCATCGCGTCGTAGTAGATGAACTGCCCCAGGGTGCCGAGGCCGTCCAGCTTGGCGAGCCGTACGGCCGGTTCGAAGTAGAGCCGGTCGCGGGTACGGTCCTGCGCCGCGCGGAACTCCGGGGATTCGGCGGCCTTCGCCCAGGCCGCCGGGAAGCCCGGGTCGAGGCCCTCGTGCGAGTCGGTGCCGTCGACCGCGCGCAGCGCGGGCAGGTAGCGCGCGAGCGGGTTGTCCGGGTGGCTCCTGGTGTACGACGTGACGAGGTCGAGCATGTCGGCGGTGCCGGAGCAGAAGCCGATGATCCCGGCCGTGTAGCCGTTGCCGTCGCCGAGATCCTCGATGGCGCCGTACTGTCCGCGCCAGTCGAGCGTGGAGTGGTCGGCGCTCGCCATGATCTTCGCCGCGATCTCCTTCATCTCCGGATCGGCCAGCCCCGGCGGAAGCGCGTCGAGCCGGCGCTCCGCCTCGTCGTCCGCCTTGCCGTCCGCCTTGTCGTCCGCCTTGCCGTCCGCCTTCTCGGGAGCGTCACTGCGGCCGGGGTGCTCCGGCGGATGGTCGGCGAGCACCTCGGAACCGCCACCGCCGCCGAAGAGTACGGCGGCGGCGATGAGCACGGGGGCACCGATGAGGAAGAGACGGGTGACGGGCTTCATCCGGCCCAGGGTAGGGGGCCGGGCCCGGCAGCCGAAAGCCCGTCCCCCGTACCACCGGTGAGCGGTCCGGGGGTACGGGGGACGGGATGGATTCCGTTACGGCGAAGGAATCTTGACGGTGCGTCAGATATGTCCGGCGCGGCGGTCAGCCGGCCGCGCGGGCCGCCATCCGCGCCTTGCGGGCGGCGAGCTTCTCGTCGAACTTGCTCGCCTCGCTGTTCAGGCCGCCCATGTAGAGGCCCAGTTCCTCCTGCGCCTTGAGACCCTCGGGGCCGAGACCGCTTATGTCCATGACCTTCAGGTAGCGCAGTACCGGCTGGATCACGTCGTCGTGGTGGATCCGCAGGTTGTAGATCTCGCCAATGGCCATCTGCGCGGCGGCCCGCTCGAAGCCCGGCATGCCGTGCCCCGGCATCCGGAAGTCCACGACCACGTCACGGACGGACTGCATCGTCAGGTCCGGGGCGAGCTCGAAGGCGGCGGCCAGCAGGTTCCGGTAGAAGACCATGTGCAGGTTCTCGTCGGTGGAGATCCGCGCCAGCATCCGGTCGCAGACCGGGTCGCCCGACTGGTGCCCGGTGTTGCGGTGCGAGACGCGGGTCGCCAGCTCCTGGAAGGCGACGTACGCGACGGAGTGCAGCATCGAGTGCGCGTTGTCCGACTCGTAGCCCTCCGCCATGTGCGCCATCCGGAACTGCTCCAGCTGGTCCGGGTCGACGGCGCGCGAGGTGAGCAGGTAGTCGCGCATCACGATGCCGTGCCGGCCCTCCTCGGCGGTCCAGCGGTGCACCCAGGTGCCCCAGGCGCCGTTCCGGCCGAAGAGCGAGGCGATCTCGTGGTGGTAGCTGGGGAGGTTGTCCTCGGTGAGCAGATTGACCACCAGCGCGATCCGGCCCACCTCCGTGACCTTCGACTGCCCGCGCTCCCACGCCTCGCCGTCCTCGTAGAACCCGGGGAAGTTCCGGCCGTCGGACCAGGGGACGTACTCGTGCGGCATCCAGTCCTTCGCCACCTTGAGATGGCGGTTCAGCTCCTTTTCCACCACCTCTTCCAGGGCGAACAGCAGCCGGGCGTCTGTCCAGGCGTCCGACGAACTGCCGAGGTGGGGAGAGGTGATCGACACGGGTGCTCCAGGGGGACGGGAGGTGTACCTACGGGTTCGTAGGTTACGACACCGTAGGTTAAGGCCGCAGTAAGCCGGAGGCCAAGCCCGGACGGCGGAAAGGTCGTTGCGCTCCGTTATGTACGCAGGTCGCGTACGCGTACGGAGAGGCAGGTCACGCACCCTTCGAGCTTCTCGAACTCGCTGATATCGACCGGGACCGGGGTGTGTCCGAGATCCGCGAGCAGCTCGGCCGTCCGGGGCGCGCTCGCCGCGAGCAGGAGTTTTCCCTCGCCCAGCAGGACCACATGGCCCCCGGACTCCTCCGGCACGGGCAGAAAGCGCGGGAAGAGCGACGGGGTGTCCACCAGCGGCCCGTACCCGATGACCGTGGCATCGGGCAGCGCGGTCACCGCGGACTTGAGGTGCAGCACCCGCTGTACGGGTACGGCCACCACGCGCGCCCCGAGCGGCTCGAACGCGGCGCGCAGCTGCCGCACTCCGTCCGCGTTCGTCCGGCCGCCCCTGCCGACGTACACGGTGTCGCCGGCCTTGAGCACATCGCCGCCGTCCAGCGTGCCCGGCTCCCGCACCCGGTTGACGGAGCAGCCGAGCGCGACGAGTTCCGCCTCGACGGCGGCCGTCTCCGGGCGCCGGGAGGGGGCGCCGGGCCGGGCGATCAGGGCGACGTTCCGGAACATCACGACGGTGTCCTCCACGAACACCGCGTCCGGGCAGTCGTCGGCCGCCGGCACCTCGACGGTCTCCCAGCCGTGGGCGCGCAGCGTCCGCGCGTACGCCTCCCACTGCCGGAGCGCGAGGCCGGTGTCGACGGCGGTGCGCGAGATGTGCGTGACCAGCCCTTCGGCGAGTCGCGGGCCGGGGCGGCGGATCAGGGCCTTCACGCGGGACACGGCGGACCTCCAGGTCGGCGGGTGTGCGGGTACGGGTACGGGTACGGGTGCGGGTACGGGTCGATGGGCGGCCGGGGTCGGACCGGCGCGCCCATCATGACCCGCCGCCCGTCACCCGGTCCCCCGTACCTCCTCGGCGGTGGTGTCGCGCAGCTCCCCGTCGAGGAGCAGCCAGCGGGTCGGGCCGAGGGACTCCAGGAACGGCACGTCGTGGCTCGCCACGATCAGCGCGCCCTCGTACGACTCCAGCGCGGCGGTGAGCCGGCGCACGCTCGCCAGGTCGAGGCTGTTGGTCGGCTCGTCGAGCATCAGCAGCCGCGGCGCCGGTTCGGCGAGCAGCAGGGCCGCCAGGGAGGCCCGGAAGCGTTCGCCGCCCGACAGGGTGCCGGCCTGCTGATCCGCCCGCGCGCCCCGGAAGAGGAAGCGGGCGAGCTGGGCCCGGACGGTGCGGTGGGTGGCCGAGGGGGCGAAACGCGCCATGTTCTCCACGACGCTCAGCCCGTCGTCGAGGACATCGAGCCGCTGCGGCAGGAAGCGCAGCGGCACATGGGCCAGCGCCTCACCGGCGACCGGTGGCAGCTCCCCGGCGATCGTGCGCAGCAGGGTGGTCTTGCCCGCGCCGTTGCGCCCGACCAGCGCGATCCGCTCCGGGCCGTGGATCGCGTACTCGCCGCGCACCTCGGCGCCGTACCGCAGCCGCAGTTCGCGCAGGGTCAGCACGCTCCGGCCCGGGTGGACCTTCGTGTGCGGCAGCTCGATGCGGACCTCGTCGTCGTCCCGTACCGCCTCCACCGCCTCGTCCAGGCGCTCCTTCGCCCGGTCGAGCCGCTCGATGTGGGTGGCGCGGTGCCGGCCCGCGGACTCCTGGGCGGACCGCTTGCGCGCGTTCATCACGATCCTCGGCTCGCGCTTGCTGTCGTGCATCTTCTGGCCGTAGCGCTTGCGCCGGGCCAACGCCGTCCGGGCTTCGGCCAGTTCGCGTTTCTGGCGCTGGACATCGGCCTCCGCGGCACGCACCGCGCGCTCGGCCGCCGTCTGCTCCCGGTCGAGCGCCTGCTCGTAAGCGGAGTGGTTGCCGCCGTACCAGCGCACCTCGCCGTCCCGCAGTTCGGCGATCCGGTCGACGCGCTCCAGCAGCTCCCGATCGTGGCTGACCACGATCAGCACGCCGGGCCAGGAGTCGACGGCGCGGTGGAGCCGCCGCCGGGCGGGCAGATCGAGGTTGTTGGTCGGCTCGTCGAGCAGGAGGACGCCGGGGCGGGCCAGCAGCAGCGCGGCCAGCCGGAGCAGGACGCACTCGCCGCCCGACAGCTCGCCGATGGTCCGGTCGAGGCCGGTCCGGCCCAGGCCGAGCTGGTCGAGGGTGGCGGTGGCCCGTTCCTCGACGTCCCATTCGTCGCCGACGGCCGCGAAGTGCTCCTCCCCCGGGTCACCGGCCTCGATGGCGTGGAGGGCGGCCCGGGTCGCGGCGATACCGAGGGCTTCGTCCACCCGCAGCGCGGTGTCGAGCACCACGTTCTGCGGGAGATATCCGATCTCGCCCGTGACGTCGATCCGGCCGGCGGCCGGGGCGATTTCACCGGCGAGCAGTTTCAACAGGGTTGATTTACCGGATCCGTTGAGTCCGATGAGCCCGGTTCTGCCGGGGCCGACGGCGAACTGGAGGCCGTCGAGGACCACGGTCCCGTCGGGCCGGGCGAAGGACAGTCCTGTGCAGGTGAGCCGGGCGGGGGTGGTGGGCATGGGAGGGTGTCTCTCCGGTCGTCGCGGGGGTGGTGGGCAACGTATGGAGACACCGCGAGGGGAAGAGGGGATCCCGGTCGAGGAGGGGACGGCTGGGCAGCCGAGGTCACACCCGTACACACAGCGCGGCCGGATACGGCGGGACTGTGCGGCGCGGTGTCTCAGGACCTCAGATGCGCAACGTCCTACTCCGATCGACGACAACAGGACATCACCCACCGTAGGAAGGGTGACGGGGGTCGTCAACGCGTTTTCGGTGTGGCGGGTGTGGCGTGGCGGGTCAGCGGGGGTGGTGGGTCAGCGGGCGTCGCGGAGCAGTTCGGTCAGGTCGTGGTCGAGATTGAGGTAGAGGTACTCGCGGCCGGCCGGGACGAGCCCGTGCACCCGCTCCAGGAAGCGCCGCAGCTCCGTGGTGCGCAGATGCACCATCGCGGTCCCCTCGGGTGCGTGGAACTCCAGGACCGTGCGCCCGTAACCGAACGGCCGCACCCGCACATCGCCCACTCCGGCGGCCTCGGTCATGCCGGTGGCCAGCAGCTCGCGGGAGAACTCCCAGGTCACCTCGGTGCCCTCCAGCGTCGCGGGCGGCGGGAAGGCCATCCGTACGGCGAAGGGGTCGTCCTGGTCGTAGTGGAGCGTCGCGGGCACGATTTCCATCCGAGGCGCGGACGAAACGAGTCTGGCGTGCACAGCCTGCTCGATGACGGGTGACATGTCCTGCTCCCCTTCGTCGCACGAGGGCCCGACGCCGTCGGACCAGGTATCGATCGCGGTTTCCCACAGGGAAAGACGGTGGACGGGCCCAATACGTGCGCGAAAAGGGAGTGACCTGTGTCACCGTCGGACCTACCGCGGCGCCTCGCGGTACGGGGCCAGCCCGGGGGCGGTCTTCGTCGCGGTGAACTCGGTGATCCGGTACACGCACACGCCGCCGGTCACGAACGGATCGCCCGCCGTCAGCCGCTCCACCTCGGCGCGATCGTCGCCGACCGCCAGGATCACGCCGCCGTCGCGGGGGTTCTTCCGGCCGGAGGCGAGGAAGACACCGTCCGCGTATCCGGCGTCCAGCCAGGCCACGTGGTCGTCGAGCAGGGCCTCGACGCGCTCGATGGGCTCGGTATAGGTCAATTCCAGTACGAACATGATCGCCAGCCTAGGCCCTGCCCGGCACATCCCTCTGGCTACGCTGTGATCATCATGGCAATGATCAGAACGCCCGCCGACGAGGCCGAGGCCCGCGCCGTCCAGGACGAGCTGCGGGGTCTGGTCATCCGCGACGAGCCGGGTCCGCCGCCCGGTACGGGCCTGGTGACCGGCGTCGATGTGGCGTACGACGACGAGCGCGACGTGGTCGCGGCGGCGGCCGTCGTGCTGGACGCGGCGACGCTCGCGGTGGTCGAGGAGGCCACCGCCGTGGGGCGGGTGGCCTTCCCGTACGTTCCCGGTCTGCTGGCCTTCCGGGAGATCCCGACGGTCCTGGCCGCCCTCGCGGGGCTGACGTCGGATCCCGGCCTGGTGGTCTGCGACGGCTACGGCCTCGCCCATCCGCGCCGCTTCGGGCTCGCCGCGCACCTCGGCGTCGTCACCGGGCTGCCGGTGCTCGGCGTCGCGAAGAACCCGTTCACCTTCTCGTACGAGCCGCCGGGCCCGCGGCGCGGCGACTCCTCGCCGCTGGTCGCCGACGACGGCGAGGAGGTCGGCCGCGCGCTGCGTACGCAGGCGGGGGTGAAGCCGGTCTTCGTCTCTGTCGGCCACCGCGTCGATCTGGCGACCGCCTGCGCGCACACGCTGCGCCTGGCCCGCGACTACCGGCTGCCCGAGTCCACCCGGCGCGCGGACGCGCTCTGCCGCCGGGCGCTGCGCGAGGCGACGGCGTAATCCTCTTCGGGGTAACGCGCCCGCGACCTGTTCAGGTCTTTTCAGGAACCGGCCGGCTTCGCGTACTCCCCGTAACCGACCCAGTCGACCACCACGCACGGCTCGTCGCCGAGCACCCAGGCGTCGTGGCCGGGTGCCACGGAGAGGAAGTCGCCGGGGCCCGCCTCCGCCGCGTCGCCGTCGTCCATGACGATCCTGATCCGGCCGCTGACGATGTAGCCGGCATGGGCGGCTTCACAACTGTCCGTGCCGGCAAGGGGCTTGACGTGCTGGGACCATCGCCAGCCCGGCTCGAATACCGCCCGGCCGACCGGGCCGTTCTCCGTGTTGATGACGTCGAGCCGGCCCATGCCGCCCTCGAACGGACGGCTCTCGTCAGGCTCGTCGAAATTCACGCACATCATTTCTCTGGACATGAGGCGCGTCATCGTGATCAGCCTCCCGGCTGGAGTGCGACCTGCCCTGGACCCACTCCCCAGCGTACGCCGCGACGGGAGGCTCAGCCCGAGGGGTGATGCCCCTCCGCGTGGTCGGCCGCCGCGCCCGACGCACTCGCCGCACCCGCCGCACCCGCCGCGCCCATGTGGTGCGGCTCGTAGCCAGGGACGGTGCCGTCCGGCCGGGCGACCAGGAAGAGGCCGGCCATGCCCATGTCGGAGTGGCTCTGGACATGGCAGTGGTACATCCAGGCGCCCGCGCCGCCGCGTTCGCCCGCGATGATCTGGAAGCCGAAGGAGTCGGCCGGTCCCGTGATCTTGTTGTCGATCACCCGGCTGGGGTCGTCGGGGCCGGTGAGCAGGCCCGTACGGTTGTCGGCCCAGCGGTGACCGTGCATATGGAACGTGTGGTAGAACTCGCCGTGCGTGATCATGACGATCTCCACCCGGTCCCCCACCGTCGCCTCGAAGTCCGGGCTCTCCGCGGCGGGTTTGTTGTTGATCGTCATGTCGTTGAAGACGATCGTGAACTGCTTGTCCGGCAGGATGTCACCCTTCCTGCGCACGACGAGTCCCCCATAGAGCCCCTTGCGGATCCCGCCCGTGCCGTGGTCCGTGCCGACGACGTGGTCGTGGTAGTGCCAGTAGCCCGCGCTGCCCGGCTGCCAGGTGCCGTCGGCGCGGAAGCCGGGGGCGTGGGTGCGCCAGGTGTAGGTGCGGGTGGCGCCGGGGTCGACATGGCTGCCGCTCATCCGGGTGCCGTCGTTGGCGATGTCGTAGTCGACGCCGTGGACATGGAGGCTGACGGGCACGCTCGTGGTGTTCTCGAACTCGATGTGGACGGTGTCGCCCTCGTTCAGCTCGATCAGCGGGCCGGGTACGGACGCCTTGCCGCGTTCGAAGCCGTACCCCATCTGCCCGTTCGGCAGCGTCTCGGCGAACATGGTGAGCCGGCGGGTCTGGCCGCCCGCCGGGGCGGTCCTCGGCGGGGTGTCCGCCACGTTCACCGCGTCCGCCACGTTCACCGCGTCCGCCGCGTTCGCCACATCTGACGCGTTCGCCGGGTCCGCCGCGGGGGCCGCGGCCGAGGCGAGCGACAACGATGTCACACCGGCCCCAGCCCCGGCCGCGGCCACCGCGCCGCCCGCCAGCAGTCGCCGGTTGAAGCTCCGCCTGTCCATCGCCATGCCGAACTCCCCAGTTCCGTATGGAGGTTGACGGGGTGCACAGGCCCCCGGGGACGGCGACACCGTAGTCCAGGGGCCCTCGTTTTTCCACACTCAGGACAAAGTTCAGGGGATTCCGGTCGTATCTATTGGCGAGCTGGCGAAAGAGGTCTAGCTTCAAGCGCTGTTGCTCCGCACCACTGTGCTCCGAACCAATCGTTTCTTTGGCCAGAGAGGGGTGGGTGAACACATGCAGCGCACACCACATCACCGGTCGGGATCGCCTCGGTCCAGACGGGCGACAGCCGCGGCCCTGGTGGCCGGCACCATGGCGGCGTCCCTGCTCGGCGGCACCGCCGCCACCGCGGATCCGTACCGGAACGCGGCTTCGACAACGTTGTCCATCGCGTCGCCGCCCGGCGGCGAGAACGTCAAGGTCCTGGTCTTCCACGCCTCGGCCACCGAGGAGTCGCCGGTCGTCGACGCCGGGATCGAGGCCATCGAGTCGATCGGGCTGACCGGTCCGCTCGCCGGACGGTTCACGACGGAGGCCACGGCCAACGGCGCGGTCTTCACGAACGCGACCAAGCTCAGCGGCTACAACGCGATCGTCTTCCTGACCGGCGGCGGCGATGTGCTCGACCCGGCGCAGGAAGCGGGTCTGGAGTCCTACGTGAAGGCCGGCGGCGGCTTCCTCGGCATCCACGAGGCCGCCCGTACCGAGCCGTACTCCGACTGGTTCACCGGGCTGATCGGCGCCAGGCCGACCGGCGCCCCCAGCACCGTCCAGCGAGCGACGGTCGAGGTCGGCGACCGCGTTCATCCGGCCACCAAGAGCCTTCCGCAGGAGTGGAAGCGGCCCGACAAGTGGTTCAACTGGGCGAGCAACCCCACCGGTTCCGTGCACACCGTCGCCCGGGTCAGGGAGACCACGTACAAGCCCGGCACCGGCGCCAACGGGGTCGACCACCCCGTCTCCTGGTGCCGTGACTACGACGGCGGCCGGTCCTTCTACACCGCCATGGGCGGTACGGCCGACGCGTACGCGGAGACCGACTTCCGCGCCCATCTGCGCGGCGCCCTCCAGTGGACCACCCGGGTCTCCGCCGCCGACTGCAAGGCGACGATCAACTCCAACTACAAGGCGGAGCGCGTCACCCAGCCCAACCAGCCGGGACAGCAGGACCAGATCGGCGAACCGCACGGCCTGGTGACCGCGCCCGACGGCCGGGTGCTGTACATCGGCCGCGGCGGCGGCGACAACAGCGCCCCGGTGATCACCGACTGGAACGACCCGGACGTCGGCAAGGGGCTCGGCCAGATCCATGTCTACGACCCGAAGACGAGGGCGGTGACGCTCGCCGGCTCCCTGACGGTCTTCGGCAACAAGGGCGGCGGCGACGAACTGGTCAAGGTCGAGGAGGGGTTGCTCGGGATCGAGCTGGACCCCGCCTTCGCCTCCAACGGCTGGGTGTACCTGCACTACACACCGCACACCGGGCTCGACCGCGACAAACGGATCGCCGAACGGCGCGTCTCCCGCTTCACCCTGAACCGCACGACCAACCGGCTGGACCTCACCTCCGAGAAGGTCCTGCTGAAGTGGCCCGTACAGGTGCACAGTTGCTGCCACTCCGGCGGCGGCATGGCCTTCGACTCGAAGGGCAACCTGTACATCGCGACCGGTGACAACAACTCGTCGCAGTTCAGCGACGGTTACTCCGGCAACAACCCGGTACCGGCCTACAAGGGCGTCTCGTTCGCCGACGCGCGCCGCACCTCGGGCAACACCAACAACCTCAACGGCAAGATCCTGCGCATCCACCCGGAGCAGGACGGCACCGCCACCCTGCCCGAGGGCAACCTCTTCACGGGCAAGGAGCAGGCCGAGGGCGGCGGCAAGACCCGCGGCGAGATCTACGTCATGGGCGTACGCAACCCGTCCCGCATCTCGATCGACAAGCAGACCGACACCCTGTACGCGGGCTGGGTCGGCCCCGACGCGGGCGCCCCTTCCACCACGTGGGGCCCGGCGAAGTACGAGTCGTTCGCGGTGATCACCAAGCCGGGGAACTTCGGCTGGCCGTTCTGCATGGGCAACAACCAGCCCTACCGGGACCGCAATCTGCCCGATCCCACCAAGCCGCTCGGCTGGTACAACTGCGCCGCGCCGAAGAACGAGTCCCCGAACAACAACGGTCTGGTGAATCTGCCGCCGGTCACCCCCACCAACATCTGGTACTCGCCCCAGGGCGGCGGCCCCGACTTCCCCCGCGACGCGAACGGCGTCCCCAGCTACCAGGCCGGCCAGGGCACGTTCCTGCTGCCGTGGCTCAAGGGCGGCGGCCAGGCGGCCATGGACGGCCCGCTGTACCGCTACGACCCGAACAGCAACAGCGCCGACAAGTGGCCCGAGTACTGGGACGGCAAGTGGTTCATCGGTGACTTCTACGACGCGGACAATCCGCGCCACGCGGTGCTGATGGACCCGAAGAACATGGAGAAGGGCGGCCTGCCCACCTCCGCCGACTCGCTGAAAAAGATCATCCCGGTCGGTCAGGGCGGCATCCGCAATCTGATGGACTGGAAGTTCGCCCCGGACGGCTCGCTCTACGTCCTCGACTACGGGCGCGGCTTCTTCACCTCCGACTCGCAGTCCGCGCTGTGGCGCGTGACGTACAAGGGCGGCGCGCCGACCCCGGCGGCCAAGGACCTGGTCAGAAAGGCGGCACAGTGAGACAGCGCGTGAGGGATCCGTACCGGCGCCATGGCCGCCACCGGGCCGTACGCCTGTGGACGGCGCTGGTGGGCGCGCTGGTGCTGCTGCTTGGGCTGACCTCGACGGCGGCGTACGGCCGTACCGGCGACGGTACGGCCGGGTCGGCGGGCGCCGGTGGCGGTGCCGGTGCCGGCAAGGGCGACCGGGTGGCCGCCGCGCAGGTGCTCACCTGGACCGCGGGCGACTCCATCGACCACTACCTCACCTTCCCCACCACGGCCGAGGCCGGTCCGGCGACGATCGTCTTCGAGAACAGCGTGGCCACCGGGAACACCCTCGGGATGCCGCACACACTGACCTTCGATGTGTCCGATCCGGAGTACAACAACGACGTCCAGTTGAACATCCTGGCCAACCCCGGTGACAGCAACGGCGGCAAGTACACCACCGAGGTCAATCTGACCCCGGGCACCTACCGCTACCACTGCGTCATCCCGGGCCACGGGCAGATGACGGGCGTCCTCACCGTGACCGAGGCGGGCGGCGGCGAAGACACCACCGCGCCGGAGACCTCGGCCGCGGTCACGGGGCAGCGGAACGCCGACGGCGCGTACGTCGGGTCCGCGACGGTGACCGTGTCGGCGACCGACGCCGGCTCCGGTGTGGCGACGACCGAGTACGCGCTCGGGGCCGACGGGCCCTGGCAGCCGTACATCAACCCCGTCGTGGTCGACCAGGTCGGCGAACACACCGTCCGCTACCGCTCGACCGACGTGGCGGGGAACACTTCCGCCGTCAAGTCCGTCGACTTCACCGTAGTGGCCCCGCCCACCGACGACACCACACCGCCGGAGACCTCGGCGACGGTGAGCGGCGAGCGGGACGGCGCGGGGAACTATCTGTCGATGGCCACGGTCACCGTCACCGCGTCGGACACCGGCTCGGGCGTGAACACCATTGAGTACGCGCTCGGTTCCGCCGGCGCCTGGCAGCCGTACACCGCGCCGGTGATGGTCCACGAGCTCGGCGCGCACACCGTCCGCTACCGCGCCACGGACCGGGCGGGCAACATGGCGGCGGAGAGATCCGTCTCCTTCACCGTGGTGGCCCCGCCGGTGAAGGACACCACACCGCCGGTGACCGGCGCCGTGGTGACCGGCGACAAGAACGCCAACGGCGCGTACCTCACCAGCGCCCGGGTGACGCTCACCGCGACCGACACCGAGTCGGGCGTGGACCGGATCGAGTACTCCCTCGACGCGGGACCGTATCTCGCCTACACCGCGCCGGTGATCGTCGACCGGGTCGGCTACCACACCCTCGCCTACCGGGCGACGGACAAGGCGGGCAACACCTCACCGGCCCAGCAGGTGTCGTTCACGATCGCCCAGAGCGGCGGCGTCCCGGCCCCCAACTGCCCCGAGTTCGACGAGCGGTTGACGGTCTTCGTCGGTACGGTCGACACGGGCGTGCCCAACCGGCTGACCCGTAACCGCTGCACCATCAACGAGTTGATCGAGGACGAGCGGGAGTGGACCTCCCAGGCCCTCTTCCTGAAGCACGTCGACGCGGTGCTCGACAAGCTGCTCACCGACAACGTGATCGACGAGCGCGAGCAGACGAAGATCGCCGAAGCGGCCCGGGAATCCCGGATCGGCACCCCGGGCCAGACCGAGGGCTACCGCGATCTCTTCGACGGCTCGGCCGCGTCCCTGGCCAAGTGGGAGCAGGTCGGCGGCGGCCGGTTCGCCCTCTCCGCCGACGGCGCGATCACCAGCAGCAGCACGGTCGACGGCATGGGCATGCTCTGGTTCCCGCAGCGCAAGTACGGGGACTTCTCGCTGAAGCTCCAGTTCCGCGACGACGCCCCGGGCAACGGCAACGCCAACGCCGGTGTCTTCGTCCGCTTCCCGTACGTCCACAACCACCCGGAGGAGTCCCGGCCCGAGTGGGTCGCCATCAACTACGGCCATGAGATCCAGATCCTCGACCGGCCGGACGGCGACCTGTACAAGACCGGCTCGATCTACGGCTTCGACCGCGTCGGCCTCGGCAGCGCCGGAGTCACGCCGAAGGGCACCTGGAACGACTACGAGATCCGCGTGGTCGACCAGCACTACGAGGTACTGCGCAACGGCGTCCTGATCAACGAGTTCGACAACTTCGGCGGCCAGGACTTCTACCCGGCCCGCGCCGGCGACCCGGGCACGGACGGCCGGCGCTACGCCACCGGCTATGTCGGCCTCCAGGTCCACGGCACGACGGACGTCATCTCGTACCGCAACATCCGCATCAAGGAGCTGTAAGAACCACCTCCTCAGAAGGACTCCGCCCCGCCGGTGGGATCGATGAGATCCGGCGGGGCGGAGCCCGTCGCGGCCGTGAACGTGATGTGCGCGACGGCGTGCGCGATCCGGGCGGCTGCCATGATGGTCGTCATGACACACACCACGGGGGTGGTCCGCCAGGACGCGGCGGATCGCGCGGAAAATCTCCTCAACCACGACGATGCCGAGCTGGACCGGCCGTTCACGATCCTGACCCATGCGGAGGGAAGCGGCCCGGTCGAACGCCGTGAGGCCCTGCGGCCGGTCTACGAGGCCGTAGTGGCGCGCATCGGCGAGCCCACACTGCTGGGCGGCACCACGCACGGACCCAGTGTGCGGTGGAGCAACCGCGAGCGGACGCTGCTGCTGTCCGGGGACCACAGCGCGACGACACTGTCCGCACACCGCACGGAGTCGTTCGGCCGGGACGAGTTCTGGAGCTTCGACTCGGGCCGCCTGCCCTACACCTGGCAGTTGGACCGCAAAGGCCCCGGCCATGACGCCGGCTGGACCTTCAACGGACACTCGGCGTCGAGCAGCTGGGCGGCGGCCGAGGAGCGGCTGACCGGGCTCCTCGCCTCCTGGGCGGAGCACATACCGGTGCAGGCCCCCGGCGACTGGGTGGGCCTCAAGCTCTGGGCGTCACGGGACCGGGGACGCACCATGATCGTGTCCTTCAACCCGTCGGACACGAACGCCGAGTTCCACGTCCTCATCGAGGACCGCGACCACGAGCAGACGCCCGAGCGCGCGGCGGAGATGCGCGCTCGGGGCTGGCAGGACGTGGACGAGCACCGCAGGTGGAACATCAGACTGCCGGAGACCGACCCGACGGCCGCCGCCGTACTCACGCGCGTGATCATCGCCGATCTACGCGCCCGCGGCACCACGTGCCCGGCCGAAGTGACCGCCTGGGACATCAGCGCCGGTGACAACGGCGAACTGTGGGTGCCCGGCATCGGGGTCGAGGTGCATCCGCGCCGCGGAGAACACTACTAGGGCCTGTGTGGGGTTGTGATCTGGGCTCGCGGGGCGTGGCACGCACGCTCGCGGCGTTGCCGAAATGCCCTAGTAGCTCCGCTACGAGG
>NZ_JBFBEZ010000067.1:0-31756 GCF_040701725.1 Streptomyces sp. NPDC093109
TCGTCATCGCCGCCGGCAACGAGGGCCCGGACGCGGAGACCGTCGGTTCACCCGGCAGCGCCGCCTCGGCCCTCACCGTGGGCGCGGTCGACCGCAAGGGCAAGATCGCGGACTTCTCCAGCGTGGGCCCGACGGCCGACGGCTCGCTCAAGCCCGACATCACCGCCCCCGGCGTGGACATCGTCGCCGCGAAGGCCGCCAAGGGCGTCATCGGTGACCCGGCCGCCACCGGCTACGTATCGATGTCCGGTACTTCGATGGCCACCCCGCACGTCGCCGGCGCCGCCGCCATCCTCGCTCAGCAGCATCCCGACTGGAGCGGTCAGCGCATCAAGCAGGCGCTCACTTCCGCCGCCAAGCCCACCGCCGGGCTGACCCCGTACCAGCAGGGCGCCGGTCAGGCCGATCTGACGAAGGCGATCACGCAGAGCGTCGTCAGCGAGCAGACCTCGCTCAGCTTCGGCACCCAACTGTGGCCGTACACCAGCGGCAAGCCCGTCACCAAGCAGATCACGTACCGCAACACCGGTACGGCCCCGGTCACCCTCGATCTGACGCTGGACACCGTCGGCCCGAACGGCAAGGCGGCCCCCGCCGGCTTCTACACCCTCGGCGCCCAGCAGGTCACCGTCCCCGCCGGCGGCACCACGAGCGTCGCTCTCACGTCGAACGCGACGGTGGGCACCGGGCACGGCGCCTTCGGCGGTGCGGTCGTCGCCAGGGCCACCGAGGGCGGCCAGAGTGTCCGTACGGCCTTCGGGACCGTCCGCGAGGTCGAGTCGTACGACCTCACCCTGAAGTTCATCGACACCAAGGGCAAGCCCTCCAAGTCGAACGCCTCGATCTACGGCCACGCCGGCACCTTCGCGCAGGACGCGGCGGCCACCAAGAGCGACGGCACCGTCAAGGTCCGGGTCCCGAAGGGCTCGCACCTGGTCAGCGCCGCGGTGCTGACCCCCAAGGGGAGCAGCGAACCGGACGCCGCCTGGATGGTCCAGCCGAAGCTGGACGTCACCAAGAACGCCACGGTCACCTTCGACGCCCGCAAGGCGAAGCCGGTCAGCATCACCGCGCCGGACTCCGCCAAGCTCGTCGACGCGTACGCGAGCTTCGGCCTCACCACGGCGGACGGCGGTCTCATCAGCAGCTGGACCCTGGAGTCGTTCAAGGGCTTCCGCATCGGCCAGGTCGGCCCGTCGGTGGCGGCGAAGACGTTCAACGCCCAGACCGGTGGTCTGTGGCAGAAGGGCACCACCAACTACAGCCTGCTCTACAACCGCACCGGCTCGTTCTACAACGGCTTCACCCACAAGACCGCCAAGAGCGAACTGGCCCAGGTGAACGTCAAGATCGGCTCAACGGGCAAGAACCGCAAGGGCTTTGTCTACCCGACCTGGTCGACGCCGGCCGGCTGGTTCACGCTCGGCCAGATGTCGGACCCGGTCGCCGTGCCCGCCACGGTCAAGAACTACGTCACCACGCCCAAGGGCTTCACGTGGACCTTCGGGGCCGGCCAGATGAACAGCAAGGGCAACGAACTCGCCTCCCAGGAAGCGGGCGCGTTCAAGACCTTCACGGCGAAGAAGACCTACACGGAGACGTTCAACGTCGGTGTGATCAGCCCGAAGGCGGGCAAGTCGAGCGTTCAGCGGTACGAGAACGAAATGTTCGCCTGCGTCCCCGAGTTCTCCGACGGCGCGGGCCACGACGGCTACTCGGCGGTGTCCAAGCAGCTGTCCCAGATCTTCGTCGACGGCAAGAAGGTCGTCGGCTCGAAGAGCTCGCTGTGCATCGGAACGGACGCGCTTCCGGCCAAGTCGGCCAAGATCAAGGTCAGTACGGACGCGACCCGTTCCGCCTCGGTCGCGGGCACGACCACCCGTCTGCTGGCGGACTGGACGTTCGCCTCGAAGCAGCCCGCGGCCGGCAAGGTGGTGGACCTGCCGGTCTCCACGGTCCGCTTCGCCCCGGCGCTCGACCTGAAGAGCACCGCGGCGGCCGGTAAGAAGCTCACGGTCCCGCTGACGATCCAGGGTCCGGCGGCGAAGAACTTCAAGTCGCTGGCCGTGCAGGTCTCCTACGACGGCGGCAAGAAGTGGTCCAAGGCCCCCGTCACCACGAAGAGCGGTAAGCGGAGCCTGTCCCTGAGCCACCCGAAGAAGGCCACGTCGGTCTCCCTCAAGGCGAAGCTCACGGACAAGAGCGGCAATGTCTACGACGTCACCATCGTGAAGGCGTACCTGCTCAAGTAACCACGGCGGTACGCACACATGCAGGCCGCGCCGGGAGGGCCACCCCCCTCTCCCGGCGCGGCCGTCGTTGTTGCCGTTGCTGTCGCTGTCGCCGTCTCGGCCACATCGTCGCCGGTCACGGCACTAGAAGTCGGTGAGATCCAGCACGAGACGGCCGCGCACTCCGCCCTCGGCCAGCCGCCGGTGTGCCTCGGCCGCCTGGCCGGCCGGCAGTACGTCGGCCACGCGCAGCGACAGTTCGCCCGCGCTCGCCCGGTCCCGCAACCGGAGCAGGCGGGCGTGGTCGGTGGCCGCCTCGGTGGACAGGACCCGGTGCATGCGGATGCCACGGCCGGCCGGGCCGTCCCAGCCCCGGCGGACGACGGCCAGCCCGCCGCCGTCCCGGATCGCGGGGAGCACCAGCGCGTGCTGTGCCGCCCCGTCCAGTACGGCGTCCACCCCGTCCGGGGCGAGCGCGCGGAACCGGTCGGCGACATCGTCGCCGCGCGGCACGACCTCGTCCGCGGCCAGGGAGGCCACCAGCTCCGTATCGGCGGCCGAGGCGTCGGCCAGGACGCGCAGCCCGTCGAGCTTGGCCAGCTGGACCGCGTACCCGCCGAAGGCCCCGGCGGCTCCGGTGACCGCCACGGTACGGCCGGGGCCTTCGGCGGGCACGGCCAGCAGGTCCAGCGCGATCCGGGCCGTGAGGGCGTTCATCAGCAGCGTGGAAGCGGCCGGGAAGCCCGCGCCGGACGGCATCGGCACCACGGACTCGGCGGGCACCACGACGAGTTCGGCGTAGGCGCCGCCGCGCGGGCCGTAGGCGCGCACGATCGCGATCACCGGGTCTCCCGGCCGCAGCGGGGTGTCGGTTTCCGGTCCGATCGCGTCGACGACACCGGCCGCGTCCATGCCCGGCACGTACGGACCGGGCCGGCCTTTGAACAGGGCGGACACGGTCCCGGCGCGCAACAGCGTGTCGGTGGGGTTGACCGCCGCCGCGTGCACGCGGATACGTATCTCACCTGGGCCCGGTTCCGGTTCGGGCAACTCGATCACCCGCAGGACCTCAGGTCCACCGAACTCGGTCAGGCCGATCGCCCGCATGACCACCATCTCCTTCTCGTACGTCCGTCATCCCGCATGTGCCGGGCCGGGCTGAGTCCTTCAGCCCTCGGTGGAGATGGCGCCGGCCGCCGGGTTCCCCACGGACCAGCGCGAGCTGATCCTGTTGCGGCGGACCAGCCACACGCGGTCGTGATCGCGCACCAGGTCGGTCCGGAACCAGTTGCCCAGCAGGAGGTGGTCCTGGAACAGGGCCGACGGCCCCTGCCCGTCGCGGTGGTGCTGCCCGATCACGTAGCAGGTCAGCTGGGCGGTGTCGCCGTCCACCCGTACCCGGATGTTGGAGAGCGAGTGGAAGGTGTCCATCCGCGTTCCCACCGTCGCCATCAGGGTTTTGACCACCTGCTCGCGGCCCTCGTAGGGCTCGAACGCGTGGATGCTGTGGTCGATACCGCTGAGGTCGAACACGGCGTCCTCGGTGAACGCGGAGCGCAGCAGGTCCTCGTTGCCGAAGTCGATTCCCTCGACCATGCGCGTGACCGCGTCCACGATGCCGTCGCGATCGGTGTACGCGGTCGTCTCGGTCAGATTCATCGCAGTCCCTCTCGACAGACCAGTCAACATGTCCAACGCCAACGCCAACGCCAACGTTGGTGTTGGCGTTGGTGGGGTGGACGCTAACACCCACTCCCGCCAACTACAACGTTGGCGTTGGTGATGGCGTTGACGTTGGTACGCTCGGTGCATGAAGCGAACCGTCGAGGAGACCCGCAACCGGCTTCGGACGGCCGCGTTCGCCGAGTTCGCCGAGCACGGATCCGACGGCACGACGGTGACCCGTATCGCCACCCGGGCCGGGGTCAACAAGGAACGGCTCTACGCCTATTTCGGCGACAAGGACACACTCTTCGACGAGGTGCTCACGGATGCGCTCGAAGAGCTCTCCCGGGTCGTCGCACCGGACGGCCTCAGGTTCGAGGACCTGGGCGAGTTCGCCGGCCGTACCTTCGACTACTACGGGCAGCACCCGGAAGTGGCCCGTCTGCTCCAGTGGGAAGGCCTGCGGGGCGCGCCGCCGGTGAATGCCACGGCGCGTGTGGGGCATTACGGCCGCAAGGTCACGGCGGCGGCGCAGGCGCAGCGGGACGGCCTCATCGACAGCCGGATCGACGCCGGCCACCTCATGTTCCTGATCATCGGGCTCGCGGCGTGGTGGTTCAGCGTCCCGCAGCTCGCCGCCATGCTGACCGGGGCCGAGGCCGACGCCCCGGGGGAGCGGGCGAAGCGGCGCGCGTTCGTGGTGGAGGCCGCTCAGCGACTGGCGGGCACCGCGACGGGCGTGACGGGCGTGACGGGCGCGACGGATGCGACGGGCGCGACGGCGCCGAAGCGCTGAACGCGCGTGCCACGCCCCGGTGTTGCCCCGCGCGTCATCGCCGGTCGGTGAGGATCTCGTGGATCACGTGGCGCGCGATGGCGGCCATCACCGGGTTCGTCACCCGGTAGTACGAGAGCTCCGAGAGCGCGATAGACAGGGCCCAGCCCCGCCCCCGCGCCCAGGTCGCGTCGTCGGCGTCCACCGCCGCGCGGAAGACGTCCCTGGCGTCGGCGGTCAGCAGGCTCCACGCGGGGATCAGGTCGACGGCGGGTTCGCCGGTGCCCATGCAGCCGAAGTCGATGACCGCCGTGAGACGGCCGCCGGTCAGCAGTACGTTCCCGGGCGACAGATCCGCGTGTACCCACACGGGCGGGCCCTGCCATGTGGGCGCGCTCAGGGCCTCCTCCCATGCGGCGGTCGCGGCTCCGGTGTCGATGACGCCGCTGAGCAGCCCCACCGCGTCCCGCGTCGCGGTGTCGCGCGTCTTCAGGGGGCCGTGCCGGTACGCGGTCGGCGCGCCCGTGGGGTCGACGCGCCGCAACGCGGTGACGAACGCCGCGAGTTCCTCCGCGAGGCGTGTCGTGCCGGGCACCGCCCCGACGACGGGGTTCTCGCCGTCGAGCCACGGGTGCACGGACCAGACCCACGGATATCCCTCCGCCGGTTCGCCCCGCCCCAGCGGTACGGGGACGCTCACCGGCAGCAACGGCGCCAGCCGGGGCAGCCACCGGCCCTCCCGCCCGACGTCCCGCGCGCCGGCCTCGACGCGTGGCAGCCGTACGGTCATGTCCGTGCCGAGCCGGTAGACGGCGTTGACGGTCCCGGCGGACTCCACCGCCGTGACAGGCAGCCCCGCCCACCGCGGAAACTGCCCCGCCACCAGCCGCCGGACGAGGGCCACATCCGTCTCGACCTCGTCGGCGTGCATCTTCCCCGCCACGCTGCTCCCCGTTCGCTGTCGGCTCCATCGCCGCCGATCACGTAATCCGGCCGATACAACCTGCTGCGGCGCGACACCGTCAACGGGATTACGCGGGCCGCCCATAAGAGGAGGCAAGGCGGCTGCGCCGTACGCCTACGCGTCGAATCGCGGCTGTGCGGTGAACTCCGCCCAGAGATCGACGGCTTCCTCCAGACTCAGCGCGGCGACCTTCTCGCGGGGGACTCCGGCCGTATGGACGAGCCGGTTGGCGAGCCAGTCGGGGACGGGCTCTCTCACCGCTTCCCTGGCCACGGTGCGGGATCCGGCCAGTCGCCCCAGGCGTTCGACCACTTCCGCGAGTCGGCTGTACTCGGGGCGGTGCCCGCCCGCTTCCCGGAGCCGGGCGGTGGCCTCGGCGTAGACCTCCGCGTCAGCCCGTGCGCCCACGGCCCGGACCTCGCAGATCTCCACCGACTTCTCATCGACGTACCGGTAGACCACACGCCAGGTGTTCCGGCCGACGATGAGCTTGCTAACGGGTCAGCTCGCCGCCGAGCGGATATCCGGCGGTGGGTTGCGGGTCCAGCCCCCTGGATCAGTGCTCCGAGGGCTCCGAGGGCTCCGACGCCGGGGCGATGCCCGTCGGGCAGGAACGGCCCCAGTTGGTCTCCGAGGGGCTGCTCAGGGTGACACCCGTGCCGCCGATGCCGCAGTAGCCATCCGGGTTCTTGTCCAGGTACTGCTGGTGGTACGCCTCCGCCGGGTAGAAGACGCGGCCCTCCGCCGGAAGGATCTCGGTGGTGATCGTCTTGTGGCCGGCGGTGGTGAGGACTTCCTGGTAGGCGTCGCGGGAGGCGGTCGCGGCCTCCGCGTGGGCCTCGGTGTGGGGGTAGATCGCGGAGCGGTACTGGGTGCCGACGTCGTTGCCCTGGCGGAAGCCCTGGGTGGGGTTGTGGGACTCCCAGAAGACCTTCAGGAGCTGGGCGTACGAGACGACGGACGGGTCGTAGACCACGCGGACCGCTTCCGTGTGGCCGGTCAGGCCCGAGCAGACCTCGTCGTACGTCGGGTTCGGCGTAAGGCCGCCCTGGTAGCCGACGAGGGTGGTCCACACGCCCCGCGTCTGCCAGAACTTCCGCTCGGCCCCCCAGAAGCAGCCCAGGCCGAAGTCGGCGACCTCCAGGCCCTCCGGGTACGGGCCCGCCAGCGGGTTGCCCAGGACCGTGTGGCGCGCGGGGACCTCGAACTCGGGCTCGGGGCGGCCCCGGAGCGCCTGCTCGGGGGTGGGGAGTTCGGGGGTGCGGCGCGTCAGGAACATGGGGTGGTCTCCTCCGGGTGCTGCGGGCGGGTGCTGCGGGGCGGGTGCGGCGTGCGGCGCTGGTGCGGGGCCGCTGAACTGGCTGGTCCGTGCCTCACTCACGGAAACGTGCGGGGCGCTCCGCGCATTCCGCCGGAACGCGCGGCCCCTCCCTCGCCCCCTCAGCGCGGCAGCGTCGCCGGGCTTCCCCCGTTCGACTCGTACCCCGCCACCGCCAGCGCCCGGTACACCGCGTACCCCGCCGCCGGGTCGCCGTCCAGCGTCCACGGCAGCGCGCCGACGTGGCCGTCGACCCGTACCAGCTGGTTCATCGCGTCCGACCAGCGCTCGCACCGCACGAGGAACCGGATCAGCAGATGCCGTACGTGCGAGAGCATCGGATCGTCGGGGCGCGCCGAGTGGACCGCGTAGAGCGCGCCGTCCACCGCCTTCGTCACCACCGCGCTCTGGTAGAAACCGCGCACGAGGTTGACCTCCGGCAGATGCTCGTGCACCGCGAAGAGCGGCAGCGCGGCCAGCAGCGAGCCCTGGGGGGCGCGGGCGGCGGCCGACGTCGCGAACTCGTCCGCCTCCTTGCGCGAGCCGTGCCACTTCTCGCACCAGTAGTGCAGCGCGGCCAGATGCGCGCCCATATGGGCCGGCGCGCGGTCGATGATCTTCGCCCAGAGCCGGTCGAACTCCTCGTGGGAGTAGCCCAGTCCACGCGCCACGGCCAGCTCCGTGATGTACGGCACCGGGTCGCCCGGCGCGAACAGCCCCGCCTGCGCGCAGACCGTACGCGCCTCCTCCAGGATGATCCGGAAGTCGTCCGTCCCGGCGGCCGACGAGCGCCACGCCTGCTGCACCAGGAACTCCGCGTGCACCGCCGCGCCGCCCGCGTCCTTCGGCGCGTCCGCCCGCCACGCCCGCAGCCACGCCGCGCCCACGCCAGGACGCTGCTGGAGCTCCAGCGAGGCGGCCCCGGCGAACGCCTGCACGCGCTGCCAGCGCACCTCGCCCTCCTTGGGCGTTCCGGCGAGCAGCTGCGCGGCGGCCCGCCAGTCCTGGGTGCGCTGGACCACGTCGAGCACGTCGAGGAGATCCTGGTCGGGCCCAGGCAGCCGGATGTCCAGCTCCTCCTGCCGGACGAAGCCATAGGCGGCCGGATCGGCGGCATCGGGTGATCCGGGCGCCACCTGCCGGATACCGCCGGCGCGACGCCGGACGAACGGGACGACGACGGCGGTCATCAGACCCACCGCGATCAGGAACCAGAGAATCTCCATGCCCCCATTGTCCCGGACCGGCGCGCGGACCTGCCCCGGCCTGTGGACAACTCCGCCGACTCCTCGTACTTCCCGGCGCGGCTGTGGACAACTCAAAGGGCACGGGCCGCGCCCTTCCCCCGCTACGCTCGATACCCATGAGCCACCAGCACTCCAGCGATCAGCGCGAGCACGAGCGTCACCACTTCGAAACGCTCGCCATCCACGCGGGCAACACCCCGGATTCCCTCACCGGCGCGGTCGTTCCCCCGATCTACCAGGTCTCCACCTACAAGCAGGACGGCGTCGGCGGCCTGCGCGGCGGTTACGAGTACAGCCGCAGTGCCAACCCCACCCGTACCGCGCTGGAGGAGAACCTCGCGGCCCTGGAAGGCGGCCGGCGCGGCCTCGCCTTCGCCTCCGGGCTCGCGGCCGAGGACTGCCTGCTGCGTACGCTGCTGGCCCCCGGCGACCATGTCGTGATCCCGAACGACGCCTACGGCGGCACGTTCCGGCTCTTCGCCAAGGTCGTCTCCCGCTGGGGCGTCGACTTCTCGGTGGCCGACACCTCGGACCCGGCGGCGGTACGGGCCGCGCTCACGCCCCGTACGAAGGTCATCTGGGTCGAGACGCCCTCCAACCCGCTCCTCGGCATCACCGACATCGCGGCCCTCGCCGGGATCGCGCGGACGGCCGGGGTGCGGCTCGTCGTCGACAACACCTTCGCCAGCCCCTATCTCCAGCAGCCGCTGGCGCTGGGCGCGGACGTCGTCGTGCACTCCACGACCAAGTACATGGGCGGGCACTCGGACGTCGTCGGCGGCGCGCTGATCACCGACGACGCCGGACTCGCCGAGGAACTCACGTACCACCAGAACGCGATGGGCGCGATCGCCGGTCCGTTCGACGCGTGGCTGGTGCTGCGCGGCATCAAGACGCTGGCCGTACGGATGGACCGGCACTGCGAGAACGCCACGCGCGTCGCCGAGATGCTCACCCGCCACCCGCGTGTCTCCCAGGTCCTCTACCCGGGCCTGCCCGAGCACCCGGGCCACGAGGTCGCGGCGAAGCAGATGAAGGCGTTCGGCGGGATGATCTCGTTCCGGGTCACGGACGGCGAGGAGGCGGCGGTCGCGCTCTGCGACCGTACGGAGATCTTCACGCTGGGCGAGTCGCTCGGCGGTGTCGAGTCCCTCATCGAGCACCCCGGCCGGATGACGCACGCCTCGGCGGCCGGCTCGCCGCTGGAGGTGCCCGCCGATCTCGTACGGCTGTCGGTCGGTATCGAGTCCGCCGACGACCTGCTGGCCGACCTGAAGCAGGCGCTGGGCTGATCTCCGCGAGACAGGGCGTGCGGGCGGTGGCCGGCCGGGGCGTTCCCGGTCGGCCACCGGCTGTCCTGGCTCAGCAGCCGCCGCAGTCCTCCAGCGGCGGTGTCGTCTCGGCCGGCGGCGCGTACCACGGGTGCACCGTCCACGCCCAGACGGTGAAGACCAGCGCGGCGGCCACCAGCACGGCCCAGAGCAGCAGCCGGACCGTCCTGCGCAGCCGCAGCAGCCGGGCGCCGCGCGCGGTCGCCCGGGCGAGGAGGTCCACCGGCACCACGGGAGGCGCGGCGTCGAGCAGCCGCCGCACCTCCGCCTCCTTACGGCTCCCGCCACCGCCACCGCCGCTACCGCCTGGCATGGGGCACCCGTCCGCGTCGCATCGCCGCCATCCCGCGCGCGCAGATCGCCCGGACCCGGTCCTCGGGCAGACCGAGCAGCGACGCCGTCTGCCGGTCGGTGAGTCCCTCGTACAGCCGCAGGACCAGGACGAGCCGTTCCTGCGGGCCCAGCGCGCCCAGGACTCCGGCCGTCGGCCGGGGCGGGCCCAGTCGTTCCCAGTGGACGCGCCACGCGCTCCGGACGAAGCACAGGGCCAGCGCCTGGCGGGCCCGGTCGTACGGGTCCTCGTCCCGGAGCAGATCCCACTCCGCGTAGGTACGGGCCAGCGCGGCGATCAGCAGGCGCTGGGCGCGCGGGGCGGCGGTGGACGGTTCGCCCGTCAGCAGTACGGCGGCATGCAGCAGCCGGCCGGCCGCGCCCGCCGCGAATGCCTCGAACTCCCGGGCGCGACGGCGATCCCGGTCAGCCCGCCGCTCTCGCACGAGCTCATCGTGCGGCCCGCCGGGGGGCCGTGGTCAAGAGGGCGTACCGGCGCCGCTCCGCTCCGCGGGCTCCGTACCCGGGCCCGGCTCCGCGGCGGTGCGGGCCGCGCGGGCGGCGAGCGCGCCGTTGAACCGGGTCAGCAGCGTCGTGAAGGAGTGCCGCTCCTCGTCCGTCCAGTCGTCCGTGACCTGCGACATCAGCTCCCGGCGCGACGAGCGGACCTCTTCGAGCCGGGCCAGCCCGCGCGCCGACAGCTGGAGCACCACCGCGCGGCCGTCCTCCGGGTGCGAGGCGCGCTTGACCAGGCCGGTGTCGACCAGCGGCGCGACCTGCCGGGTCACGGTCGAGGAGTCGATCCCCATCCCGGCGGCCAGGGCCTTCACCCCCATAGGACCTTCCAGATCAAGCCGGTTGAGCAGCAGATACGCGGCACGGTCCATCGAGTTGCGCACCTGGCCGACGCCGCCGAGCCGGGTCTGTTCGGCCCGCCGCGCGAAGACGGCCACCTGGTGCTGGAGGGCGTCGAGGAGGACGGCGTCGTCGGAGCGTTCGACGGGGCTCTCCGGGGCGGCCGACGCAGCGGAAGTCATGTCCTGCACAGGGGGCATGGCTGTGGCTCTCTGGTGCGGGGGTCGGTTGGTTGGGGGAAAGAGTACGCGGCCGGAACCTGGACCGTACCTGCCCTGAACAAACCGGTGGCGAGATCGCCGACTGACCGGCTATGACCACCGGTGATCAGCCGCGACCGCTTTCCGGCCGGTGAGCTGCGAGACTGGCTGACATGAGCATCGGTACGTCCCGCACGACCCCCGGCAGCAGCGACGCCGACAGCGCCAACGGCGCCACGGGGCCCGCCCGTCCCCTGAACCTCGACGACATCCGGGGCGCGCAGAAAATGCTCTCCGGAGTGGCTCGGGCCACCGCGATGGAGGGCAGCCGCTATCTGACGCGGCTCGTCGGCGCCCCCGTCCTCCTCAAATGCGAGAACCTCCAGCGGACCGGCTCCTTCAAACTGCGTGGCGCGTACGTACGGATCGCCGGCCTGTCGCCCGAGGAGCGCGCGGCGGGCGTCGTCGCGGCCAGCGCGGGCAACCACGCGCAGGGCGTCGCGCTCGCCTCCACGCTGCTCGGCGTGCGCTCCACCGTCTTCATGCCGGTCGGCGCCCCGCTGCCCAAGGTCGCCGCCACCCGCGACTACGGCGCGGAGGTACGGATGCACGGTCAGGTCGTCGACGAGACGCTCGCCGCCGCACAGGAGTACGCGCGCGAGACGGGCGCGGTCTTCATCCACCCCTTCGACCACCCCGACGTCATCGCCGGTCAGGGCACGGTCGGCCTGGAGATCCTGGAGCAGTGCCCGGAGGTGCGGACCGTCGTCGTCGGCATCGGCGGCGGCGGGCTCGCCGCGGGCATCGCCCTGGCGGTGAAGTCGCTGCGCCCGGACGTCGAGGTGATCGGGGTGCAGGCGGCTGCCGCTGCCGCGTATCCGCCCTCGCTGCGGGCGGGCCACCCGGTCTCGGTGCCGGCCGGGCAGACGATGGCCGACGGCATCAAGGTCGGCCGCCCCGGCGACCTGCCGTTCCGGCTGATCGAGGAGCTGGTGGACGACGTGCGCACGGTCACCGAGGACGAGCTGTCCAGCGCGCTGCTGCTCTGCCTGGAGCGGGCGAAGATGGTCGTCGAACCGGCCGGCGCCAGCCCGGTGGCCGCGCTGCTGAGCGATCCCGGCGCCTTCCGGGGGCCGGTCGTCGCCGTCCTGTCGGGCGGCAACGTCGACCCCGTACTGATGCAGCGCATCCTGCGGCACGGCATGGCGGCGGCCGGGCGCTATCTGAGCCTGCGGCTGAGGGTCACCGACCGGCCCGGCGCGCTCGCGACGATGCTCGGGGTGCTGTCCGTGGCCGACGCGAACGTGCTGGACGTCAGCCATGTACGGACCGATCCGCGGCTCGGGCTGACGGAGGCCGATGTGGAAGTGCACCTGGAGACGAAGGGGACCGAGCACTGCGCGGAGGTCGCGGCGGCGCTGCGGGCGGCCGGGTACACGATCCTCGGCTGAGCGGCGCCACCCGGAGCCGCACTCACCGGAAAGCCCCGCCCGACGCGGCGAAGGGCCGGGACACCTGTCGTGGCGTCCCGGCCCTTCGTGCGTAGCCCTCGTACGGGTGGGGCGGGCCCTCAGGCCCGGTAGGGCTTGGCGTCGAGGATCTTCACCTTGGCGCTCCTGCCGTTCGGCAGCTCGTACTGCGCGGTGTCGCCGGCCTTCTTGCCGTTCACGCTGCTGCCCAGCGGGGACTGCGGCGAGTAGGTCTCGATGTCCGAGCTGGCGTATTCGCGGGACGCGAGCAGGAACTCCAGGGAGTCGTCCGGGTCGCCGTCGAACGCGATCGTCACCACCATGCCGGGCTCGACGATGCCGTCGTCCGCCGGTGCCTCGCCGACCTTGGCGTTCTGGAGCAGCTGCGTGAGCTGGCGTACCCGCAGCTCCTGCTTGCCCTGCTCCTCCTTGGCCGCGTGGTACCCGCCGTTCTCCTTCAGGTCACCCTCATCACGGGCCGCGGAGATCTTGATGGCGATCTCCGTGCGGGCGGGACCAGACAGGTACTCCAGCTCGGCCTTGAGCTGGTCGTACGCCTCCTGGGTGAGCCAGGTGACGTTATCGCTGGTCTGGGTCACAGGTGCTCCTCGTAGGTACTCGGAATACAAAGCAACGCCCTACCCAGAAGGATGTTCCCTCTCGGGTGGGCGAAACCATGAGCGTAACAATTTAGTGGCGCGAGGGGGAGGACAATTGCCGTCAGAATTCCATCAACGCAGGTCAGCCCAGGTCAGCGCCGGGTATCCGGGCCGCTCCGGGCCGCGTCGGCCGATCGGCCTGCCGGGTCAGCCGGCCGTGCAGCCGACCAGCTCGGTGGCCGTCGCGCTCTCCGTCGTACGGATGGTGACGACCGTGTCGATCCGGGTCTCGCCCGCGCCGAAGCGGACGTCCTTGCGGCCGACCTCGGCGCCGTTCTCCGCGATCGATCGCAGCGTGCAGCTGCCGGTGGCGTCGCGGTCCTTGCGCACTTCGAGATGGGCCTCGACCGCCGTCGCCGAAATCCGCTTGAACTTGATCAGCTCGCCGGAGACACTGCGGTCGACCACGTAGTGATAGCCGTACCAGCCGAGCAGGACGAGCAGAGCGGCCCCGAGCGCGCCGCCCACGATCCGCAGCCGCCGGTCAGCGCGCTGGTCCGCCGAGCGGCCGTAGCGGCCCTGGGGGAGGTCCTCGCGTACCGCCGTCATGATCGTTCCCTTCGGAGTCGGGCGACCCGGAATTTCCGCCCTCCGATATCCGTCACTATAGAAGCCGACCGATGCGACACATCACTGAGGATCGAGTCTTGACTGACCAGCTGCGACTGATGGCCGTTCACGCCCACCCCGACGACGAGTCGAGCAAGGGCGCGGCCACCATGGCCAAGTACGTGTCCGAGGGGGTGGACGTGCTGGTCGTGACCTGCACAGGAGGCGAGCGCGGCTCCATCCTCAACCCCAAACTCCAGGGTGACGCCTTTATCGAGGCGAACATCCACGAAGTCCGCAAGAAGGAGATGGACGAGGCGCGCGAGATCCTCGGCATCCGGCAGGAGTGGCTGGGGTACGTCGACTCCGGGCTGCCCGAGGGCGACCCGCTGCCGCCGCTGCCCGAGGGCTGCTTCGGCCTCGCGGACGTCGACGAGGCGGCCGGCCGCCTGGTGCGGTCGATCCGCTCGTTCCGGCCGCAGGTCATCACCACGTACGACGAGAACGGCGGATATCCGCACCCCGACCACATCATGACCCACAAGATCTCCATGGTGGCGTTCGAGGGCGCGACGGACGCCGAGAAGTACCCGGAGGACGCGTTCGGCCCCGTCTGGCAGCCGCTGAAGCTCTACTACAACCAGGGCTTCAACCGGCCGCGTACGGTCGCGCTGCACGAGGCGCTGCTCTCGCGCGGCATGGAGTCGCCGTACGGGGAGTGGCTCAAGCGCTGGGACGAGTTCGGGCGCGACGAGCGGACGCTGACCACGTACGTTCCGTGCGGCGACTTCTTCGAGATCCGGGACAAGGCGCTGATCGCGCACGCCACCCAGATCGACCCCGACGGCGGCTGGTTCCGTATTCCGCTGGACCTCCAGCGGGAGATCTGGCCGACGGAGGAGTACGAGCTGGTGAAGGCGCTCGTCGCCACATCCCTCCCCGAGAGCGACCTCTTCGCGGGCGTCCGCGACAATGCCTGATATGTATGCGACTCAGGCTGCGACCCAAGCGGTGACGCACGTGATCCCCCTCGCCCAGGAGCTCGACCAGAACAAGGTGACGCCCGGGGTGCTCGGGTTCATCGTGTTCGCGCTGATGGCGGGCGGGGTGTGGATGCTCATGAAGTCGATGAGCCGCCACATGGAGAAGGTGAACTTCGAGGAGGCGCCCCGGACGCCGGAGCCCGCGGCGGCTCCGAAGCCGGCGGCGGGCACCTCGGAGCCACTGCGCGGCGAGTAGCCCGTAACCCGTACGCCCGTACGGTTCGCACGTACCCCCGGTCACCGTGCGGTGACCGGGGTGACGCGTACATCACGTACGTAGTACGTACGGCGACATCAGGCGGGCGTGACGTCCACGTCCGTAGTTACGTCCACCTGTACGCCCATCACCTCGCGCGCGTGCCGGCCCGGGACCATGCCCAGGTCCCACGCCTGCCAGCCGTCCTCCAGCCGGACCCCGCGGCCCAGGATCACCGCGAAGGTCGCCGCCGACTCCGCGAGCTTGCTCTCGCGCGCCGGATGGCCGGCGGCGGACAGCTCCGCCAGCTCCTGCTCGGCGACCACCGAGCCGACCTCGACCCCGCCCGCCGACGCGTACGGCAGCAGCGTGCAGCGCAGGAAGCGCGCCCAGTCGCCGCCGCGCCGGTCACCGTACGAGGCGAAGAGCGTGATCGCGTCGTCGCACAGTTGCAGCGCCTGGGTGGGCCGGTTGTTGCCCGCGTCGACGATCGCCAGCTCCAGGCAGGTCCACCCCTCGCCGTGCGCCACCCCGATCCGGTGGAAGTCGGCGCGCGAGTCCACCAGCAACTGGCGGGCGAAGCCCGAGTTGCGCAGATTGCCGGTCTGCGCGGCCCGCTGGTCGCGGGTGACCCGGCCCGAATGGTGACGGGCGCACGCCAGACCGTACACATCGCGCATCCGCGAGAACTTCGTACGCGCCTGCCCCAGCTCGCGAACCGCCTCGTCCCGGTCGCCGTCCTCCTCCAGCGCCTGCCCCAGGTAGTACAGCGTCCACGCCTCGCCGCGCGCGTCCTCGCTCTCCCGGTGCCGGGCCAGCGCCTCGCGCAGCTGGTCGACGGCCTGCCCGGCCTCGCCCTCCACCAGCCGCGCGCGGGCCAGCTGGGTCATCGCCCACGCCTCGCCGCGGCCGTCGTGCGTCCGGTCGTACAGCTCCAGCGCCGCGCGCAGCTCGCCCTCGGCGCGCGCCACATCGCCCGTCCGCAGGAACAGCTGCCCGAGCTGGTAGTGCGCCCACGCCTCGCCGTGCACCGACTCGCTCTCGCGGTGCAGCGCCAGCGCCGACGTCAGCAGCGCGAACGCCTCCGCGAGGCCGCCGCGGTCGCGCTCGACCGCCGCCAGCGCGTGCATCGTCCAGCCGCGGTCCCCGGCGAGCGACGGCTCGGCCTGGAGCGCCAGCGACTCCCGCAGCTTCGCCGACGCCTCGATGAGATTGCCCTGGTGGTGCAGGGTGATGCCCAGCGAGCAGAGCGCCCGGGCCGCGCCCGCGTCGTGCTGCGCCTCCCGGTAGAGGCCCACCACCGAGGTGAGCGTGGAGCGCGCCTTGTCCAGCTCGCCGAGCTGCCGGGCCGCGATCCCCGTACGCCACTGGACCGAGCGCACCAGCAGCCCCTGGTCGACGGCCTGCGTCAGCTCGCTGATCTCGCCCAGCCGGTACAGGTCGCCGCGCAGCAGGCAGTAGTCGCAGAGCGCGCCGAGCAGACCGAGGACGGCCTGCTGGTCGACGCCCTCGGCGTGGCGCAGCGTCGCCGTGATGAAGCTCGACTCGTCGTCCAGCCAGCGCAGCGCCGCGTCCAGCGAGGAGAAACCGTGCGAGCCCGCCGCGCTCTTGAAGAGATCCGCGCGGGTCGACGTCTTGCCGTCGACCAGCCGGATCACCGAGTCGGCCAGCTCGCCGTAGTTGCGGATGAGCCGCTCCTGCGCGGCCGTGCGCTCCTCCGCGGGCTCCTCCTCGCGCAGCCGCGCGTGCACGAAGGTACGTACGACATCGTGCAGCCGGTAGCGGCTGCCGCGTACGTGGTCGATCAGCCCGGCCCGGGACAGCGAGGCCAGCAGCCGCGCCGCCTCCTGCTCGTCGGTCGCCAGCAGCGCCGCCGCCGCGGCCGTGCCCAGCGAGGCGCGCCCGGCCAGCGCGAGCCGTCGCAGCAGCCTGCGCGCCTGGTCGTTCTGGTCGGTGTAGCGCAGCCACAGGGCCCGCTCCAGGGGGCCCACGGGACCGCCGTACGCGGCGAGATCCGTGGCCAGTTCGAGCGGGGTGCGCTCGCCGAGCGAGGAGCCCGCGATGCGCAGCGCGAGCGGCAGCCCGCCGCACAGGTCGCGCACGAGGTCGCCGGACTGGAAGTCGTACGGGCCCGCCGAGCCGTCCGCCGACTCGTCCGACGCGATCCGCAGCAGCTCCTCGGCGCCCGCGCCGTCCAGCGCCGCCACCTCCAACTGGTGCACCCACGCGGGCACTTCGGCCGGCAGATCCAGCCGGGTGCGCGCCGTCACCAGCACCAGGCTGTCGGAGCGCTCGGGCACCAGCGTCCGCACCTGCGCGGGATCGGAGGCGTCGTCCAGGACGACCGTGACGGGCAGTCCCTTCAGATGCTGGTGGTACAGCTCGCTCAGCCGCCGCACCTGCTGCTCCGGCGAGGAGCCCTCACGGAACAGCAACTGCTCGCGGGGCGCGCCCAGCCGGTTCATCAGATGCAGCAGCGCGTCCCGCGTCGACAGCGGCGCCTCCAGGCTTCCGCCGCCGCGCAGATCGACCACGCACGCCCCGCGGAACTGGTCCTTGAGCTGGTGCGCCGCCCGTACGGCCAGCTCGGTGCGGCCGGAACCGGGGTCCCCGTACAGCACGACCACGGTCGGCTTCGTCTCGGTCGACGCGCGGGCCGCCTGCACCCACTGGTTGATCTGCGCGAGTTCGGCGCGGCGCCCGGCGAACGGCCCGTCGGGCTCCGGCAGATGGGCGAAGGACTGCTCCAGCACGGTACGGCGGCGGGCCGCGGCGCTGCGGTCGCCGCCGCGCAACTGCGGTACGACGGTGGACTTCTTGGCGGTCGTGCGCTTCGTCGCCGACGTCAGCACCCGCTGCTGGTCGAGGAACGGGCGGATGCCCCGTACCTCCAGCGCCGTCAGCCACTGGAGCCTCAACTGCTCGGTGCCGCCCGGCTGTCCGGCGGCGGCGGCGCGGCGGTGCGCGGCCGGCCAGTGCGACGCGGTCACCTTCGCGACGGTCGTCGCGGCCCCGGCCACGGCGACGACGGCCCCGGCCCCGAACGCGATCCCGGCCGCCGTACCCAGCGCCACATCCGCCCCGACGGCGGCCATGGCGGCGACGGACGTCACCAGCGCGGGCGTCCCGATCGACTGCTTGCTGAACCGCTGCGCCAGCGAGGGCTGTCCGGCCGCGTCCGTGTCGAGCGCCCGCACATACGCGGCGTACTCCTCGGCGGCTCCGGCGGCCATGGCATCGAGCGACCCGCGCCCGCGCGCCAGCAACGCGCCCCCCTCGCTCCGCCCGCCGGAACGCCGGACTTCCTCCTCCACGGCACGCACCAACAGCCTCTCGGCCTCGGCGCGGTGGCTTTCCCGCATGTGCGTCCCCTCCGCGAGCATGAGTGAGAGCACATTGTCCCGGCTGGGAGGCGCGAGCGCGAGTGCGGAACGCAGCGTTCCGCCGCAGGCGGAGCCCGAGTTACGTCATGCCGGCCAGGCCGAGACCACCTCGCGCGGCCCCCAGACCAGGTCCACCGAGCCTCCCGAGACCGACGAGCCCGATCCACCGATGTCCTTCGTGCCGCTGAGGGTGGCGGCGACGAGGCCGGTGGTGCCCGGGGTGACACCGGGGACCGATGCCGCGCCCCGTACCAGTGAGGCCAGGTCGTGGGAGTCGAAGGGAGTGGCCAGCCATTTGACGGAGCCGACATAGAACAGGGCCTGCGCCACCGGCGCGCGGTCGGCGCCGATCAGGTCGATCTCCGGGCTGAACTGCCGGTTCCACCAGCCGCCCACCGACTGCGCCCCGGGCCAGGGGAAGCCGTCCGCCACGGTCGCGAGCGCGAGCGACTCACGGATCAGTGGCTCGACGGCGCGACCGCGCCATGCCGTCCAGCGCCGTCCGACCAGTTGGAACGCCGCGTCCGGGCGACCGCGCCGGGTCAGTTCCTGTGCCGAGCGCAGAGCCCCGAGGTACAGCCGCAGATTGCTGTCGGCGACGTGGTGGAGCGCGGGCTTTCCCGGCTTGGTGGACAGCGGGTGGTCCGTGGCGAGCACCCTCTTCTCCTCCGCGAGCCGTCGCAGTATCGGGGAGAGCACCCCCGAGGGCAGGACCCCGTCCCGGCTGCCGGCCGTCGCGGCGATGTTGGCGTGCGTACGGTCCCCGCTGCCGATGGCCTCCAGGACCCGGCGTGACTGGTCGGGCGTCGGGAACTCGGCCATGAGGGTCGACTCGGGGACGCCGAACAGCGCGGACGCGGGGTCGGCGCACTCCGCTTCGATGAAGTCCAGCGCGGGGGTGCCGTGCGGCCAGGCGCGGAGGATGCCGGGCAGGCCGCCGGAGACCAGATGCGCGTCGATGGCGTCGGCGGCGTCGAGGCCGAGGGCGCTTCCGGTCTCGGCCGGGTTCAGCGGTCCGAGGACCAGACTGTCGGCCCGGCCGTAGAAGGGGCGGTCGTACGCGGTGAGCCGTTCCATCATGTGCAGATCGCTGCCGAGCAGCAGAAACAGCACCGGCCGCTGGGACAGCAGCCGGTCCCACGCGGTCTGGAGCGCACCGTCGAACACTGGGTCCTGCTCGGCCAGCCAGGGCAGTTCGTCCAGTACGACGACGCAGGGAGCGTCCGGGAGAACGCCGGCCAGCAGGCGGAAGGCGTCCGGCCAGTTCTGCGGAGGACCGGCGATCAGGAGCGTCTCGTCGTGCGGCAGCCGTGACTCGCGCAGTTCGGTGTGGAACCCGGCGAGGGCTTCCAGCGGTGAGGCGCCCTTGGTGGCGGTGAAGAAGAGGTAGGGGACCGCCGCCCGGTCGCAGAACTCCTGGACGAGCCGCGACTTCCCGACCTGACGGCGGCCCCGGATGGTGACGGCGGTACCGGCGCCGGTCGTGGCGACGCGGTCGAGGCGCTTGCGCAGCAGATTCAGTTCGATACTGCGGCCGACGAAGGGGGTGACGGTCACGACGGTGCTCCTGTTTGAGTAGATTGAATCTACGTAGATTGAATCTACCAAAGGGCTCGGTCCCCTGCGTCCCTGCGCTACCCTTCGGGGACTTTGTAAAGTGCAGGTCAAGTGCCGGGTTCGGCGGGTCCGCCGGGTCCGGCACCGGGTCGTATCCCGTGGGGGGAACATGTTCGCGCTGTCCGTCATCTGTCTCATAGCAGCCGTCGCGCTGTACGTCGTGGGCCGGTTCAACTCCCAGGCCAAGTGGCGGATCGGGAGTGCGTTCGCCCTGCTGGGGGCGGTCCTGGCGGCCGTGGTGAGCTGCGTGCACGTGGTGAGCGCGTATCAGGTGGGAGTGCCGGTGGCCTTCGGCAAGGTGGGGGAGCCCTGGACGTCGGGGATCCATCTGAAGTCGCCGTTCACCACGGTGACGACGTTCTCGACCCGCCCGGTCGATCTGAACCTCTCCGACAAGAACGTCGTCGAGGTGCGCTCCTCGCAGGGCGGGGTGATGTACGCGGAGGCCACCGTGAAGTGGGCGGTGACGCCGGAGAAGGCCGTGGAGCTGTACCGGCTGGCCGGGACGGAGGAGGCGATCCAGGAGCGGCTGGTGTTCCCGGACAGCCGGGAGATCGTCCGTAACGTCTTCGCCCGGCACACCAGCGAGGAGGGCTACACCTCCGCGCGCGAGAAGATCAACGCCGAGATCGACGAGCTGATCAAGAAGCGCCTCGCACCGCGCGGCATAGCCGTGACGGCCGTGAACCTGCGCAACGTCAAGCCCTCCAAGCAGCTCCAGGACCAGATCGACAAGAAGATCCAGCAGCAGCAGGCCACCGAGCGGGCGACCGAGGCGGCCCGTACGGCCACGGCCGAGGCCGAGCGCCGGCGGATCGAGGCCGAGGGCATCGCGAAGGCGAACAAGATCCTGGAGCAGTCGCTCAGCGACAAGGTGCTGCTGAACCAGTGCATCGAGGCATACCGCGAGGCCGCGAAGGCGAACCCGGTCTACGCGGTCCCGTGCGGCGCGGGCAGCAGCACACCGGTGATCGTCGGCGGCAAGAACTGAGCGGGGGCTGAGCGGGGGCTGAGCGGGAGCTGACGCGCCCGACGCGGTCGGCGTACGCGGCGGGCCGCTCACCCGGCTGGGGCAGGATGGGGGGTATGGCGAACCGACTGGCCCATGAGACCTCCCCCTACCTGCTCCAGCACGCCGACAACCCCGTCGACTGGTGGCCCTGGTCGCCCGAGGCGTTCGCCGAGGCGCGGCGGCGGGATGTGCCGGTGTTGCTGAGCGTGGGGTATTCGAGCTGTCACTGGTGCCATGTGATGGCCCACGAGAGCTTCGAGGACGTCACGACCGCGAAGTACATGAACGCGCACTTCGTCAGCGTCAAGGTCGACCGCGAGGAGCGGCCCGATGTCGACGCCGTGTACATGGAGGCCGTGCAGGCGGCGACCGGGCAGGGCGGTTGGCCCATGACGGTGTTTCTGACGCCGGACGCGGAGCCCTTCTACTTCGGTACGTACTTCCCGCCCGCGCCCCGGGCCGGCACCGCGTCGTTCCCGCAGGTGCTTGAGGGCGTCAGCGCCGCGTGGACCGACCGGCGGGAGGAGGTCGCCGAGGTGGGCGCGCGGATCGTGCGGGAGCTGGCCGGGCGGTCGCTCGCGCACGGCGGGGACGGGATGCCGGGCGAGGAGGAGGCGACGCAGGCACTGCTGGGGCTGACGCGGGAGTACGACGCGCTGCACGGCGGGTTCGGCGGGGCGCCCAAGTTCCCGCCGTCGATGGTCGTCGAGTTCCTGCTGCGCCACCACGCCCGTACCGGTTCCGAGGGCGCGCTCCAGATGGCCACGCACACGTGCGAGGCGATGGCGCGCGGCGGGATCTACGACCAGCTGGGCGGCGGCTTCGCGCGCTACGCGGTGGACCGCGAGTGGGTTGTGCCCCATTTTGAGAAGATGCTTTACGATAATGCCCTTCTGTGCCGGGTGTACGCGCACCTCTGGCGGGCCACCGGATCGGATCTCGCCCGCCGGGTCGCCATCGAGACCGCCGACTTCCTCGTACGGGAACTCCGCACGCCCGAGGGCGGGTTCGCCTCCGCGCTCGACGCCGACAGCGACGACAACACCGGCAGCGGGAAGCACGCGGAGGGCGCGTACTACGTCTGGACTCCGGAGCAGCTGCGCGCGGTGCTGGGGGAGGCGGACGCCGAGTTCGCCGAGCGGTACTACGGGGTGACTGTGGACGGTACGTTCGAGGCGGGCGCCTCCGTGCTGCAACTCCCCGTCGGTGAGGGCCTGGTGGACGCGGAGCGCGTCGAGTCCGTACGGACGCGGCTGCTCGCCGCGCGCGAGGAGCGGGCGCGGCCCGGCCGTGACGACAAGATCGTGGCCGCCTGGAACGGGCTCGCCATCGCCGCGCTGGCCGAGACCGGCGCGTACTTCGACCGGCCCGATCTGATCGAGCGTGCCACCGAGGCCGCCGATCTGCTCGTACGGGTACATCTGGACGACGCGGCCCGGCTGGCCCGTACGTCGAAGGACGGCCGGGTGGGCGCCAACGCCGGGGTGCTGGAGGACTACGGCGATGTCGCCGAGGGGTTCCTCGCGCTCGCGAGCGTCACCGGCGAGGGCGTGTGGCTGGAATTCGCCGGATTCTTGCTGGACATTGTGCTCGACAAGTTCGTGGCGGAGAGTGGCGGCACGCTGTTCGATACGGCTGACGACGCCGAACAGTTGATCCGGCGCCCGCAGGACCCGATGGACAACGCGACCCCCTCCGGCTGGACGGCCGCCGCCGGCGCGCTCCTCTCGTACGCCGCGCACACCGGCTCCGCGGCCCACCGCGACGCGGCCGAGGGCGCCCTCGGGGTGGTGAAGGCGCTCGGGCCGCGCGCGCCGCGCTTCATCGGCTGGGGGCTCGCGGTCGCCGAGGCGCGGCTCGACGGGCCGCGCGAGATCGCCGTCGTGGGACCGGCGGGGGACGGTACGACAGCCGCGCTGCACCGTGCGGCGCTGCTCGGCACCCGTCCCGGCGCCGTGGTCGCCGTCGGGGAGCCGGACCGTGTGGTGGGTGGTGCGGCGGGTGACGCGGCGGGCGGTACCGCGGGCGGTTCCGAGTTTCCGCTGCTGGCGGGCCGGCCGCTCGTCTCCGGCGAGGCCGCCGCGTACGTCTGCCGACGTTTCGTCTGCTCGGCACCCACCACCGAAGTAAGCGAACTTAAAGCCGAATTGGGTGTGTTCGAGTAGGGGCGGGTGATAGGTGGCCGGTTTCTGATGGGTCGTGAATCGGACTGAAACGCGTTATTCACCCGATCGGCCCTTCTCCCGTCACAGGTCCCCCTTATGGTCTTCAACGACCGCACACAGCAGCGCGCCAGGGGGGAACCTGCGCGCCAGGGGGATCTGAGCGGGTGGACCGGCGGCCAGGGGGGCCTTGCCGCAGTCCGCCCCGGCCGAGGGGGGCCAATTGTTCCTGTCCGTGTTCACCGCTGCGCTGATTGCGGCGATATCCATCACCTTGTTCTGGATGGCCGCCTTCACGCTCTGGTGGCAGATGCACGCCTGGCGCACGCCGGAGACACTGGCCGCCACCAGATTCGACCCGCCCGACGGCGGCCTGGAGGGCTCGTTCTCGCTCCTCCTGCCCGCCCGTCACGAGCAGGCGGTGCTGGAGCACACCATCGAACGGCTGCTGGAATCCAGCCACAGCGGATTCGAGATCATCGTCATCGTCGGGCACGACGACCCGGAGACCGCCGCGGTCGCCGACCGGGCCGCGGCCCGCGCCCCCGACCGGGTCCGGGTCGTCGTCGACACCCACGAGGCCAAGAACAAACCCAAGGCGCTCAACACCGCGCTCCCGTACTGCACGGGCGATGTCGTCGGCGTCTTCGACGCGGAGGACCAGGTCCATCCCGCCCTGCTCACCCACGTCGACCACGCGTTCCGCTCCACCGGCGCCGATGTCGTGCAGGGCGGAGTGCAGCTGATCAACTTCCACTCCAGTTGGTACAGCCTGCGCAACTGCCTGGAGTACTTCTTCTGGTTCCGCAGCCGGCTCCATCTGCACGCGCAGAAAGGGTTCATCCCGCTCGGCGGCAACACCGTCTTCGTACGGACCGAGGTACTGCGCGCGGCCGGCGGCTGGGACCAGAACTGCCTGGCCGAGGACTGCGACCTGGGCGTACGGCTCTCCAGCATCGGCAAGAAGGTCGTCGTCGCGTACGACTCCGACATGGTGACCCGCGAGGAGACTCCCGACTCGCTGATGTCGCTGCTCAAGCAGCGCACCCGGTGGAACCAGGGCTTCCTACAGGTCTACCGCAAGAACGACTGGCGCCAACTGCCCACGCGCGGACAGCGGTTGCTTGCCCGCTACACGCTGATGACGCCGTTCCTCCAGGCGTTCACCGGCGTGATCATCCCGCTGAACGTCTGCGTCGCGCTCTTTCTCGACGTGCCCGTGACGATCGCGTTCGTCACCTTCCTGCCGCTGGTCACCGCCCTGGTCACCTTTGTCTTCGAGATCGTCGGGCTCCATGACTTCGGCCGGCAGTACGGACTGCGGGTCCGGTTCGCGCACTACCTCAAGCTCGTCGTCGGCGGCCCCTTCTACCAGGTGCTTCTCGCCGGAGCGGCGATCCGCGCCGTCTGGCGCGAGCACCGGGGGCGCAGCGACTGGGAGCTGACCAGCCATGTCGGCGCGCATCTCCGAGAGGAAGTCCACGCGTGACCTCCACGCTCCCCGCGGTGACACCGGACGCGGGTTCGGGTACGGGTACGGCTACGGGCACGGGTTCGGGCACGGGCACGGGTTCGGGACTCGACGGGCAGAGACCAAGTCCTGAGCGCGACCGATCGGGCGGCGGCACCGCTACAGGTACGGACCCGCGCGCGCCGAAACCCTCCGCCCGCCCCGTCGTCCGCTTCCGCCGCTCCCGCGCCGACCTCGTCCTCTGCGGCGTCCTGCTCCTCGCGATCCTCGCCGTCCAGGGCTGGAACATCCAGAACTACCCCACGCTCAGCGACGACGAGGGCACCTACCTCGCCCAGGCGTGGGCCGTCCAGGAGGGCCGCGGCCTCGCCCACTACACGTACTGGTACGACCATCCGCCGCTCGGCTGGCTCCAGATCGCCTTCCTGACCTGGCTGCCGGCGCTCCTGTCGCCCGACTCGATGACCGTCGCGACCATGCGCGGCGCCATGCTGCTCGTCAGCGCCGCCAGCGCCGTCCTCCTCTACGTACTCGCCCGGCGGCTGCTGCTACCGCGCTGGGCGGCCGGGCTCGCGATGGCGCTGTTCGGGCTGTCGCCGCTCTCCGTGGTGCTCCAGCGGGAGATCTTCCTCGACAACATCGCCGTCATGTGGACGCTGCTCGCGTTCTGCCTCGCGGCATCGCCCCACCGGCATCTGTGGCACCACTTCGCGGCCGGCATCGCCGCCGCCGTCGGCGTGCTCACCAAGGAGACCATGCTGGTCGTCCTGCCCGCGCTGCTCGTCACGATGTGGCGCAACAGCCACCGCGACACCCGCAAGTTCGCGCTGACCGGCGCCATCACCGCGTGTGTGCTGATCGGGCTCTCGTACCCGCTGTTCGCCCTGCTCAAGGGCGAGTTGGCGCCGGGCGGCGGGCATGTCTCGCTCTGGGACGGCGTGACGTACCAGATGAGCCGGCCGGGCTCCGGCTTCGTACTCGACCCGGGCTCCGGCTCGTACGGGGTGCTCCAGTCCTGGCTCTACTACGACCGCGTGCTGCCGCTCGGCGGGATCGCGGCGGCCGTCCTGCTCGTGGCGACGCTGCGCTGGTCGGTCACGGCGCGGGCGCTGGCGGGGCCCGCGCTCGCGGTGGTCATCCTCACGGCGGTGGCGCTGCGCCCGTCCGGTTATCTGCCCGCGATGTACATCATCCAGGGGCTGCCGTTCCTGGCGCTGGTCCTGGCGGGCGCGGCGGCCTCCGTCAGCCACGCCGTCCTGCGCAAGTGGCGCCGCCCCGGGGAGGGCCGCGGGCCGCTCGCCGTACGGTGGACGGCCCTGGTGGCGCTGGCCGCGACCGCCGCCGTACTCGTCGTACCGCGCTGGTACGACGGCGACCGCACCGCGCTGACCGCCGACGACAACGCGTCGTACCGCGCGGCGGCCGGCTGGATGGCGGCCGAGGTGGCGGACCCGGCCCGGGCGCGGGTGCTGGTGGACGACGCGCTCTGGCTCGACCTCGTGCACGCGGGCTACGAACCGGGCCTGGGCGCCATCTGGTTCTACAAGGCGGATCTCGACCCGGCGGTCACGAAGACCATGCCGGGCGGCTGGCGCGACCTGGACTATGTGGTCGCCTCTCCGACCGTACGGCGCGACGCGCGCGACCTGCCCAATGTGCGGGCGGCGCTGGACCATTCGACCGCTGTGGCCGTCTTCGGGGACGGCGAGGACCGGATCGAGATCCGGCAGATCGTGGGAGGGGACGAGCGATGAGTGATCTTTCCGAGGACGAGGGAGCGGAGTTGTCGGGTGCGGGCGGCAGCGGTAGCGGCAGCGGCAGCGGCGGTGCGCGGGGCGAGTCGATCCTCGGCCTCGGCGCGCTGGAGGCGACGGCCGTCGCCGAGCCGGGCGCCGTCACCGTCATCATCCCGACCTTCAACGAGGCAGGGAACGTACGGGAGTTGCTGCGCCGGCTGACCGACGCCGTACCGGCCAGGCTGCCCTGCGAGGTCCTCTTCGTCGACGACTCGACGGACGAGACCCCGGCCGTCATCGCGTCGGCCGCGCTGGACTGCCCGTTCCCCGTCAACGTCCTGCACCGCGATGAGCCGGTGGGCGGACTCGGCGGCGCCGTCGTCGAGGGCCTCAAGGCCGCTGGATCGGACTGGATCGTCGTCATGGACGCCGACCTCCAGCACCCGCCCGCGCTCGTCCCCGACCTCGTCGAGGCCGGCGAGCGCGCGGGCGCCGATCTCGTCGTGGCCAGCCGTTATATCGACGGGGGCAGCCGGGCCGGGCTGGCGGGCGGCTACCGTATCGCCGTCTCGCGCTCCGCGACATGGCTGACGAAGGCGCTCTTCCCGCGCCGGCTGCGCGGGATCAGCGACCCGATGAGCGGCTTCTTCGCGATCAGACGGTCCGCCGTGGCGAGGGAGCTGGGCTCCTCGGCGGGAGCGGAGGCGGGCTCCTCGGCGGGGGCGGGCTCCTCGGCGGGAGCGGGCTCCTCGGCCGGAGCGGAGGTGCTGCGTCCGCTCGGCTACAAGATCCTGCTGGAACTGGCCGTACGCTGCCGCCCCGAGCGCCCCGCCGAAGTGCCGTTCGTCTTCGGCGACCGGTTCGCCGGCGAGTCGAAGTCGACGGTGCGGGAGGGCCTGCGCTTCCTGCGCCACCTGGTCGAACTCCGGACGGCCGCCCCCGCCGCCCGGATGGCCGCCTTCGGGCTGATCGGCCTGACCGGCTTCGTACCGAACCTGCTCGCGCTGTACGGGCTGACAGCGGCCGGGGCGCACTATCTGCCGGCCGAGGTGGTGGCCAACCAGTTCGGGGTGGCGTGGAACTTCCTGCTCATCGAGGTGCTGCTGTTCCGGGGCAGGCGGGCGCACCGGCACTGGGCGGACCGGGTGGGCCGCTTCGCGCTGCTCGCCAACGCGGATCTGCTGCTGCGGATTCCGCTGATCGCGCTGCTGGTGACGTATGCCGGGATGGGGGTGCTGCCGGCGACGGTGTGCGGGCTGCTGGCGACGTTCGTGCTGCGGTTCGCGGGGACGGAGGCGCTGGTGTACCTGCCGAAGCGGCAGCGCAAAGAGCGTGGAACGGTGGTGCGTACGGGCAAGCCCGGCGCGAACGCCGACCGGATGGAGCCGGTGAGCGAGGCGAGCCGATGAGAAGACGTACCGGCGCAAGTCCCGGCCTCTTCCGTTTCTCCCGCCCCTCACGCGCCCCTCGCCCCTCCCGCCGACCCCGCCCCTCCCGCCGCACTCGTACCGCCTTCCTCGCCGTCACCGCCCTCACCGGCGGTCTGCTGCTCGGCGCCCAGCACCCCGCCGTCGCCGGCCCGAACCTGATCAAGAACCCGGGGTTCGAGACGGCCGGCACCGGCGCGGACGGGATGCCGTACTGCTGGGAGCGGTCCGGCTGGGGCGACAACGACTTCACCTTCGACGTCGTCGCCGACGCCCACTCCGGTACGAAGGCGCTCAAGGTCGAGCTGACGCGCCGCGTCGACGGCGACCGCAAAGCGCTGATCACGGAGTCGGCGGCGTGCGCGCCGGGGGTGGCGGAGGGGGCCCAGTACGACCTCTCCGTCTGGTACAGGTCGACCACCCCGGACGCGGCGATCACCCTCTTCCGCCATGACACGGTGGCGGGCTGGCAGTACTGGACCGACCTCAAGACCCTTGATCTGAGCGCCGGTTACCAGCAGGCGTCGGTCCGTACCCCGGTGGTCCCGCCCGGCACCGACCGGATCAGCTGGGGCGTCTCCGTCTACGGCACGGGCAGTGTGACCACCGACGACTACGCGATGGAGGAGGTCACGGCGGAACCGCCCGACCCGGTGTGCACGGGGACGGCCGAGGAGTGCGCCGACGGGAAGTGGGAGGTCCTGCCGGTGGACAACCCGGTGCGCTCGATGCACTCGGTGGTGCTGAACAACGGCAAGGTGCTGCTGATCGCCGGCTCGGGGAACGACACCGACATGTTCGAGGCGGGCACGTTCACCTCCGCCGTCTACGACCCGGCGACCGGCTCGTACCGTACGATCCCGACGCCCGACGACATGTTCTGCTCCGGCCATGTCCAGCTCTCCGACGGCCGGGTGCTGGTGATGAGCGGCAACAAGGGCTATCCGTCGGCGGACGGCACGGTCGGCTACCAGGGCTACAAGGACAGTTACGTCTTCGACCCCGCGACCGAGACGTATACGAAGACGAACGACATGAACGACGGGCACTGGTACCCGTCGGCCACGGTCATGGGCAACGGCGACGTGATGTCCTTCGGCGGGCTGCGCGAGGACTCCAGCGGCTCGGTGACGGCGGAGCGCTGGTCGGCGGCCGAGGAGAAGTGGCTGCCGCTCTGGCAGGTCAACCAGACGTGGTCGTACTGGGGGCTGTACCCGTCGATGATCCTGATGCAGGACGGCCGGCTCTTCTACTCGGGCAGCCATGTCTTCGGCAACGGCACCCCGGGCACGGGCGCGTCCATCTACGACTACGACGCGAACACGGTGACGGATGTCGCCGGGCTCCAGAACAAGGACGAACGCGACCAGTCGGCGAGCGTGCTGCTGCCGCCCGCACAGGACCAGCGGGTGCTGACGATCGGCGGCGGCAACATCGACTCGAACCCGGAGGCGAACCGCCTGACGGACCTCATCGACCTCAAGCAGCCCAACCCCGCCTACACGCACGGCCCGTTGCTCCCCCAGGGCACGGTGGACCTGGGCGGGGCCGCGGGCCCGCAGCCGCAGACCGGCGCGCAGGGCAAGATGTACGGCTCGGCGGTGCTGCTGCCGGACGGCAAGGTACTGGAGACGGGCGGCGCACTGCACAACCGCGCCAACCCGGTGTTCTCCTCGTCCCTCTTCGACCCGGCCACCGACACCTTCACCCCGGTGGCCCCTGACCCGGAGGCGCGCGGCTACCACTCCTCCGCGTTCCTGCTGCCGGACGGCCGGGTGATGGCGACGGGCGACAACCCGGGCAACGGCACCTGGAACCACAAGGTCTCGCTCTACACCCCGCCGTACCTCCTCAAGGGCCCGCGCCCGGAGATCACCTCGGTCGCGGGCAACCAGTGGCTGTACGGCGACACCCGGCGCATCACCGTCGACCGCCCCATCGCGAAGGCCGAACTGATCCGCCCGGCCGCCGTCACCCACTCCTCCGACCCCAACCAGCGCTTCGTGGACCTGCCACTGACGGTCGACCCCGACGACCCCCGCACCATCGACCTCAACATCACCAGCAACCCCAACCTGGCCCCGCCCGGCTGGTACATGCTCTTCGCGGTCGACGCGGCGGGTGTCCCGTCGGTCGCCGAATGGATCCACCTGGGCGGCGCGCAGGGCGCGGCGGCCCGGGCGGAGAGCCCACCGGCCTCGGCCCACATCCACGACTTCGCAACGGACCTGGCGAAGCCCGCGAAAAAACCGCAGAAGCGCCGCACATCGGCCCCGGTCAGTCCCCAAGTCGCAGGCTGCGACCGCCACTACGGCCCACCGGACGTCTGCGTCCCCACCACCTTCCCGGAGAGCCTCGCCACCCCCGCCGCCCGCTGCGACTGGCTGGCCGCGCACGCGTACGGCCGCCTGAAGCTCAACGGCAAGGACGACCCGCTGGGGCTGGACAGAGGCGGGGACGGGGTGGCGTGCGGAAAGGGCGACGTAAGGGGAGGCGGTGTGAAGGGAGCACACAATCATTAGCCTCTTTGAGCCACCTGGCGCCGCAGTCAGTTAGATTCCATCGCGGACCGGTCCTCCGTGGCGCGTCGTCAGCTTCGGATCATTCGCTACAAATCACCACAGGCGGGCCACTTCGTGATCGTCGGAGTCTAGAATAACGTAGTCCGACTGTCCCGGGTAGGGCAGCCAGACTGATATGCCATTCGGCCAGATATTGATCTCTACGGAGGAAGCAAGGCTCGGATCGAATTGCAACGTGACGAATTCCTCAGCGGCGAGAGCAAAGACGACCCCACCCGGCTCGAACGTAACTCGTGCGGGCCCATCGGTCGCAGCGAGCTTCATTTTCATCATCGAACAATCCTCCCCACTATCTCCAGGCATCAATGATCTCCTGCAACAGTTGCACACGGTTTCTTGCGGTGTTCACGGGCGACCTGGAGTTCTGCGCTCCGCGTCCGGCCGCGCCGCCCTTGCCCGCGTTGACGGCCCCCTGATAGAAGTCCTGGAGCTTCTCTGCATCGCCCCGGCTGGCAAGGCCACGGAGGGATTCCGGCGTGCGCGTTCCAATGAGTTCTCCGGGGTCACTGTTCCCCCAAATCTTGTTGCCCACAATGTTCATCCTTCCCCCCTCAAGCGTTGGCGGCTTTACGTAGCCGCCGCGCGCGGGCAGAGGGTTGGCCAGATCTTCGGTGACACCGTTGGAACCCGTGCTGAATCGGGCTTCCCCGCACGTATTGTGCACCAAGACCGGCGTCTTGCCTGCGAGTACATAGTACGTGTGGAGTTTGGCGACGCTGAAGTTGTAGGTGCGGACGTGGTCTGTGTAGGGCTGGTTGTGGACGATCTTGGCGGTGGTGCCGTTGGGGGTGTGGAGGGTGGTGCCGGGTTTGAGGTCGGCGGCGTTGATCCAGGCGTTTTCTTTGGGTGCCCAGAAGGGGTGTTCGGCGGTGGCGGTGATGTTCTTGTTGCCGTCGGGGGTGGCGATGGTGAGCTTGTTGAGTTCTTTGTCGCCCTCGCTGGGGAGGAGTTCGGTGACGGGCTGGGTGCTGGTTTCGCCGGTTGCGGGGTTGGTGGCGAGGACCTGGTCGCCGACCTTGATGTCCTCGATGTTTTTGGTGGTGCCGTCGGCGAGGAGGACGGGGGTGCCGGCGAGGAAGCATGCCTGGACCGGTTTTGCTGCCGCCGCTTTGGTGCCTGCTGTGGCGCCGCCGGCCTTGGCTCCGCCTGCTCCGCCGGTTTTGCCGGTTCTGCTGATGAGTTTTGAGCCGACGGCTTTGATTCCCTTGGCGGCGACGTTGCCGAGTGCTCCACCTGCTGCGCCGCTGATGCCTCCGATGAGGGCGCCCTTGCCGATGGCGGTGCCGTAGCCGGCGATGCTGTGGTCGGCGTCCGGGTTCATGGCGTTGCCGACGGCGGCTCCTGCCGCGCCGGCTATGGCGCCGCAGCTGGCTCCGACGGCGACTGCGCCGACTCCTCCGGTGACCGCTCCGGCTCCGACCGCCACGGCGCCGCAGGCGACGCCGACGGTGACCTCGACCGTGATGGTGATGATCTCCGTCTTGTACTTCTTGAAGAAGCCGCCGATCTTGCACAAGCTGCCGCAGGGTTCGGA
>NZ_JBFBEZ010000068.1:0-5871 GCF_040701725.1 Streptomyces sp. NPDC093109
GTGGAACGTGTGGTGCCCGGCCGACACCATGCCACCGATCGCGGCCAGCCGGATCAGAACGGGATCCAGATCAAGACCCCAGATCTCATTCATATAGAGCGCGGTGCGCATGAAATGGTAAGTGGAACCGGACGTGCCCGTGCGTATCAGGCCGCCCGTGGCCTCCGAACGCCGCTGGAAATCACTATCCAACCGAATCCCGTAGTAGCTCTCCCCGGGCACCCACGGCAAGATCTCCGCGTCACCCACCATCCGCCGCTCGGCCTCACTCAGCGGCGGATGCACCTCCGACGCCCGGAAATTCGACCGCAGAATCTCTTCGGCTTCCCGATACGCCCGCGCCCTCTCCTCATTCGACAGATCCGCGGTTTCGATTCGCTTGCGCTCTTCCATATAACGAGTCTGCGCCTCGCCCCGGACGCGGTCCGCCCGCTCGATGCCGATCTCGCCGGGCGGGACCACACCGACGCCCAAGAGGTCGTAGATCAGGCCCGAACTGAGCCCCAGGAACAAGAAGTTCATCCGCTCACGCAGATTCCCTTGGAACACCACATCTGCCAGAGCATCGTAGGAAACGCCGACAGCGCCGACGATCCTCGGATCGTCACTCCCGAAACTGTCCAGGTACCAACGGAATTCGGGGTGCCGCTCGGCTTTGCGCCAGACCGCACGCGCCATCTTCCCGAGCTCTACATTGGTTTCCACGTCCTCGGACAGGTAGCGGGCGAGCGCCTTCTCGAACCTGACCGACTCCTGCAAGTAGCGGATCTGCGCCAGCACCACGGGCGCGGCATCATCCCGAGCACCGCCCCGAGCCCGCACCGTCCGCCGGGTGCCGTAGTCGTGCGCCAACCGGAGCGAGAGCTCCCCGGCCGCCTGCTCGCCCCGCGTCGCATGGGTGAACGCCACCATGGAGATGAAGTCCGTCAGCAGCCGCTGCCGCGCATAGCCCTCGGCGGACGGCTCGAGCGCCAGAGGCACGTGGTGATCGACCCCCACCCGCTCGACCGCCCACGCGTTCACCCGACGGCTCTCGTCGGCATCCAGCCCCGTCAGATAGCCGATCGCGCGCTCATGACCTTCCTGGTCCTGCGGGGTCAGGGCGAGCCGTGAGCCCGCTGTGGAGACTCCAGGGCCGGGGAATCGGAGGTATGCCCCAATGGCCTGGAGGTCCAGTCGGTCGTAGCCACGCCGCGCGGGCGAGTTCTCGATGCCGAACGTGGCGAGTGCCTTGGTCTTCAGCCGGTCGCGGGCGCTCGTACCGTCGAGCTCGCTCCACCACGGGGCGGGGGCCTCGTTGCCGGTCACCGCGGCGTTCGCGACCACCCACTGGCCCGCCAGGGTCGGTACCTTGTTCACGGTGATCCGCTGGTAGCCGATGTCCGGAGCGTGCCATGTCTCCATGCGCTTGCCCTGGCGGTTCCCGGTCTCCTCCAGGTAGCGGACCCGGTGCCCGATCAGGGCATACGCCTCCAGGTTGCCGCTGCGGAACCCCAGGTGCTTCAACTCACCGACGGAGACCTGGGAGAGGTGGTCGAAGACCTGCATCTGGTCCTCGCGCGTCCCGCCGGGGAACGCCTTCCGCCAGTCGGCGCCCGTCCAGAACTCCGTCAGGTCATGGACGTTCGGATACTCGTCGGCCAGCTCCTCCAACGCGTCGTTGCGGGAACTGTCTCCGGCGATGACGACGTTCGTGCCGGGTGGCAGGTTCTCGATGATCTGCCGCAGCCCTGTGGTGCTGGTGTCGTGCTGCGGGTGCGGCTCACCCTCCTGACGGCTGCTCAACCGGGACCACAACACCACGTAGGGGCCCTTCTCCGGCACCCCACGTGCCGCGAGGAAGCGCCGTACCTGGCCGGTCCGCGGGGTGTCGAGACCCCACGCCGCGCGGACCTTCGCCCGCTCGTGCCCCTGACGGCCCCACTGTGCCGCGACCTCGTTGGTCGCGTACCACGTCGGCTTCTGGAGCCGGGTGCTGCGCAGCCCCAGCGGTACGGCGGGGCTCATCTCGGCGTAGGGCAGGGCCGTGTAGCCGTTCGCCGCCTGGGTGTACACGCTGTGCGGGTCGTTGGAGTGGAGGGTGTGGACGCGGGCTTCCTGCTCACGCAGCTCGGCATCCCGCTGAGCGGTGAGCCGGGCCAGCGCATCCGCGCGCCGGCCCGGCGACAGGTCGGTACTCGCGTCGAGCCGCGCCACGGCCTTGGTGTACTGCGCGTGCACCGGAGCCGTGATGGTCTTCCGGATGAACGGCCCGACCTGGTCGGGGTGGCGGGGTCCCGTCATCACACCGACGTGGAGCCTCGGGTTGAGCAGGAGCGCGGTGGCCAGACCGAACATGTCGCCGGTGAAATTGCCCGCCGTCACGACCAACGAGCGGTACGGCCCCGGGCCGGCCCGGAAGACGTCGGCCACGTCGGTCAGGGTGCGCTGCAACCGCACGACGTCCTCGGGCGTGGCGCCGAACCGCGGCCACTGGGCCATCAGTGACTCGCGCGCTCGCTTGCTGCCCATCAGCCCGCCCAGCACATGGCCGAACTGCGCGGTAACATCCTGCTTTCCGCCGGCCGGTGGCCGGGCCGCGTAGGCCGCTCCGCGCCGCTTGACCAGTTCCTCGGCGAGCGCCGTCTCCAGGCCCGGATGCCGGCCCAGCGCCCACAGAAGGTCGAACAGGTCGGTGTCGCGCTTCTTGCCGCCCACCCGAGCGGCCAGTGCATACGCCTTGTCGACCACGGAATCGACGACCGAGGGGACCACGATGCCCTCGACCACGCTCGTGCCCTCGTACTTCGGGCTCGGACCAATGGTGACCTCCACACCATTGATCCGGCCACTGAGCGCACGGGGATCGTGATCGTCCTTGCGCAGGACGTTCGGCGGGGCGCCGGGCGCGCTGGGGAAACGCTCGGCCAAGGCACGGTTGATGCGGTCCTCGTACTCCCGCACATACGGGATGGCGAGCCGGAAATCCAGGTCGTTCATCGGACGCGGGCTGTCGAAGGCGAGATTGATCTGACCGGCCCCGCTGAGCACGAGGGGGTGCCGGATGTCCCGCGTTCGCGGGTCGTTCCGGATCAGCCCGTTGACGACCGCACTGAACTCACGGCCGACATCCAGCTTCCTCTCGTTCTCCGCGAGGGTCGTCTCCGGATCGAACACAGCCTGTTGCAAAGCACTCGGCCGAGGCGCGGAGTCGGCAACGCTCCGCGCCTCGACACGAATCTCACGACTTACCGTGCCCCGCTGACCGTCCGCGTTGAAGGAGAGCAGTACCTTGTGCGTGCTCCCCGCAGCGAGGCCGGCCTTGGGCTTCGGCAGGGTGATCTCGGCGGCCCGGTCAGTGGCACCGATCTGTTCCAGGACGGCGGTCATCAGATCACCGGCGGTCACCTTGCCGCCATCGACCGTAACGGTCAGACGCCGGCCATCCTCCTGCTCAACCGCCCTGTCCCACAGTCCCTTGAGGTCATTGACGGTCTCGGGTGACGCCGTGACGGCAACACTGGCATCCCACAGACTGTCCGCAGGCCGTGTGATGCCCTGAGCACGCGCGCCACCACCGCCCCAGGTTTCGGTCACGGTGCCGTCGGGGTGATGGCTGTGCAGTACGGGCCCGCCATCGCCCGTGTCGCTCAGCTGGACATGCCACAGCACCGGACCGAACCGCTCATCCGGCGACTCGGTGACCGCGGACCGGCCCAAGACCTCATGCACCGTCCTGCCGTGCGCACGAGCCCACTCGCCGAGATCCACATCCGGCCGGGCCCCCTGCTCGCCAGGGGTGTAGCACGGCAGCAGATACACATCCTGATAGCCCGAAACCGCCGCACGCACCGCAAGATCCCGGCCCTCAGCCTCACTCAAACCACCAGCACGGCCGTGCCGGGCGAAGAAGAACCGCTCCCCCGGGCCCCCACCGGGCACCGGCAGCACCTCGCCGGTCGGCCGGCCCGGCCCGTCCTCACTCCACACCACCAGGTGCGTGAGCTCCGGCAACCGCTGGTACGACCGCTCACGCGGCCCCCAGTCCGGATCGGAGAAGTACGCGACCCCGTGCGACCGCCCCTGATCACCCAGGTCACGCCGTCGCACCGCGCCCCTGCCCCACTCCGGCCCCGACTGCGGCACCGCGCGGACGAGGTCCTCGACCTCGGAGCGGGGGATCTCGGCCGCGTCGACGGAGGTGATCGTCAGGCCGTTCCCGACGCGCGTGCGGGCCGGCTCCGAGGCCTGCCGTGTCCTTGCGGGCGTCGCGGTGGGCGCGTTCCAGTCGGCGGCCGTGGGAAACGCCGACGCGGTGAGCGGCGCCGGGTCGGTGGCCGGGTCGGTGATGTGGGCGGGGGCGGCAGGGGGGGCGGGGGTGGCGGGTCCGGGGGACGACATCGTGGCCACGGCCACGGGCGGGGCGCTCAGCGCGTGGTCGGCGACGACCGGGCCGAAGTCGGTCAGGTCCTCTACGGTCTGAAGGTACTCCAGCGGTATGGCCGGGCCCGGGGGCAGCGTCGCCGGGTCCACGTCGACACCGGCGTAGCGCAGCACCTGGCGCAACGCCGTGGCGTTGTTCCGAGCCTGGCGCCGGTCGCGCTCGGAGTTGCCGAGGGACGGGTCGTCGGAGTACAGCCGGATGTCGAACTGATTCGACTCGGTGGGCATGGCCGCCGCCGTGGTGCTGAGCTCGATGGCCTCGGGGTGGTCGGGCTTGTGGACGAGGTTCAGGTCGATGTTGAGCTGGTCGCCGGAGCGCGGCAGTTGGAGCCCGGTGTTGACCTGGGCGGCGAGCAGCCCGCGCATCCGGTTCTGGAGCTCCGGGAGCTGGCTCGCGAAGAAGCCCTCGCCGAAGTTCACCGGGAGGTCCAGCGTCAGGTTCCGTACCCAACGGCCGTCCTCGGCCTCGATGCGCTGGACCGAGGTCCGGACGACGGTGTCGTCCGCTTCCGGTGTCGTCCCGGGCAGCTCGGTCCACAGCTGCGTGGCGGGCGCGTCCTCCTGACGGTGCCGCCACTGTTCGGGGCGTACGGGGTCGGGCGTCGGGTGGGCCAGCGCCGACTGGGGCGCCGGGGTGTGCTCGCCCGGGGTGGCGAGGGCGTCCTGGCCGGTCTCCCGTACATCCTGGGTGACGTCGTGATCGGCGTCCTGATTGACCGGGGCGGCCGGGGAGTTACCGAGGGTTGACTGACCGGTCCCCGAGATGGCGCCGGGAGTGGTCGCGGGGGTGCCGGTCGGCGTTGCCGCAGGGTCGGACTGGGGTGCGTCCGTGAACTGCTTGTCGTTCTGACCGGTCTCCCGGCCGGTCTCCTCGCCGGGTGCCGGGGTCGATTCGGTGCGCGGTCGTGGGGCGTCCGAGGACGCGGGGCTGGTGCCGGGGGTGTGCTGGCCGGGAGCCCCCGTGTCCCGCGACAGCCCGTCCGGCGTATTCGTCCCGTCCGCGTTCGTCCCGTCGGGAAGCGCGTCCGGGAGCGCGTCCGGCGAGAGGGACGGCAGGTCGGACGGTACGTCGCCCAGTATCTGGTCGGCGTTGCCGTCGAACTCCCCGTGGAGCGCGCCGTCCTTCCCCGTCCCTTGCCCGTACGGCGCGAGGGACGGGCTGTTGGGGGCGGAAGTGGCGGGCGTGGACGGAGTCGTGATCGAGCCGACCGAGCTGGGGCCGTCGAACACCGTGCTCGCGTCGAGGTCGCTGTAGTTGGTGACGGACGAGGAGTCCGACAGCGGCGACGTCATGGGGCTGGGCAGCGGCGCCGGGGCGGAGGTGTCGAGCGACAGGTTGGGCGGCGTGCTGATGCCGGGGTCCGCGAGCGGGGTCGGGTCCGGCGTGACGACGCCGTCCTGGTCCGAGGGCAGGTCGTCCGTCGCGTCGGAGAGCTGCGCGGGGGTGGG
>NZ_JBFBEZ010000068.1:5970-9212 GCF_040701725.1 Streptomyces sp. NPDC093109
GGGCCGGCGTCGGAGGCGGCGTGACGAAAGCCGACCCGTTCGGGACAGGGTCGGGCAACGGAAGCGGGGTGAGGTCCGCGGTGCTCGACGCGGGCAAAGGCGTCGGCGTCGCGTCGGGGAGCGGCGCGGGGGTGGGGGCCGGCGTCGGAGGCGGCGTGACGAAAGCCGACCCGTTCGGGACAGGGTCGGGCAACGGAAGCGGGGTGAGGTCCGCGGTGCTCGACGCGGGCGAAGACGTCGGCGTCGGCGCGGGCGAAGACGTCGGCGTCGGCGCGGGCGAAGACGTCGGCGTCGGCGCGGGCGAAGACGTCGTATTCGGGTTGGGCGTGACCGTCGTGATCGGGTCGGGCGTGGACGTCGTGTTGTTCGAACCACCACCGCCGCCCAGGGGGGAGTTGGGGTCCGGCAAGACGTTCAGATCGGTGAAGCTGTCGGCATCGAAGAACTTGTTGCCCATTTTGTTCGCGATGTTTTCGAGCGAGGTACTGAGGATGACCTCCGTCACGGCACTGATGGAGCCGCCCGCGATGGACATCGGGTCGACCTTCCAGCTGCCGTAGAAGATTCCATTGGTGAGGATTTCCGCCACACCCTCGGAGGGACCCTCGCTCGCCGCTCCCGTGAACGCGTTGGCCCCGAAATTCCCCCATTTATTGTCGTAGAAGTTCTTGAAATTATTCTTGAAATAATTGGTGAGACCCTTGGAAATCACGTCACCGACAATGCCCCCCACGAAGCCGGCGAAGGCACTGATACCGACATCCTTCCAGTCGATACCGGAGGGTCGGCGGTCGCCGCGGGTGAGCGAGATCGTCATGACCTGCGCGGCGAAATTGGTGAGCGCTTCCGTGAGCGCCTGCAGAATTGAGGAGAACGGCCCGGGGGCCCCGCCCATCAAGCGCGTGAGGATCGTCAGAATAGAAACAGTGGTACGGGCCTTCGCGATCGCGGTATCAAAGAAGGACAATCCTCCCGTGAAGAACGACATCGCGGTGATGGTCGCAAGCTCGGCCAGCAGGAAGGCGAGTTCGATCTGAAGCTCGATCTTGGACGTCATGATGTTATTCGACTGCTTGACGAGGTGGCCCCCCTGCCCGCTCGCCTGCTCGGAGAGCTGGTCCACGATCTCCAGCAGTCTCGACGTCGTCTGCTTGAACTGGTCGGCCGAGTCGGGCGGCAGAGCGCCGTCCACCATGGTCGACAACTCCATGATGCCGCTGCGAGCCCCCTGCAGACGCTCCGACAACCTGTCGTGCGGCGCCATATTCTCGTACGCCATGTCGGAGGACGCCTGCAGAGGACGCTCACCAATCAGGACAAAATACATCCACTCCTCTGCTGCCGTGAAATCCATAAAGTCTCTGAGCATGTTTCAGTGCCTGCCGCCGGTTCCATTGCCGAAGTCGTCCATACCGTCCTGCCCCAGCCCGATCTCGTCGTTCGCCCAGTTCGAGGCACCCGTTATCTCGTACTTCGCCTCCCCCAAGGCCATACTGAGGCCATCGAAGGTATCGGCAGCGGCCAACGGCCCCACCGTGAACTGCTCCTGGGAACGCTCGGTGTCAGGTCCGGTCTCACGGGCGTATTCGTCCGTGAGACCGAACCAGTTCCTGGTCTCAGATATTCCATCCTGATATTCCTGCGCTGCACCTCTCATCTCTTTGCCGACTTCTGCTGTCTTTCGCATGAGCGCGTCGAGCAGGCTGAGGTCTGCCTCAAATCGGTTTCCGGAAACCATCCTTCCCTACCCCCTCTTCTCCGCGTCCTCGGTGATCTCGTCGCGCAAGTGGTCGCTGGCCCCGCCACGCTCGGCCGCGGCTCGCTTCACCGTGTCCATGAGCGGGCCGAAGACCCCCTCCCAGTCCATGTCCACGCCCTCACTTCGGGGCAGGAGATCCTTGGGAGTGTCCGACACCGGCCGGAAGGCGTCCATCACCGTTCGCGCCATCTGAGCGTGGGCCTGCCGGGACGCCTCCAGCACCGATGCCGCGAGTTGCATGGCGCCCATGGTCCGGTACTTGCCGTCCAGGAACTTCACCTCACTGAGTTGTCCTTGGGCGTTGACGGTGACCTCGACGCTGCGGTCCTTCGACCGCGCCGTGGCCGATGCGTTGCTCAGGTGTGCCTTCGCGTCGGCCACGGCCTTCTGGGTCTGTTCAAGATGTGCCCTGGCCCTGTCCAGTCGTTCCTGTATCGACTCTGTCATCGCCCGCCCTTACCCTCGGTCTCTCATCGCCCGATGACGGCCGGAGCGCCGCCTTCGTCCGTGCCCCAGACGTCCTCGTCCTCGCCCAGCCACGCGGCCCGGTCACGGTCGGCGCTCTGAGTCTGCTGCGGCTGGCCGCCTCCCATGCCGCCGCCCATCGGCGGGGCGAAGGGCATGCCGCCCGCCGTGTTCATACCGCCGCGCTGCGCGGCGACCTCTTCCTCACTCTGGCCGAAGCGGTTCGCCTGCGGGCCGCCGGGGCGCGTGATGGGCCGGCTGCTGTCGTCCAACACGTTGCGGACCCGCTCGCCCTCGTTGCCGCCGCCGCTGACGCTGCCGTTCATGCGCATGCCTTGCGGCAGCATCGGCATACCGCCGGGCCCAGGCATGCCACCGGGCGTGCCGCTCCCGGAACCGGAGCCAGAACCGTAACCGTAACCGGACGACGAGTCGTCGTACAGCGCCTCCTCGTTACCGGAGCCGTAAGAGCCGTTGAACCCGCCCGGGCTGTTCAGGCCGCCGGGGCTGTAGACGCCGTCCTGGCCGTACGAGGGGAGGTTCGACCCGCCGCCGAGGTGGCTGGGCAGCGTCTGGCCGGAATCGATCTCAGTCGTGGTGACCGTCCCGTCGGGCTGCCGGTTGGTGATCGTGCCCGCGTCCGGGTCGATCCGGCTGCTGCTGCCGTCGGGGAAGTCGGTGGTAAGGCTGCCGTCCCGGTTCAGGGTCGTGGTGCTGCCGTCGCCGTTGGTGATCGACTGCCCGATCGGCAGGGAGTCGATGTCCGTCGAGCCGTCCCGCTCGATCGTGGTGATGTCGCCGGTCCGCGGGTCGAAGTTCCGCGATGACCCGTCCGGGTACTCCATGGTGACCGACCGGTCGGGGTTGAGCGTCGTGGTGCCGCCCCTGTTGTCGAGCGATCCATTCGGGAAATCGACGCCGCCGGAGGGCCAGTTCAGGGATTCGAAGCGGCGGTTTCCGCCGCCGAGGTCCCGGGACTGCTCCTCGTAGCGCTTCTCGGCCTCGGCCTGCTTCTGCT
>NZ_JBFBEZ010000068.1:9309-9937 GCF_040701725.1 Streptomyces sp. NPDC093109
GCTCCTGCTCCTGCTGCAGCTGCTCCTGCCGCTGCTGCTGCTCCTGCTGGAGCTGCTCCTGCCTCTTCTCCTGCTCGGCCTGCTTCTGCTCCTGCTCCTGCTGCAGCTGCTCCTGCCGCTGCTGCTGCTCCTGCTGGAGCTGCTCCTGCCTCTTCTCCTGCTCGGCCTGCTTCTGCTCCTGCTTCTCTTCCTGCTCCTGCTGCTTCTGCTCCTGCTTCTGCTCCTGCTCAGCCTGCTTCGATTCGTACTCGCTCTCGGTCTGGATGCGCCTCTCTTCCTGCTCCTGCTGGAGCTGCTCCTGCTTCTTCTCCTGCTCAGCCTGCTTCTGCTCCTGCTCCTGCTGGAGCTGCTCCTGCTTGGCCTCCTGCTCGGCCTGCTTCGCTTCGGCTTCCTGCTCCGCCTCGGCCTGCTTCTGCTCGGCTTCCTGCTCCTTCTTCGCCTGTTCCTTCTTCTGCTCTTCGCGATCCGTCCGCGCCAAATTAGTGGCAACCAGCTGCTGTTCTTCCTGCCGCTTGTACTGCTCCTCCTGCTTCTGCTCCTGTTCCTGCTGGAGCTGCTCCTGCTTCTTCTCCTGCTCGGCCTGCTTCTGCTCCTGCTCCTGCTGGAGCTGCTCCTGCTTGGCCTCCTG
>NZ_JBFBEZ010000068.1:10035-30757 GCF_040701725.1 Streptomyces sp. NPDC093109
TGCTCGGCCTGCTTCTCCTCCTGCTTCCTGTACTGCTCCTCCTGCTTCTGTTCCTGTTCCCTCTCCTTCTGCTCCTGCTTGGCCTCCTGCTCGGCCTGCTTCTCCTCCTGCTTCCTGTACTGCTCCTCCTGCTTCTGTTCCTGTTCCCTCTCCTTCTGCTCCTGCTTGGCCTCCTGCTCGGCCAGCCTCCGCTCGGCCTCCTTCTCCTTCTGCTCCGCCTCCTCCCTGGCCTTCCTCTCCTTCTCCTCCAGCTCCTCCTCTTTCTCCTCCAACTCCCTCTTCGCGTCGGCCTTTTCCTTCGCCGCGAGGTCCTCGGTGAACTCCTGGCTCAGGCTGGTGGTCACCGTTTCGATCTTCTTCGGCAGGTCCTGGTCATTGACCGAGTTCTGGATCTTAAGGATCGACTCCTTCCCCGCCTCCCCGAGCTCGTCGATAACGCTCTTCTGCCAGCGCCTGATGGCCTCTTCGCCGATCTTCTTCCAGGTCTCCTTCTCCTCGAGCTGGCCGAAGTCCGGGTGAGCTCCGCTGAAGCCGTCGAATTTGACCGCGTGATAGGAGTCGTAGGAGTCGTAGCCGTAGTCCTCGTAGTAGCGGACCTTGGTGATGTTGTTGTCCCAGATCCACTCGGAGACGTCCAGCAGGATGTCGTGCAGCCAGCGCAACGGATTTCCCGACGACAGTTGCCAGGAGTTCCACTTGGTGTGCAGGCGGTCCGCAGCGCCGTAGATGTCCTGCCGGTAGGTGCGGAGCTCATGGCCGTACTTCGAACCGGATCCCTCTATCGGGATCTGCTCGCTGTACCCCTCGTAATTGCGGGCAAGCCCGTGGATCATGTCCCGGAAGACGCCGGCGGCCATGCCCTTCCAGGACGCGTCCTGCTTCCCGAGGTCGAATTCCCAGTCCCTCAGGTCGTCGTGCCGGTTCTTGAAAAAGAGCGCGACCCGGTCGAGGGCGTCGGCCGACTTGTCGATGGTGTCGAGGTCGACGGCGTCGGTCTCCATGACCCTGAGGCCGTACCAGTCGAATCCGGTGGTCTTATTCGTGTTTATCAGCTGTTCGAGGGCCTTACCGCCGCCGTAGCTGTAGCGCGCCAGGACGGAGTTGTCCCACTCCACGTCCTTGTCCTGGCCCTCGAAGTCATGGCCGAGGTTGCTGCCGAACTTGCCACCCACGACCACCCCGCCCGTCGGAGGGTCGTCCGTGCCGCCTCTGGTGCCGAGCAACGTGATGCGGGCCTGCCTCATCTTGACCCTCGTGCCCACTTCCGCGTCGCTGATCGAACCACTCGTCCCTGTGTAGAACGGGATGACGAAGTCCGTGTTGTTGATGCGCCACCCGGAGTTCTCGGTACGCCAGGACATATCGTTGACCGCCTCGACGATGGCGTTGGAGGGCTCACCGTTGTAGTCCGAGAACTCCATCCGCATCAGCGGGATGTCGTCGTTGCCCAGGAGGTTGTCGAACAGAACCGACCGCTCCGGCAGTTGGACCCCCGTCAGCACCTTGACCGCTCTTGCCCACCAGTCGTTGTCGGAGTGCGCGACAGGGACTTTCTCGGACATGGCGGGGGACCTCCGGCGGGCTGCTGATCGGCGAGTGGGACGGCTGTGGGGTACTGAACGGGGAGTGTGCGTCAGGCGCTGGTGCCGCGACCGGCCGTGTCTGCCCCGAAAGAGCGTGGTCCGGTGCGCTGCGCTCCCTTCGCTCGGTCCGTCTCGGCACTGTGATTCACCCTCCGGACGCCGAGCGCGATCGCAAGGCGGCCGGAAGTCGTCGTAACGGAGCTACGAGGGCTTTCGGCCAACGCCGCGAGCGTGCGTGCTGGGCGGCGTGATGGGGCAAAGCTTGCCGGGAGGGGCACTAGTCGTCGTCGTCGCCACCGCCCCCGCCCCCGCCCCCGCCGCCCATGCCATCGTCCACGTCCTCGAAGATGTCGAGGTACTCCTGGCCGTCGATCTTCGTCAGGTTGGTGCCCTGGGTGTCGAACAGCGACTCCAGGGTCTCGTTCAGGTTGTCCTCGATGTCATCGAAGAGCTTGGTCTGCTCGTCGAAGATGGTGGTGAGGTCCTCGGCCATCCTCGCAAGGGACTTGTTGAGCTTCGCCACCTGCCCGTCGATCTCGTCATCCTTGAGCATGAAGCCGAGCGCGAGCGGCTTCCCCGCCTGGTAGGAGTCGAAGTCCTCGATCTTGACGTCCTCTTCACCAATGAGCGAGCCCATGGTGGGGCCGAGCGTGGGGTCATCCATTTTGATCTTACGGAGCTCGTCCTTGAACGGCAGCAGGCGGTTGTCACGGAAGCTCTTGAGCCCCGCCTTGTCCAGGGAGAGCTTTTTGGTCTCGCTGTTCGGGTCCTTTTTGTCCACGGCAGGTCCTGTCCGCTCGGGGGGTCTGGGTCGTGCCGCCCGCCGCCGTCATCGGCGGCGGTGAGGGGGCCTGCCGTCCGGAGGCGGGCGGCGCCGGCACGCCTACGCGGCGGCCGAGGGGGGTCGGCCGCCGGTGGGCGGTCGTCAGCGGCCGATCTTCACCGAGTCCCACATCTGCGTCAGCGACTTCTCGCTGTACTGGTAGTTCTCGGAAACCGAGGTCAGCAGGGTGGAGTGCTTGGTCAGCAGCTCCTCCATCCCCTTGACCGCGCCGTCCCATTTCGCCTGCTTCTCGGCGTAGACGTCCTTGTCGTCACCGATCCACTTCTCCATGAGCGCGGAGAGCTCCATCTGCAGGTTGGAGAGTGTGGTCGCGATGGCCTTGGTCTGATGGATCATGTCGTCCGCGGCGTTACTCATCTGCGAGTAATCGACATAGATGATGCCGTCCGTGAATTCGCTCATAGCCTGTCCTCGTCTCGCTCCGGGTGCGGAGGGGTGCGCTGGGGTGGAAAGCGGGGCTGCCGCTCGATGTCAGCCGGTCAGCGGGACCCGCTGGTCAACTCGTCGAAGATGGAGTCCGACTGCGAGTACGCCTGGTTGATCGCGTCGTTGGAGGAGCCCTGCTGCTTTCCCTGCTCGACGAGGGTCTGGTTGAGCGTCTCGATCATGTCCTGAACGTTGGTCAGGATGACGTCCGCCTTCTCCTCCCAGGAGGTGACCAGACTCGTGAACGCCGCGCCGTCGCTGCCCTTGTAGTGGGTCATCAGGTTGGTCTTGGTCGTTTCGACGTCCTGACGGCACTTCAAGACACCGCTGAAGGCCATTTCAAGGGCCTGGATGCCATTCCGTGTCGCTGTTTCCTCGGACCGCTGCATGCCGTTGACGGACACGTGTGCCCCTCTCGTCCTCGTCGTAGCTCTTACGACCGGAGGCTAGAGGAACCCGATTGCTTCCGATGCTGTCCCTCGTTGTCGGCACCTTGGTTTTCGGTTGTCTCTTACTTGTCGCGCTGCTCGTTGAGTTGGCAACGCGGCGCCGTGACATCGGCCCGGCCGGTCTGGGCCGCCGACGGGTCCAGGTCGGGGCCCGAGGGGAGCATCGAGAGCATCAGCGACGGCATCTGCCTCGGCGTCTCCGCCTTGTAGCCGAGGGCGGCGGCGGACTCCTGTGACGCCAGCCGGTACTTCACACCCGAGTCCGTGACCAGGTAGAGCGTGGTGCCGACCTCGCCACCGCCGGCACCGAGCGCGCGTACCAGCACACCCCTGCCGGGCGGCACGGTGACCCGCTCCACCGGCAGGCAGGCCGCCGCGGCGACCCCGGAGGAGTGCTGGGCAACAGGCCCGAGTTCGGGCTTCTCGACGAGGCTGAGGCCGACCCGGGTGCCCTTGTCCTCGGAAGCGACCCGGGCGCAGGGCGTACGGTCCTTGTCGACCGTCACGACCTTCGGCGGGGACTGCGGCGACTCGCCCGGCCCCCGGTCCTCGCCCGCTTCCGGGGAGAGGTTGTCCTTGAGTGCCTCGGAGGTGAGCGGCGCGGCGGCCGGGGTGGCGCCCCCGTAGGCCTTCGCGCGGGTCTGCGGATCTCCGAGCGCCAGGGCCACCTCGGTGGCGGTAATGGGCGCGAGGCCGTCCGCGCGCAGCAGGTAGTAGCGGGCGTCGGAGCCCGGCACGGCCAGCTCGAAGACCTGCCCGACCTTCGTCGGATTGCCGCCGAGCCGCGGCCCGTCGGTGCCGAGCCCGGGCGCGGCGGGCGGCGCCAGGTCGGGGCCGGCGGGCAGCGCGCTCAGGAACGCGGCCGACACCGGAACGGGCGACGCTCCGGCGTAGCCGAGGGCCTCGGCTACGCTGGACGTCCGGTCCAGGCGCAGCCTGCTGCCCTGCCACAGCAGGTAGTCGGTGCCGTCGGGGCCCGCGACGAGCAGCCCCTGGCTCTTGTCGAGCGAGACGCCCGCGGCCTCGGATCCCACGGCGAGGGTGGTATCGGCCTTGGCCTCGTTCTCCTCCGTCGGCGCGGAGCACACCTGCCACGGGTCGGTGGACAGGTCTCCGGCGCCGGGCAACGCGTCGGGCGCGCCGTCGATGCCGACGGGGGTGCCGAGCGGGGTGTCCTTGAGGGATTTGGCGCCGATCGTGATCGTCTGCAGGTCGGCCCCGCCGAGGAGCTTGGCGGAGGCGTAGTTGCGCACCGGGCGGAGCCGTCCGCCGAGGTACAGGTAGCGGCTGCCGGTCTCCTTGACGACGATCAGGCTGTTCGAGGTCCGCCAGGAGTCCTTGGTGCCGGGCGAAAGAAGGCCGATGACGAAGGCCCCCGCCGACACCAGCACAGCGATGATGATGCCGATGGCTATGCCGCGGTTGGTGCGGCCCTGCGGGCTCTCGGGGGCATCGGGGTCGGAGCGCAGCATGCTGGAGGTCAGCCGGCCCATGAGAAACATGTGGGCCTGAACCTGGTCGCGTTTGTTCTGCATCGTGCTTGTGGTCCTCCGGTGTTCGGTGTTATCCGTTGAGGCCGCGCAGCCAGCCGTAGACGCCTAGCACCCACAGCGACAGGGGCAGCATGCTGATCGCCATGGCGGAATGGAGTATCTCCGCGCCACGGCCCCAGTACGGGACGAGCCGTCGGCCCGGCACGGTCCAGGAGGCGATGGCGATGGCGGCGGCGACCGCGAGCACCCCGCCCACCAGCAGCAGCCGGCCGACCGGACTGTAGGACAGGGCGCCCTCGTACACGAGCAGCGCGCCGCCGCCCACACCGGGGATGACCAGCGAGAGGCGCTGCAGGGTGTTGCCGAGGCCACGGCTGTGCAGCAGGAGCAGCAGCGACAGCGCGACGATGGTGAGGACCGTGGGCAGGTTCGCGGCGCGGGCCAGGCCGTACAGGCAGGCGGCGCAGATGGCGCCGGTGGCCGCGTACAGGCCGGTCATCCAGCCGTCGGCGACGACCGCGCGGGCGGCGACGGCGCTCGGCGAGTGCGGCTCGATGCCCTCCTGAAGCTGCTGGGCGTTGGTGGGCAGCGGCGGCAGGCGCAGGCCCGACAGCCGGAAGGACAGCGAGGGCACGAAGGCGCCGAAGACGACGGCCGCGAGTGCGACGATCCCCGCGGAGTGGGAGGGCGAGAGGTTCGCGGTCATCATCAGCACGGCCGCCAGGACGCCCGCCGTGGCCATCGCGACGGCGGCGAGGAAGAGCGAGGCGAACGCGGCGACCACGGCGACCGCGAGCATGGCGCCGCCCGCCGCGGCGGCAGAGGCCGCGAGCAGCCGGGAGCCCAGCACCTCGTAGAGGTGCGGGCCGGCGAGTTCGCCGCCGGGCAGCAGCCAGCCGGCGACCGCGAAGAAGGGCACCGCGCTGAAGCCCAGCGCCACGCCCGCCTCCGCGTCGCCGACCGCGCGGCTCGCGGAGCCGGCCCCGCCGAGCAGCAGCACGCCGGCCGCGGCGGCGGCGAGGGCGCGCAGTCCGCCCGGGGCGCCGGGCATGGCGAGCACGCCCAGGCCGACGGCGAGGGTGACGACGAGGACGACGATCAGCGACAGGCGGCTGGTCCGCGGCGTCCAGCCGAAGGGACGGTCCTGCATGGTGGTGGCGATGCCGTCCACCAGGTCGTCGAGGCGGACCTCGGGCAGGGCGTCGTTGCGCGGCCTGAGGTAGAGCGTGTCCCCGTCGACCAGGCCGAGGGATTCGAGGCTGCTGTCCTCTTCGAGGGGCTCGCCGCCGAGGCGTTGGAGCACCCAGCCGCCGTGTTCGACGCCCTGTTCGGCGAGGTCGTCGCCCGCGTACCGCACCAGGGTGGGCAGGAGGTCGACGACCGGGACGTCCGCGGGGACCGCGAGGTCGATGGACTTGGCAGGCGCGCGTACGGTGACGCGGCACAGGCCTGCCGTTGCGCTATCGGTCATGTGAGTACTCATGCTTCTTCGGGAGTCGTTTTGTGACTCCGCCTAAACGGGCGGGCGTTGGGCGGGCGTTGGACGTGTGCGCGGATCGGCTGCACACTACTTGCTGAGCCTCTGCTCGTTCACGGTCGTCTCGTGAACGTGTGGATAGGGATCGTAAACTCTCCATGACGCGGCCGGAGTTCCTGTCCCCGGCCCCGCTTTCGCGGCACAGGCTGTCTCCTGCCGACTGTCCCGCTCGCCTGCCCGACTACCCTGCCGCAGAGGTCGGCGCCTTCGCCCGGCTCGCTGGCGCGCCACCGTCCCCGGCCTCCCCCGGACAGAACATCGTGAAGGAGACCGCTCGTTGACTACCGTCCTGTTCCGCAGGCCCGCGCGCAGGCGTGGCCCGGACATGCCCGAGGGGGAGCTGAGTCTCCAGGAGCCCCCCACGCTCCCGGAGGTGACGCCGGACAGTTCCGCGGTGTGGAACTACCTCCCGATGGCGCTGATGTCGGTGTCGATGATGCTGATGTTCATGCGCCCCGGCGGGTCCAAGACCGGCGGGTTCATGTACCTCGCTCTCGGCCTGATGATCATCTCCTCGGCGGCGATGATTCTCGGTCAGTTCATGCGCCGCGCCAGCGAGCGCAAACAGAACCTCAAGGGTGAGCGGCGCGACTATCTGCGCTATCTGCGGCAGATCCGCAGGAAGGTACGCGGCGCCGTCGGCGAGCAGCAGCGCGCGCTCGCCTGGCGCCACCCCGATCCGAACGGGCTGTGGTCCATGGTGGGCACCACACGGCTGTGGGAACGCCGCCCCTCCGACCCGGACTTCGGTGAGGTGCGGGCCGCGGTCGGCGATCAGAAGCTCGGACTGCGGCTCGCCCCGCTCTCCACGAAGCCGGTGGAGGACCTGGAGCCGCTGACCTCGCACGCCCTGCGGAGCTTCATCCGCGCCTACTCCAGCGTGCCGGACCAGCCCATCGCGATCTATCTGCGGACCTGGGCGCGGGTGCTGTTCCGGGGCGACGAGGACCGGACCCGGGACCTCGCCCGGGCGCTGCTCGCCCAGCTCGCCGTGGCGCACGCGCCCGACGACCTGTGGATCGCCCTGTGCGTGTCGGACGAGCGGCGCGCCGAGTGGGAGTGGGCCAAGTGGCTGCCGCACGGCCTGCACCCGCACGAGAACGACGGCGCGGGCTCGGTGCGCATGATCGTTTCCTCGGTCAACGAGCTGGACGAGCTGCTGGGCGCGGAGTTCCAGGAGCGCCCCGCGTTCGACCCGGAAGCCCAGGCGGGGCGCCAGGAGCCGTACACGATCGTCGTCCTGGACGGCGTCCCGGTGCCCGGCGGGCACCGGATGGACGGCGCCGGGGTCCGCAACGCCGTGGTGCTCGACCTGAACGGCGCGCTGACCTGGCGGCCCGGACGGTCCACGCTCCGCCTCGACGTCGCCGAGAACGTGATGAACCTGGTGCGCACCGACCGGGAGCGCAAGGAGCAGTACACCTCGCTGGGCCGCCCCGACCGGCTGTCGACGACCGGGGCTCTCGCCCTGGCCAAGCGGCTCGCCCCGTACCGCATGGGCCTGGTGCAGGAGTCGTCCGAGCCGCTCGCCGCCGACGTGGAGCTGACCTCGCTGCTGGGCATCCCCGACCTGCACCGCCACGAACCGGACACGCTGTGGCGTCGGCGCAGCGGCTCGGAACGGCTGCGGGTGCCGATCGCGGTCGGCATGGACGGCGCGCCGGTGGAACTGGACATCAAGGAGTCGGCGCAGGGCGGCACGGGCCCGCACGGCATGCTGATCGGGGCGACCGGCTCAGGCAAGAGCGAGCTGCTGCGCACCCTGGTGCTGGGCCTCGCCCTCTCCAACTCCTCCGAGACGCTCAACTTCATCCTGGTGGACTTCAAGGGCGGCGCGACCTTCCTCGGGCTCGACCAGCTGCCGCACACCTCCGCCGTGATCACCAACCTCGCGGACGAAATGGCGCTGGTCTCCCGTATGCAGGACGCCCTCCACGGTGAGCTGATACGCCGCCAGGAGCTGCTGCGCTCGGCGGGCAACTACACCTCCGCCCTGGAGTACGAGAAGGCCCGCGCCGACGGCACTCCGCTGGCCCCGCTGCCGAGCCTGTTCGTCGTCGTCGACGAGTTCAGCGAACTGCTCTCGGCGCGCCGGGAGTTCATGGAACTGTTCGTCATGATCGGCCGGCTCGGCCGCAGCCTCGGGGTGCACCTGCTGCTCGCCTCGCAGCGCCTGGACGAGGGCCGCATGCACCAGCTGGAGTCCCACCTGTCGTACCGGATCGGCCTGCGCACGTTCTCCGCGATGGAGAGCCGTGGCGTACTGGGCGTACCGGACGCCTACGAGCTGCCGCCGACCCCGGGCAGCGGCTTCATCAAGACGGGGGTCGAGGCGCTGACCCGGTTCCGCGCCGCCTACGTCTCCGGCCCCTACCGTCGGCGCAGCGGCTCCGCGCACCAGGCCCGGGTGGCCAGCCAGGTCGTGCCGTGGACTGCGGGCTGGGTCGTGCCCCGGCAGGTGCCGGACGTGCCGGAGCCCACCCCCGAGCCGGACGAGGAGGACGGCGAGTCGCTGCTGTCGGTCGCCGTGGACCGGATGCGGGACGCGGGCCCGCCCGCGCACCAGGTCTGGCTGCCGCCGCTGAACGACCCGTCACCGCTCGACGAGATACTGCCCGGACTCGCTCCCCACCCCGAGCTGGGGCTGACCACGACCGCGGCGGCGTTGCGGGGCAAGCTGAAGGTGCCGGTCGGTATCGTCGACCGCCCCTTCGACCAGCTCCGCGACCAGCTGATGGTGGACGTGTCGGGCGCCGGGGGCCACGTCGCCATCGCGGGCGGCCCGCAGAGCGGCAAGTCCACCCTGGTCCGTACGCTCATCACGTCGCTCGCGCTCACCCACACCCCGCGCGAGACGCAGTTCTACTGCCTGGACTTCGGCGGCGGCACCCTGGCGGGCCTCGCGGACCTGCCGCATGTCGGCGGCGTCGCCTCCCGCATGGACTCCGAGCGCGTCGGCCGGGTGATCTCCGAGGTCATGACGGTCCTCGCGCGGCGCGAGCGGTTCTTCCTCGAACACGGCATGGACTCGATGCCCGCCCTGCGGCGGCGCAGGGCCGCCGGGGAGTTCCCCGACGAGCCGCACGGCGACGTCTTCCTCGTCGTGGACGGCTGGTCGACGGTGCGTCAGGACTACGACCGGCACATCGGCACGTTCAACGCGATCGCAGCCCGGGGCCTCAACTACGGCATCCACCTGATCGTCACCACCGCGCGCTGGGTGGAGCTGTCCTCCGCGGTGCGCGACCAGGCAGGTACCCATCTCGAACTGCGCATGGGCGACCCGATGGACTCCGGTATCGACCCGCGCAAGGCGGCGGGCGTTCCGCGCGTCCCCGGGCGCGGTCTGACCCGCGAGTCCAAGCTGCACTACCTGGCGGCGCTGCCCCGCATCGACGGCAAGCCGAGCGGGGACGATCTCTCCGACGGCGTCGCGGACCTGGTGGCACGGGTCCGCGAACACTGGTCGGGGCCGCCTGCCCCGCCCGTGCGGATGTTGCCGACCACCTTCGCGGCTGCCGAACTGCCGCCCGCCAAGGGCGACTTCCAGGCCCCCCTGGGCCTGGAAGAGGACCAGATGTCCACGGTCTGGCACGACTTCAGCGCCAACCCACACATGATCATCGTCGGCGACACCGAGAGCGGCAAGACCAACCTGCTGCGCCTCACCGCCCAGGCGATCACCTCGCGATACACCCCCGCCGAGGCGCGCATCATGGTCGTCGACTACCGCCGCGAGCTCATCGAGGCGGTCCCCGAGGAGTACCGCCTCGGGCACGCGGTCTCCATCGACGCCCTGAAGGACCTGGTCGACGGGGCCGCCCGCGCCGTCAAGACGCGGGTGCCCAGCTCGGACATCGCGCCGTCCCGGATGCGGCTGTGCGACTGGTGGACGGGGCCGCGGCTCTTCGTCCTCGTCGACGACTACGACATGGTCGGCGGCGGAGGCCCGCTCAACCAGCCCTTCGGCCCGCTGGCGGACCACCTCGCGCTCGGCTACGAGGTCGGGCTCCACCTGATCGTCGCGCGCGCCGCGGCGGGCGCGGGCCGCGGCCTCAACGACCCGCTGATGCGCCGCCTCCAGGAGATCAACAGCCCAGCGATCCTGCTCTCCTGCCCGCCGACCGAGGGCTACGTCTTCGGCAACATCAAGGGCCGCAATCTGATCCCGGGCCGCGGCCAGCGCATTGCCCGGCGCAAGAGCGTCCAGATCCAGACGGCCCTGGTCGACGCGGAGACCACATGACCCGGCGGGGGCACCCCGCCTCGGCCGCGTCCCGGGCCCACCCGGGGCAGCCCGCGCGGTCGGGGCGCTCCGTACTGCCCGCGCCCCGACCCGGCCCGGACGTGAGCCATCACCACCCGCACAACGGCCCCGCCGAGAACCGCGCACCACGGTCCCCGGGCCACGGTGCAATGCCCATGCGGCCTCAGGGCCCCGCGCCGAGCGCGGGCCCCGGCCACCCAGGGCCCGCCGTCCGGCGGGCCCGCCCGGCGCCGGGCGGGCCCGGGCCGTGGCGGAGCGGCGGGGCGCGTCCCCCGGCCCCGCGGGGGCGGGTGGGCGGGCTGCCGGGCTGGGGGCTCCGCTGGACGAGTCATTCCGAAGGAGCGTCGTCCGCCCCTGGGGGGCGGGCGGGGAGGTGTCAGGTGCGTGCAGCCGCAAGGCGGAGGAGGGAAGCGACGCGGAGCGTCGTTGACCGACGACAACGCCGCGGATGTGCGCACCTGACACCTCCCCGCGGACGGGACTTCGGAATGACTCGGCTAGGGCGTGTTTCGAAAGTAGCGCCGTCCGCCCGCAGGGCGGGGCTCGCGGCGTCCGGTGCGTGCGATCGCAAGGCGGAGGATCGTCCTCGTACGGGACGTACTTGGATGACTCCGACAACGCGGCGAGCGTGCGTGCCAGGCGTCGCGAGCCAGGCGGGACTTTCGAAACACGCCCTAGCTGGCTGGGCGCCAGTTGCGGGCCTTGCCGCGGGGGATGATGACGGCCCCGGCGGCGACCAGCAGGACCACCCCGCCGCCACCCCCGGCGATGAGGAGCGCGCGGTTGCGCGGGGAAGCCGGTTCGGCCGGCGGGACGTGCGCGGGGTCGGCCTTCGGCATGATCTGCCAGGCGTTGTCGCCGAGCACCGCCGTGAGCCCGGCGTAGGTGTCGAGACGGGGCACCTCGCCGGGGTACGCGGCCTCCGTGAGGCGGCGGGAGACCTCGGCGGCGGAGAGGTCCCGGTGGTACGAGCGGACCAGCGCCGCCGCGCCCGCGACGTGTGCGGCCGCGAGCGAGGAGCCCGAACCGATGTAGTGGCCCCCGCCCTGGGGGCCGATGCCCACCACGGCGTCGCCGGGCGCGGCCAGGTCCGGGGCGAGCGGGGCGGGCGCGTTGTCCGGGCGGGCGCCGCTCGGCCCGTAGTCCACCACCGACAGCACCTGCGGCACACGGGCGGGCCAGTAGGCGCGGGCCCTCGGGTCGGGGCGCCCGTCGGCGCCCGTGGGCGCGATGTCGGGCGCGGCGGGCGCGACGACGAGGACGTCCTTGGAGACGGCGTGGGCCACCGCCCGGGCCAGCTCCGTTCCGCCGCTGGTCAGCGCCTGCCCGACGTAGACGACCTTCGCGCCCTGGTCCACGGCGCTGGTGATCCCGACCGCGACCTGCTGGGCCGTCGCCGCGCCGCGCTCGTCGGTGCCGCGCACGGCGAGAATGCGCGCGCCGGGGGCGACCCCGCTGACGGCACCGGTGCCGGTGGGCGCGCCGGCTATCAGGCCGGCCACGAAGCTGCCGTGCCCGACGCAGTCGGTCCCCGCGCTGCCCTGTGCCGTCACCCGGCCGGTGAGCGCGGGAACGTTTCCGTTCACGCCGGTGTCCACGACGCCCACGGTGATGTCGCCGCCCTTGGAGAACTGCCAGGCCCGCGAGAGCTGGAGCGCCTGGCGGGTCCACGGACTCTTCTCGGCCTTCTTCCCCGAGCCGGTGGCGCAACTCTCGTCGGCAGCGAGCCGCGAGCGCAGCGCGGGCAGGCTGACCGGGCCGTCATCGGCGGCGGACGCAGGCGGAGCTGCGAGGATGGGGAGCACGGCCGCCGCCACGAGCGGGAGAACGGCACGGCGGTAACGGTGGCTTCGCATGCGACGCATGATAGGGGAAGCCCGATCGGCAACCCGGCCCGGAACGGGCAAGGTTCACGGCACCACGACATCCAGGAGGTCCCAGCGTGTCACGGCAGGTACTGACGGTCTGCCCCGAACAGCCCGACAGTTTCCAGACGATCGGTGAGGCGCTGGCCAAGGCACGTACGGGAGCGGTCATCCGCGTCCGGTCCGGCCGCTACGCGGAGAACCTCACCGTCCGCACCCGGGTGACGATCGTCGCGGAGGGCGAGCCGGGCAGTGTCGAGATCTCCCCCCGCCGCGGCACCGCGGTGACGCTCGTCGCCGACGCGGTGATGCTCACCGACCTGACGCTGCGCGGCGGCGGCGAGGACGTCGCGGTCGTGGACGCCCCGCGCGGCCAAGTGGCCATGGACGGCTGCACGGTGATCGGTTCCGGCTGGACGGCGGTGCTGGCCCGGCAGACCGGCTCGCTCGCCATGCGCGGCTGCCGCGTCACCAACCGCGAGGGCGCGGGCATCGTGGACACCTCCGAGTCCGGCAGCGTCATCGAGGACTGTGTCATCGAGAACCTCGGCACCTCTGCCGTCGTGCTCAGCGACACCGCCCGATCCACGATCCGCGACTGCCGCATGCGCGACGCCCGCGGCAACGGTGTCCTCGCCAACGGCGAGGCCCAGGGGTCCATCGAGTCCTGCGACATCAGCGGCACCGACAAGCCGGCGATCGCGCTGGAGGGCAGCTGCACCACCCACGTGCTCCGCACCACCGTCCGCGACGCCAAGGTCGGCGTCTACCTGACCAGTTCCTCCCGCCCGACCATGGAGGAGGTGACCGTGTCAGGCACCACAGGACCGGGCATCGTCCTCGCCTCCGGCGCGGACCCGCTGCTGCGGCGCTGCTCCACGGTGCGCACGAAGGGGGAAGGGCTGGTCGTCGGCGACCGCTCCCGGGGAACCTTCGAGGACTGCGAGTTCACCTCGGCGGGCGGCCCGGCGATCAAGGTGTCGGGCGCCAGCTCCCCGACGTTCCTCCGCGCGGTCGTACGCGACTGCGCCGCCGCGGAGGCCGCCGTACTGCTCACCGAGGAGTCCACCGCCGAGTTCGACCGGCTGGAGGTGGCGGACGCCACGGCCAGCGCGGTCGCCATCCGCGGCCACGCCAACCCGCTGCTGCGCCACGCCGTGATCACCGGCCCCGGCAAGCACGGCATCGAGGTCGGGGACAACGGGCGCGGCAGGATGGAGTTCTGCACCGTCGAGCGGGCCGCCAGCGGCGGGATACGCGTCGCCGACGGCGGCAACACCCAGATCATGGACTGCGTGGTGCGCTCCTCCGGCGAGGCGGGCCTCTCCGTGGGCCGCGACGCGGTGGCCTCCGCGCGCGACTGCGAGCTCGACACCTGCGGCGCGTCGGGCGCCGTGGTGGAGGAAGGCGGCGAACTCACCCTGACCCGCGCCCGGATCATCGGCGCGGGAGCCCACGGCGTGCTCGTGTCGCCGGGCGCGAGGGCGGAGCTGTACTCCTGCGAGATCACCGGCGCCGTCGGCGACGGTATCCGCGCGGACACCATCGAGCCCACCACCATCACCGGCTGCACCGTGCGCGGCAACCGCGGCGCGGGCCTCACCCAGACCCGGGCGAGCGAGCGCCTGGAGGTACTGGAGCTGACCAGCGCGGAGAACGGCGCCCCCGACCTCTGGGGCGCCGAGGCCGCCGCGTCCGCCAGGCAGCGCGGCGGGAAGGACTCCGGCAGCACGGAGCCGCTGGACCCGCTGGAGGAACTGGAGGCCCTCATCGGCCTCGAAGGCGTCAAGCACCAGGTGCACACGCTCGTCAACCTCAACCAACTCGTCCAGCGGCGGATCAGGTTGGGCATGCCGGTGCCGTCCATGAGCCGCCACCTGGTCTTCGCGGGTCCCCCCGGCACCGGTAAGACCACCGTGGCCCGCCTCTACGGCTCCATTCTCGCCCAGCTCGGCGTACTGCCCGAGGGCCATCTGATGGAGGTCTCCCGCGCCGACCTCGTCGCCCAGGTCATCGGCGGCACGGCAATCAAGACGACGGAGGCGTTCAACAGGGCCATCGGCGGCGTGCTGTTCATCGACGAGGCGTACACCCTCACCTCCGGGGGCTCCTCGAACGACTTCGGGCGCGAGGCGGTGGACACGCTGCTGAAACTGATGGAGGACCACCGCGAGGACGTCGTGGTGATCGCGGCGGGCTACTCGGAGGAGATGGACTCCTTCCTCTCCTCCAACCCGGGCCTCGCCTCCCGCTTCACCCGCACCATCGAGTTCGAGAACTACTCGGTCGAGGACCTGGTGACGATCACGGAGCGCATGTGCGGCTCCCACCAGTACGAACTGGGTCCGGGCACGACCGCGGCGCTCGCGGCGTACTTCAAGTCGGTGGACCGCGGCGCCACGTTCGGCAACGGCCGGGCAGCGCGCGGAGTGTTCGAGGAGATGGTGGACCGTCAGGCCTTCCGCCTCGCCACCATGGCCGACCCCGCCGAGCGCGACCTGACGCTGCTGCTGCCCGAAGACGTCAGCGACACGACGTCCGTCAACGAGCCGTCGGCCGAGGACCGGGACGCGATGCTGGCGAAGCTGGAGGCCATGATCGGCCTCGGCGCGGTCAAGCGCGAGGTGACCGACCTGGTCAGCCTGTTGTCCACAGCCAAACAGCGCGAGGCGGCCGGCCTGCCCGCCCCGCGCATCAGCCAGCACCTGATCTTCTCGGGCCCACCCGGCACCGGCAAGACCACCGTGGCACGCCTCTACGCGCAGCTGCTGCACTCCCTCAGTGTGCTCCCCCGGGGCCAGCTGATCGAGGTAGCCCGAGCCGACCTCGTCGGACGGTACGTCGGCCACACCGCCCAGTTGACCAAGGAGGTATTCGAAAGCGCGATGGGCGGCGTGCTCTTCGTCGACGAGGCCTACACCCTCACCCCCGAGGGCTCCACCTCCGACTTCGGCCGCGAGGCGGTGGACACCCTGCTGAAACTGATGGAGGACCACCGCGACGAGGTCGTGGTCATCGTCGCCGGCTACACCGACGAGATGCGGCGCTTCCTCGACTCCAACCCCGGCCTCGCGTCCCGCTTCTCGCGGTTCGTGGAGTTCGAGAACTACACCACCGACGAGCTCGTCACGATCATGGAGCGGCACGCGGAGGACATCGGTTACGCGTGCCTGCCCGCGACCCTGGACGTGCTCCGCGCCCACATCGAGACGCTCCCCCGCGACCGCTCCTTCGGCAACGCGCGGCTGGCCCGGCAGCTACTGGAGACCATGGTCACCCAACAGGCCCGGCGTCTCTCGTCCGTACGCCGGCCGAGCGTGGACGACCTGCGGTCGCTGCTCCCGGAGGACCTGCCGACGCGGGCGGGGCTGGCCGGCCGGTCCTGACCCCCACGGTCGCCCCGTACGGGCCCGTCCCGCACGCGCCTGGGGACGGTGATCCGCGGGCGGACACCTGGTTCTGCTGGAACCCGGTGTCCGTGGACGTCGAAGGGCCCTGACCCGGTCCGTCCATCGGCCGCGTCAGGTTCCGCTTGCGTTTCCTGGCGGTGCGCGGAGCGGTGACGTACGCGGTGAACTCGTCCGGTGTGCCCAGGAGGCGGTGGCGGTCGCGGATGCTCAGCAGCAGGCTGACCATCTGTTCGCGGAAGGCGTTGCCGGTCCGCTCGGTCAGCGGCTCGGCCAGCCGCAGGTAGACCCCGCGCGCGTCGGCGGGACGGGTGGCCCTGGCCTGGTCGGCGAGGGTGAGCCACGGCTGGTCGTGGGCACCCGTTTCGTCGGCTGCCCGCCGGGCGGGTCGACGTCCTTGTCGTCGAGCAGGGCGTCGACCAGGACGAGGCCGCCGTACCGGCCCTGCTGCCGCCGCCCCGCGTCGGCACGCGGCAGAGCCAGCGCGCCCTCACGCTCGGCGGTCCAGCAGCCCGCGGCCCGGGCGGCGGCCCGCGGGCTGCTGGTACCCGAGCAGGGTGCGTCGGGCGCCGACGTGGTCGCGGCGCAGGGCGACGGCATCGGAGAGCCGGGCCGCCTGCGCGTAGCGGTCGCAAAGGTGGTCGACGAGGGCGGTGTCGACGGCGGAGAGTTCCCGGGTGTCCCTGACATTCCCCATGCCGCGCTCCGCCCAGCTCAGGGCCTCGTCGGGGCGCCGAGCGGTGTCCAGCTCGCGGGCGACGACCAGGTGCGTGTGACCGTTCGGCGAGAGGTCGGCCGCGTGCACGGCGATCACCGCGTCGACATCGCCTCCCGCCTTCGCCAGGCGTTCCATCAGGTGCTTCTCCGCTCAGCCGCGGCGGTTGCCCCGCCACGCCTGGACCACCAGCATCCGCAGGACGGCCATCCCCTCGTCACCGAGGACATTCCTCGTAGTCGAGCGGATCGATGTCGGTGAGCCGTCGTCCACGTCGCCGAGCGCATGGCCGATCAGCCGGCGCGCGAGCTCCTCCGGGTCGGGGCGCGCCGCGCGGCACGCGTCGAGATGAGCGTCGGCGAGGTCAGCGCCCACCTGCCCGGCCGTCGGAGCGCCTCGCCCAGCAGCCGCGTCGCCTCCCTCGACAGGGTGACCGCGTCACCAGCCCGGCCCGAGCGGGGCCGACCCACCGATCGCGGACACCGCCTCCCCGGCCTGCTCGGCGAAGGCGCGGGCATCGGCGTACTCGACGTACCCGTACTGCGCGAACGGACCGAGGTCGAGCAGATCGCGGATACGGGCCCCCACCGCCGCGAGGTCCCCCCGGGCGCTCGCGGCCCGCAGCTCCGAACGGCGCCGCGGCCGCCGGTCCTCACCGATCTGTTCCCGCATCAGAGCGAGCAGCTCGTCCTTGGACAGGGCGGACAGCCACGCCTCCATGACCTGCGCCGGCCCCCGGGCCGCCTTCCGCTGCTGCGGCAGGCTCTCCCGCCGGGCAAGCACCGTCAGGCCGAGGGCGACGAGGTGCTTGCAGAAGTCGCTCTCCAGGCCGAAGGGGCAGTCGCCCTCGCCGGACAGCCCGCCGGGACCGTCCAGGGCCAGCTCCACCTCGTACCGCTCGGTGCCGTGGACGCTCGGGGTGACCCGGCCGTCACCGGCCTCGACCCCGGACACCGCATCGAGACAGCCGAGCCCGCGCTCGTACGAACGGGGGTCGGCCAGCGTCTTGAGGCTCGCCTCGGTGAGGCCACGCATGATTTCTTCCCATCCTGCTGTGGTTGTGGATGTGACGTGCTGTCATGTCTAGGGGCGCCCAAGGGGCGGACCAATGGCTTCGGTGGTTGCGACCTCCAACTCGTCCAGCGCCAGGGATCGTCGGCCGGTCACGCCGCCCTCCTCAGCCCCTCGGTCGCCCGCCCCCTGCCCGGCAGCCGACGGACGAGCGGCCCGCACGACCTCCGACGACGCCCGATACGACCTCGCGGGTGTCGTGGTCCACGACGACGGTCATGCCCGCCCGCGTCCAGACGCCGCCAACGGCGGTGGTCCGCCCCGGCGTCGAACCGAGCACTACGGGACCCGCGGATCCCGCACCGCCGCCGCGCCCGCGACCCCGGACGCACCGCGACCACCATGACCTGTGAGTCTTCCTGGAACCCTCAGTCTTCCAGCACTGCCTGCTCGCATCCGACCAACGTCTTCCATGCGGTGGTGCACCGCACGCCGTCCTCCCTGCGCCCCTCATCCTGAGCCTCGACACCTCAAGATCCGCACAGGGGACGGCATGCACCGCAGGCACTCCGCGGTCACACGCAGATGGAACACAAGAGCCCGCAAAAGTCTGTCAAGGGCGCGAAGAAGACACCCGGCATCACGCCGCTCCCGGTCGGCAGAACGGAACGAGCCACTCTTTGACTTGATACAGCACTGGTGTGCGAGTGGCCAAAGTGAAAGATTTCGACGGCACCTCATTTTCTCCCACGCAGTCCAACGCACCGGTGTTGAACTGGCAGAAAGAAGGCCACGATGCAGAACACGGCGAAGAGCGCGGCGAAGAAATGGTCCGCTCGTACGGCCGCCACAGCCATGGTCGTCGCTGCCGCGGTGATGGTTCCGGCGGGCCTCGCCCAGGCCGCGACCCCCAACGTCTTCAAACTCTGCAACTACGGCAGCGACTACGACACCGTTGCGGAGTTCCCCGGCCGTGGTGGCTGGTCGACGTATGTGATCTCCCCCGGCAAGTGCTACAGCACGACTCTGACCGGGCGCAGCAACGACGCCGTCAACCTCGTCGCGTACAAGGGCTCCGCCAAGTACGTGTACGCCGGGTTCAGCTACAACAACGCCACCGGCATCAACATCACCACCGGCGGCAAGTACGGGGCCGTCAGCTGGAACTGGAGCTGACCTGCCCATTTCAGTCGGCTCCGCTGAGAAGCCGTATCTCAACCGATCATGGAACGTGCGGGTCGAACAGGTTTCCCGCCGGGGTAATCTTCCCGTTGTGCACGCATGAAGACAGGGCCTCTCGGTAGCTCGGAGATGCGAATCTGACCGAGCAGTGCCGGGAGGCCCTAGTGTCGTTGTTGTACGCGTCCGAACCCGTTCAGTTCAACTCGACTGCTCCATCGTGTGACTGCCTCGCGCATGTGTACGACAACGCGGCCGACCATCCGGACCGGGAACGCCGGTATCCCTCCGACATGACGGACGCGGAATGGGCGGCCGTGCGGCCGTTGCTGCCGGTGCCAGCCTGACTGAAGGGCAGAGGCGGCCGGCCCGAGGGCTACTGCCACCGCCAGCTGCTGGACGCGATCCGCTACTCCCGAAGTCTCCGGGACGCCGGAGCGGGATGGCGTACCAGTCGGCGGATCGCCTTGGTCTGCAGCTGGCGGACCCGCTCCCGCGAGACGCCGATGGCCTCGGCGGTCGACTCCAAGGTGTGCGTTGACTGATCATGGAGGCCCAGGCGGAGGCCGAGGATGTCCCTGTCCCTCGGCTCGGACAGTTCGCCCACGGCAGCGGTCATCAGCTCCCGCAGCACCAGCACGACGTCCGCGTCCCGAGTGTCGATGAGGGACTAGGGCCTGTATCGAGTTGTGATCAATGAATGGTCCGGGTGAGGTCCTTGATCCAGATCATGGAGGCGCGGAGATGGAGTCCGGCGAGGTAGCTCTCGGGGGTCTTGTCGTAGCGGGTGGGTGCGCCACGAGGCGCCATGGAATCGAGTGGGGTGAGAGACCTTCACCGCCGGGTTGTCGTAGCAACCCGGCTGAAGCTGGGGGCAGTTCGGTTCGGGGGATGCCGAGCCGAGCGGTAAGCAGCCCCGACAACGTCGGGACGGGTTGGTACTGCCAGACAACTCGGGTCCGGCTAAGGGTTGTCCCGTAAATGATCTCCGAGCTGTCTCGGGCGTGGTCGCCCGCCATGCGGGCTGACCGTCTATCCGGCGAGGGCGAGGTTGTGCATGCGGGCGATGCCGAGCATGGCGTGGTGGACTCCGTCGCCCCTGAGGCGGCAGTCGCGGAGGATCTTCCAGTTCTTCATGCGGGCGAAGACATGTTCAACGCGGGCGCGGACCTGCTTGTGGGACGTGTTGTGGGCTTCCTTCCAGCCGGGGAGATCTTCGCCCTTGCGCCGGCGGTGGGGCATGACGAGGCCGGTGCCGGGATAGCCGCCGTCGGCGATCGTCACGGTCCTGCCGACGGCGGCTTTGGCGCCGGATTCCTCCCACGCCTTGCAGTCATTGCGGTTTCCGGCCAGAGGCCGGCCCACCACGACGACCAGGCGGGTGTCGGCGTCGATGACGACCTGGTGGTTGGTCGAGTACCGGTAGTTCTTGGACTGCTCCGCCACCGTGTGGTCCCGGGTCGGTACCAGGGTGCCGTCCACGATGAGCACGGTGTCCTTGGCGAACCGCTTACGGGGCTGAAGCGCGAGCATCGGCCCGAGGTGGTCGATGATGCGGTCCGCCGCCGACTTGGACACCCCGAAGAGCGGCGCGAGCTGGCGCATCGTCAAGTTTGTGCGCCAGTAAGCCGCGACCAGCAGAGCCCGGTCCTCCAGCGGAAGGCTCCACGGACGGCCTCTGCGCACCGCGTCCGCACCCTGGCGCCGCAGCACGGTCACCAGCTTGCCGAACAAGCGAGGGCTCAGCCCGCTGAACGGGGCTATCCAGGACGGCTCCGACGCCGTGATCACACCAGCCACCACAAGATCATCTCACCGTGACCAGCAGTTACGGGACAACCCTAGGTGATGGGCTAGATGATCGATTCCAAGGGGTCAGTGGTCGATCACCTCTTGACCTCAACCATGCTTGAGTTAGCACCGTGGTTCACATGAACACGGAATCC
>NZ_JBFBEZ010000069.1:0-29384 GCF_040701725.1 Streptomyces sp. NPDC093109
GGTCACCAAAGGCTTCCTCCGCAAAATCGCCCTCGGCGTCTACACACCCCCACCACCCGTAACCACCAGCACAAACCCTTAACTTGACGGCCTTGGCCCTTGACACCTGTCCCGGAGTCGCAAGTGCGGCTTATCGGGAGGGGCGGCCGGGGGTGAGGGGGGCCCAAGAGGTGCCCGGAAGTACCACTCGGCTCAGGGTCCGGCGGGCCGGTGGGCCCTGCGGGGCTGCGCACACTTTGCATGGGGCAGCGGGGCTTGTCTCGGCGGCTGACGGCCGCCGGTTGGCCGGCACTCATGCCCCGCTGGTCACCGTTGCGCTGTGGTGCCCGGGAGGCGGGTGGGAGTTGCTGTCCGGCCGGGGTCCTCGGGCCGGTCCGGGGGTCTCAGGGCGGCGCCCGGAGCAGGGAGTGCGACGCTAGAGCCACTTCCGGCACGTCAGATGGTCGCAGCGTCACAGTCGTCGGGATCAAGCACCCCACCCCCGCCAATCTGCCCCATATGGGATGGTTTGACGGGCGGTTGGGGGTCTCTCCGGGCGGCACATGTGTCCTGAGGTGCGTTAGACGCACTCCTCGGCGCGAAGACCGCCTCCGGGAGCCCACTTACCGCCACACGAGTCCCAGCAGCCTCTACTCCCACTCCACGGCGACCAGCGGGGCACGAATCGCAACCAGCAACAGACCGCCGGCCGCCGAGACGGGGCCGAGTCACCCCACGCCACTGCCGCGCAGCCCCGCAGGGCCCACCGGGCCGCCGGACCCTGAACCGACCGGCAGTCTGGCCGGCCCCCCGGGCAACCCCTCCCCCCCGGCCGCCCCTCCCGAAAAGCTGCACTTGCGCCGGAAGGGCAGGTGTCAAGGGTGTAGCGAAGCGTAATCGGCGCAGCCGACGCGACGCAGGAGCGCCCTTTACTCCTGTCCTGGAGGCGCGACACTCACAGCTGGAGGGGCGGCCCCCTTCCCAGCAGCCCGCGCCACCCACCCACCCCATCCAACCCCGGGCCCGTCCCGACCGTCCTCGGTGCTGTGCCGTGGATATGGGTGGCTCTTCGTTAACCTCCGGTTTGTCTTTCGTTCGGCTTCAGTTCTGCGGAAAAATTCATGGCGTTCATATGAGGCTCCTACCTGTCACACAGGTTTGACCGATTCCTTACTCAAGGACGTACCGACGACCTTGAGCAAGGGAAGCGATGTTCCGCCTGCGCAAGACCCCCGAGAAGCGCGACGAGCGCGACGAGCCCGATGAGCCCGCAGAGGCTGCCGACAAGCCCGCTGAGCCCGCCCAGCCCGACGCGGCTCTGCGCGTGGCCAGTCGGTTGCACTCGTTCAACCGTTATGAACTGAAATACCTGGTCCCCGTCGACGAGGCCCGCGCCATCCGGGATGAGCTGGCCGAGCGGATGGACCGGGATCCGCACAGTCCCGTCGGTGGGTACGGGGTGTGGAGTCTGTACTACGACACCCCTCAACTCCGGTTCTACTGGGAGAAGATCGAGGGGCTCAAGTTCCGCCGCAAGCTCCGCATCCGGCACTACGGCGACCTCGCCGGGGTCACCGACGAGTCGTCCGTCTGCGTGGAGATCAAGCAGCGCGTCAACCGCGTCACGCAGAAGCGCCGCATCACCCTCCCGTACGCCACCGCGCGCCAACTCTGCGACGGGCGGCAGCTCATCGACCATGCCGATCGTGAACGTGCCTTTGTCGAAGAGGTACTTGAGCTGGTCGTACGGCTCGATCTGCGGCCCATGGTCATCACCGGCTATCAGCGCGAGGCCCTGGTCGGGCGCGATCAGGACACCGGGCTGCGGGTCACCTTCGACCGGCGGGTGCGCGGCCGGGACCGGGACTTCGACTTCTCCGTCGAAGGGGCGGAGAACCGCTACACACTGCCTCCGCACCTCACGGTGATGGAGGTCAAGGTCAACGAACGCACCCCCTACTGGATCACCGACCTGGCCGCCCGGCGCAATCTCAGCCTCGTCCGGGTGTCCAAGTACGTGCAGTCCGTCGAGGCGTTCGGCCTCGCGCCCCGGTCCGTCTTCCACGTACGCGAAGAGGACTTCCCCCCATCCGTAACACCCGCGCCGGCGGCGCCCCACGCGCACAGCGCTCCGTCGTCGGCCGTTCAGCCTGTGGAGGCATGAGCAACCGTGAATCTCGACCTTCAGGACCTGAGCGGAACGTTCAGTGTCACCGACATCGTCATCGCGATGTCCCTGTCGTTCATCCTCAGCACGATGATCGGCTACGTCTACCGGGCCACCCACCGGAACGTCTCGTACAGCCAGTCGTACGTGCAGACCCTGGTCATCGTCGGCATGATCGTCGCCCTGATCATGCTGGTCGTCGGCTCCAACCTGGCCCGCGCCTTCTCCCTCGTCGGCGCCCTGTCGGTGGTCCGCTTCCGTAACGCCATCAAGGAGACCAGGGATGTCGGCTTCATCTTCCTGGTGATGGGCATCGGCATGGCGGCCGGCGCCCGCTTCTACACACTGGCGGCCGTCGCCGGTGTCGCGATCTGCCTGATCATCTTTGTGATGCACAAGTTCAACTGGTTCCACCTCGACGTCCAGCGCCAGGTGGTCAAGGTGCAGGTGCCGGCCGGTGACGACTACAGCGAGGGCATCCGCGACGTCCTCATCCGCTACACCAGCGAATTCGAGCTGGTCAGTACGGAGACGATCCGGGGCGGCGCGCTCACCGAGGTCTTCTACACCGTACGGATGAAGAAGGGCACCGAGCCGGGCGAGCTGGTCGCGGCGCTCCAGGAACGTACCTCCGGGCAACGGGTCACGGTCCTGACCGGGTACGACCAGACCGACCTGTGATGGCTGGGCCGGGTACGAGTTCTGTGTCGGGGCCGCAGTCGCAGTCGCAGTCGCGGTCGCGGTCGCGCAAGAGCTTCAAGCACCGCATCCCCGTCCGGCTGCGGCATCACTGGAAGCCCGTCGCCGCCCTCGGTGTCGGCATGACCGTCCTGCTGGTCTTCTTCGGTGAGGCCAGGGTCTCGCCCTGGGTGACCAGCGCGTCGGCGGCGGACAGCAACGAGATCATCGAGAACGTGCGGGGCTCGGTCGACCTGTACGACGCGACGGCATCGCACCGTATCCAACTCTCTTACAGCGATTCCGACTTCACGAAGATGATGAAGGAGTTCAAGGAAGACGGTACGAAGGAGTACATCCAGGCGGACCTGACCATCGACGGGGTGTTCCTCAACGACGTCGGCATCCGGCTCAAGGGCAACTCGACGCTCCGGAGCCTGGGCGGCGGCGGTCGCGGGGGCGGTGGTCCGGGGGGCGGTGCGCCGGGTGGCGGTGTGCCCGGTGGCGGTGCGCCGGGCGGTGGGGCTCCGGGTGATGGTGGTCCCAACGCCGGTGGCGGCAATGGCAACGCCGGTGGCAACGCCGGTGGCAACGCCGGGGGCGGTGGCGGTGGCGGCGGCATGATGAATTACGAGCTGTCCGCGTCCAAGCCCGAGGAGCTGCCCTGGCTCATCAGCATCGACGAGTACGTCGAGGGCCGCGCCTACCAGGGCCACCGGGAGATCTCCGTACGCCCCGGAGCGGACGACCAAGTCCCGTTCAACGAGGCGCTGTCCCTGTCCCTGATGAGTTCCTCGGATCAGCCGGCGGAGGGCTTCGCCTTCTCCTCCGTGCAGGTCAACAACGGCCCGGTCGTCACCCGTCTCCTCGTCGAGAACCCGAGCATGGACTACGCCGATGGTTCGTACGACACCGACGGTGTGATGTACAAGGCCCGTGCCGGCGGCAGCTTCGCGTACAAGGGCGACGACCCGACCGACTACAAGGAGTCCTTCAAGCAGCTCAACAAGAAGGGGAGTCAGGATCTCGCCCCGGTGATGAAGCTGATCAAGTGGGCGAACGAGGCGTCGGACAAGGAGTTCGCGGCGGAGCTGGCCGACCACGTGGACGTGACGTCCTTCGCGCGGTACGTGGCGACCCAGAACCTGATCATGAACTTCGACGACATGGCGGGCCCGGGGAACAACTACGTGCTCTGGTACGACCTGAGCACCAAGAAGTTCTCCGTCCTGGGCTGGGACTTCAACCTCGCGTTCAGTGGCTCCACGGACGCCGGACCCGATGACGAGATGGGATTCGGGGGCGGGGCCGGCGGCGGGCCGCCGGGTGACTTCGAGGGCGAAGTGCCAACAGGGGTTGAGCTTCCGGCCGGTGACCTTCCTGGTGACTTGCCCGGTGACTTCCCCGAAGGCGGCCCGGGTGGTGGCCCAGGTGCTGGCGCAGGTGGCGGTGCAGGCGGCGGTGGCGGCGGTGGCGGCCGTATGGGCGGCCACATCCTCAAGGAGCGCTTCCTGAAGCTCGACGCCTTCGACTCCGTCTACAAGACCGCCTACCGCGAGCTGTATGACGAGTTCTACGGCTCCGGATCCGGCGCAGGCTCCGGCTCCGCGTCCAAGGCCCTCACCGCGCTCGCGGCCGGCGCCAAGGCGAGCGGCGCCGACGCGGCCGGTGTCGACAAGGCCGTCGCCGCCCTCCGTACCACCGTGACGGCCCGCACGAAGGCCCTGGCGAAGAACAAGGAGGTCGTCCCCACTCACTGATGACGTGGCCGGTCGGCCATCGGCTGTGGCCGATCGGCCGACGCGGTCCCGTGGGCCGTGCGCCTAACGTCGGTGTTCCGGGCAGTCAGCCACCCGGAACACCGAATCACGGGAGCCGTTCCATGACCCAGCAGATCCAGCAGACCACGGAATTCGCCTCCGACGCCGTCGCGTTGCTGTCACGGCTCATCCACCGCGCGGCCAAGAGGGGGACCGAGAAGGTGGGCACCGAGCATCTTCTCTACATGCTGCTGGACGACAACGAGAAGCCCGGTGCCGCCCTCGTACCCGGGTTCCAGACATCAACTTCGGTCAGTGGTCAGATCCTTGCCCGTATGGGGAACGACGACCTCTGGGTACGGACGGACGAGGACACCAGCTCCGGCTCCGGGGACGACAGCGCGACGTCCACCTCGTCGTCCGATCACGATCACGACAACGACGACCGCATCGAAGCCGACGCCGCCTGGCGCGAAGCGCTGTGGCTCTCCGTCCGGCGCTCCCGCCCCGGCCCCGCCCGGGAGGCCCCCAGGCCCGTACCGTCCGGCGCCCTCCGCGCCGCAGTGCTCGGCGCGCTCCGGCAGGCCCGGCGGGAGGGTTCGTACACCGTGCACGAGCGCCATATCGCCCGCGCCCTGCTGGAGTTGCCCATGAGCCGGGCCGTCGAGCAGATGGTGCTGTGCCGGGTGGATCTGGCGGCGTCCGCAGCGGCGCTGGACGCGCAGGCCGAGGCCGTACGCGGCGGAGCCACCCCGTGGACGGCGGAGCACGAGGCCGAGTCCGGCAGTCTGGCGCTGCTGCGGCAGAGCGGGCTGCTGGGGGAGCGCGGCAGCTGGTGGATGCGCGGCCTGACCTCGTGGATGGCCCGCTCAGCCGGGGACGGGTCGCCGATCCTGATGGTGCTGCGTACCGAGGCGGTCAGACAGGCGGAACGGTACGGACGCGACACCGCCGGGCCGGCCGAACTCCTGCTCGCCGTACTGGCTCTGGACCGGGCGCTCACGCTGGCGGGGAAGGCGCTGCCGGCGGAGCTGGCGGAGGTCAACTCCGTTGCGGAGGAGCTGCGTTCGTGCGGTGTGCGGCATGCGGCGCTGGTCCGGGCGGCCGTCGCGCTCGTACCGGCGACGGGGCACACCGTACCCTCACCCTCCGAACCCTTCACACCGGCCGGGAAGGTGGAGATGTCGGCCGAGGGTGATCAGCTGGTGGCCAGAGTCCGCCTGCTGGCCGCCGAGCGCGGCGCGGGTACGGTCGGGACGGCGCATGTGCTGGCCGTACTGCTCGACGAGGAGGGGACGGGGGAGGTGGTCGGGCGGCTGCTCGGGGAGAGCGGCGCGGACCCCGACGAGCTGGCCGTGCTCCGTGACCGGCTGGACGGCCGGCTCGGCGCGTGACGCGGTTTACCACCCGACCCCGACCCCGACCCCAACCCCAAGCACCAACCAACCAGCCACAGATACATGCAGGGAAGGCGGCGGCAGGAGTGAGGGAGTTGTTCCGGGCGGGGGTGGCCGAGCTGCGGGTGGCCGAGCTGCGGACGGCCGTGGCCGCGTGGCGGGCGGCGCCGCGCCGTACCAGGATCACCGACACCGTCCTCGGCCTGCTGGTGGCCGTCGTCGGAGTGGTCCCACTTTCCCTCGATGTGCCCGGGATCGAGCGGCCCTCCCTGGTGCCGGCGGTCCTGGAGGCGGTATGGGTGGTGCTCCTGATCCTGGCGCGGCGGTACCTGCCGGTGGGCGTGGTGCTGGGCACCGTACCGCTGTTCCTCGGCGAGAACCTCTGGGCGCAGATCGGGCTCCCGCTGATCGTGCTGTCGGCCGCGCGCCGCATCGAGCCGCATCGCAGGGCCTGGCGCGCGGTGCTCATCGCGTGCGTTGTGGGCACGGGCCTGAGCCTGCTCGTACGCGCCCCGGGCGGTTCCGTTGGTTCCGTCGATCTCGCCGAACAGCTTGCGAACGTCGCGATCACGGCGGTCTTCCTCGTGGCGCTCCCCGCCTGGTCCGGAATGCTGCTGGGGCAGCGGCGCCCGCTGGTCCGGCTGCTGCGGGAGCGCAACGCCTACCTGGAGCAGACGCGCGTCCTCACCGACGCCACCGCGCGCATGGAGGAACGGACCCGGATCGCCGGGGAGATGCACGACATGCTGGGGCACCGGCTGAGTCTGATCTCGGTGTTCGCGGGAGGTATGGAGTTGCAGGCGGCGAAGTCGTCGCCGGAGATGGCCGAGCAGGCCGAACTGCTGCGGAAGACCGCCGGTACGGCGATGGAGGAGCTGCGGGAGATCCTGGGCGTGCTGCGCCGGGACGACTTGACGACGGGCCCGGCGTCCGGCACTGCGCCGGCGGAGGAGAGTGCGGACAGCACGGGAAACACCGGCGGCACGGGAAACACCGGCGGTACAGGCGGGGGCGACCGCGACCGTGGCACCCGCGAGGACATCGCCGCGCTGGTGGCGGAGTCGAACGGGGCGGGCGTAGCGACCGAACTCGTCTGGTCCGGCCCCGACATGACCGACGAGGAGCCCCGCGTCCGCCAGGCGCTCCACCGGGTGGTCCGCGAGTCGCTGACCAACGTCATCAAGCACGCGGCCGGCGCCGCGACCCGGGTCGAGGTGGCCCACACCGGCGACCGGATCGAGGTCGCCGTCACCAACAGGGCGCCGCACGCGGCCGACTTCCGCCGGATGGCCGGGAACCGCAGCGGACTGGCGGGCCTGGAGGAGCGGGTGTCGCTGATCGGCGGGTCGTTCACGGCGGGGCCGGTGGGCGGCCCGGACGGGAAGGGGTTCCGTACGGCGGCGGTGCTGCCGTCCCGGAAGGGCGCGGGGCTATCGTTCCCGCACCCGGGGGCGGCGCCGGGTCTGTCGCCCGAGCTGTCCGCCGAGACGCTCACCTGGCCGAGGCTTCTGGGCGCGGGATGCGCGGCGGGGATCGTCATGGTCCCCACGGGACTGTTCCTCATCGTCCTCCTGCTGATCCAGGTCGTACGCTGATCCAGGTCGTACGCTGATCCAGGTCGTACGCTGATCCAGGTCGTACGCTGATCCAGGTCAGACGCTGATCCAGGTCAGACGCTGATCCAGGTCAGATGCTGATCCAGGTCAGACGCTGATCCAGGTCAGACGCTGATCCAGGTCAGACGCTGATCCAGGTCAGACGCTGATCCAGGTCAGACGCTGACCCAGGTCATTTGCCGATCCAGGTCAAACGCCGGTCCAGGTCAAACGCCGATCCCAGGTCATACGATGAGGCGATGATCCGAGTCCTGGTCGCCGACGACGAAGCCCTGATGCGTACGGGAATCCGCCTGGTCCTGGAACACGCCGACGACCTCACGGTGGTGGCCGAGGCCGGCAACGGAGCCGAAGCGGTCGCCGCCTGCCGGGGCCAGGACATCGACGTGGCCCTGCTCGACATCCAGATGCCGGTCAAGGACGGCATCGCCGCCGCCGAGGACATCGCGCGGGTCTCTCCCCGTACGAAGGTCGTCATGCTGACGGCCTTCGGCGAGGACCGGAGCGTGACCCGCGCGCTGCGCGTCGGCGCGACCGGCTTCCTGCTGAAGGACACCGGCCCCGCCGAACTGATCCGGTCGGTACGTGCCGCCGCCACCGGCGAACCGGTCCTGGCCCCCCGCATCACCCGCCGCCTGCTGGAACGCCACCTCCTCTCCGCCCAGGAGGCCGACACCGCCCGCCACCGCACCGACCTGCTGACCCCCGCGGAACGCGACGTGCTCCGCCTCCTCGGCGAGGGCCTCTCCAACGCCGAGATCGCCCAGCGCCTCCACCTCAGCGCCAGCACGGTCAAGGCCCACGTAGGCCGCATCCTCACCCGCACGGGCTGCGCGAACCGCGTCCAGGCAGCGGTCCTGGCCCACGACGCGGGCCTCCTGGCGGACTGACCGACGACGGAGATCGCCACCTGACAACTGCCACCTCGCAACTGCCGTCCGACACCGGACCGGCACTCCATGTAACCACTCGGGAGTGACAGCCAGCCCCGAGCCAGAGGCTCTCGACGCCCTCCGCGCCCGTACAGCAGCCCAGTTGGACGACGCGGGTGGCTTCGCGTCCGGATGGATGCGCGCGGTCTTCGAGAGGGTCCCGCGCCATGCCTTCGTGCCACACCGCGTGTGGGAGTGGTCCGAGGACGCCCGCGCGTACGAACCGCTGGACCGCGCCGTCGACCCGGACGGCTGGGAGGGGGAGGAGCGACCAACCCCGACAACGCCTATCAGCTCCGGATCGCCGGTTACCCCGAGCGTGAATTGCCGCTGCCGGCCGGATCGATGGGCCGCAGCGGCAAGGGGCTCATGGCCGATGGACTGCGTCCGGAAGACGGCTACGCGGTCGAGGCAAAACATGTACGCGAGCCTGACTGCAAGAAGACCTTCCGCAGCCTCGATGAAGTCGACAAGACACTTGCAACGCCTCCCAAAGTGGACAACAAGGGGAAGCTCAGATTCGATCCACGCGTAGACGGCATGTACGGATCGGACGAGCGGGAGCTTGCGCGCTACCGTGCGGCCATGTCAGATCCCCGGAACAGCGAGATCCGAGGACTTGAGATCGTCACGAACGATAAGGACTCCGCAAGTTACTGGCAGAGCATGATGGCTATGAACGGCGTCAACGGAACCTCGCGATACATACCGTGACAACAAGAGGTGGACATGTCTGAGCACGATGACATCAGGGCGACCTTCATCTTTCACCCACCCGTTGACGACGCTGCCGCCTGGCACATGACCATCGAAGGTTTCGTTCACATCCTCACCAAGAGCTTCCCGGACGCCTTCACGAAGTACCGCACCAGCCGCCTGCGGGGCAGCGATGCGGTGGACTTCGAAGTGGAGATAGGGAAAGGCGTGTGGCTTGAGGGAGTCGCACAGACGCCCGTTGAGGACAGTGCGGTCATTACTCTCGTGGAAGCGACGGCTCGGGAAGCAGCCGAGTTCGCACTCTGGATTCGGAGCAGCCTCATTCCCTCTCCCGAACTGCTCCGGTTCAGCAGCGACCGGGCGATGGAGAGCGGGTACGACGCGGAGTGGCAGCTTCCCCCGTCCAGCGAAGTGTCAGACGTCGAAGCTGCCTTCCTGGGGCATCTGGAGTCTGTCCAGTAGGTGAGGTGGCGGCTACACCGTGGCCTTGACGTTGTTGACGAACGTTGCCCATGTCCCGGCCCGGAAGACGAGGGCCGGGGAGGTCGGGGTCTTGGAGTCGCGTACGGGGACGATGCCGGTGAGGCCGGTGGCGACTTCGAGGCAGTTGCCGCCGCTGGCGCCGCTGTATGTGGACTTGCGCCAGGACGCGGCACCGGGGAAATCCCGTGCCACTTCGAGGCAGTTGCCGCCGTCCCCGCCGCTGTATGTGGACTTGTGCCAGGTGGCGGCACCGGGGAAGTCGCGGGCGACCTCAAGGCAGTCGCCGCCGCTGCCGCCGCTGTACGTGGATTTGTGCCACGTGGCTGCGCTCAGGTCGTACTCATGGCTGCTGCTCTGCATGTTCGTAATCCTCCGCCGCTGACTCCAGCAGGGCCAAGGATTTTTCCGGTGACAGTGCGATGGCCCCCACCAGATCGTAGGTCAGTTCGTGCCGGGAGACGGTCGCCGGATCGTCCAGCAATTGGCCCGAGCCCATGCTCTGTAGATAGGCCAGTGGAGGCGCGTCGTCGAACGACATGAGTTTCAGGGTGCCCTCAAGCGCCGCGTGTGCGCCCGCCTCCAACGGCAGCACTTGCACGATGATCCGGTGTTTACGGATCAGCCGCGCGATATGCCGCAGCGCCTCCGCCATGACCGCAGGTCCGCCCACCGGGCGGCGGAGCACTGCCTCGTCAAGCACCGTCCAAACCATTGGCTTTGTTGGATCCTTGAGGAGGTTGGCTCGTTCCAGCCTGGCCGCGATCAGTTCGTCTATGGCGTCCTCCACCGCCGTTGGGTTGTATGCGCGGAACACCGCCCGCGCATAGCCCTCGGTCTGCAACAGGCCCGGGATCAGGAAGGGCGCGTACTCCTTGATCACCGTGGCGATCGCCTCCGCCTCCGCCGCTTCGGCGAAGTGGTCCGGGTACTTCGACTTCTTCAGCGCCTCGCAGTTGCGTGCGAAGAACCCGTTCGTCTTGAACGTCTCGTCGAAGTACGTCGCGTACTCCGTCTGCATCCGGCGCGTGCCGGACTCCAACTGACCGATGAACGACGCGCTGACGAAGAGGGGTCGGCCCAACTCGCCCTGGGACAGCTGTGCCTGTACGCGTTGATGTCGGAGTTCCGCGCCGAGCATCGCGCGCGGGGAGGCGGACGGATCGAGGGGTTTGGGTGCGGACATGGCTGGCTCCCTGTTCATCACCTGTCGGTGTTGGGATGAAGTGTCTGTTCAGGCTAGCCATATTTCGCCACGCTGTGTGGGTCGAATTCATACGCAGAGTGCGGGAGTGTGCTGATGGCTACGCAGGACACAAGAGATGGTGAAGTCGCGGCGGATGCGGATGCGGATGCAGTCGCGGTGGCTGAAGCGGTGAACAGTTATCGGTTCAACCTCCTCCACTGCCTGGCGGAAGGAACTCCGGATCTTCACGACCCCCGTTACGAGGTCCTGAAGTCCACGCCACCCGCCGGGTGTTCGGCCGGGCGGTACGGGGATTACTTCGCCCTCCGGTGTGAGCGCGCGGGCGTGAATCTGCTCGACGCGGTCGCGCCGGTGTGCGCCGAGGTCAGGGGCGCGTCCGGGGTGCTGATGACGGATCTCGGGGTTGAGGGGCTCTGGGAGTGGACGGCCGACGGGCCGGACGGGCACGGGGCGGTGGTCGTGGCGCAGTTGCTGCTGATGGCGGCCGAGCGGGGGTCGCTGATCGGGTACGGGGTGGAGGACCTGGTGCGGTTTCTTCGCACGGCGGCGGGTTGAGGGAGGGGCGGGAGGGCCTCCTGCGTGAAATTGAGTGGTCCGGCCTTCGGTGCGCTGCGATGATGCCTCTGTCTCCCAGGCGGAGGACATTTGTTCGTTTTTGTGTGTGCTGGGTGCGGTGCCGAGTTGACCGTTCCGCTGTCCCAGGTCGCCCTGCCGGCCCATGCCCGTCAGAAGTACGGGAACGGCATCCAGCTTCCGGTGCTCATGGAACCGGGAACGTTCGCCGTGGACCCCGAGCCCTGGGGGCCGCCGTGGCGGACGTGGGAGGAGATCCCTCCGGACGAGGCGGCCGAGCGTGGTGTCTACGCGCCGGTCTACGTCCTGTCCGACGCCGTGCCCGGCGCGGTCGTCATCGCGCCCGGCGATGTTCGCGGCACGCTGTTGATCCCCGAGAAGGGCGGCGGGTACTGCTGTGGCCTCGACGGGGCCGACGGTCCCAACATGGCCTGTGAGACGTGCGGGTTGGCCGTGGCCAGCCGGATCGACGACTGCTCGCTCTGGCAGGCGGTGTGGCTCGACCCGGATGCCGTGCGCCGCCTCGCCGTCGACGGAACCTACGTCGCGCCGCTCTCCTGGGCGGAGTTGATGGCCGAAGGCAAGCGCACACCGCTGTACGAGCCGATCACCACGTGGGGGGCGCGGCCGGGGGAGCGGCGCTGGTGGTCCTGGAGCCCGCAGTGGGAGGCCGCGGTGGGCCGGGCGCTCGCCCACATGCTGGCGGCCTCGGAGGGCCGGGCCGTGACCGTCCCGGACGGGCCGGCCGCGGAAGTGTTCCAACGCGTCCTCGACGCCCTGCTGCCGGCCGGTCCCCCTGCGCGGCGGGTCCTCTTGGCCGGGCCGGGACTGCCTGCCGCTGTCTCCGTTCCCGTTCCCGATGCGGACATCCTCCTCGTACCGGAACATCCCCGGACGGGAGAAGTCTGGGCCCCGGCCGGGGGCGCCGACGCGGTGTATTCGGTGCCGCTGCCGTTCGGGGTGTGGCTGGGGCTGGCCTTTCCCGAGCCGAAACCGCCCGTTCCCGCGTCGGGCGTCATGCCGGACGGCGCCCTCCGCGACGACCCGCCCCTGCCGCGCCCCCACCACCTGTTCCGAGCCGACTCGGACACGTTCCGGCATACCCTGGCCCGGCTGCTGGCCGCCCGTAGTCCGTGGCTGCGCGAGGTCCTCGCGAACCTCACGTGGCACATGCAGGCCGGCCTCTTCTAGCCGTGCCCCACCCCGCCGCCAGGCCGGAAAGCGCGGGCCCGGAAGGCTCAGGCGCTCGTCGGTTGCGGGGCCGACGTCGGTTCGGGAGGGGCCGGGGGTGTGTCCGGGGAGGTGGTCGTGGGGGTGGTTGTCCCCGGGGTGCTCGTGCCCGGGGTGCTCGGGCCCTGGGGCTGGGGTGCGTTCAGTTCCTGGAGCATCGTTCTTGTGAAGCCGAAGTAGTACGTGGCGATGAAGCCCGTCACGTAACCCACCAGCAGTCCTCCCGCGTATACGGCGATCATCTCGCCCAGGCCCCGGTTGCCCGCCAGGAGGGGGAAGAGCGCCCAGCCGGACGGGCCGATCGCCGTGGAGCCCACGGCCGCGCCGAGTTGGTTGAAGAGGCCGACGAAGCCACCGCCGAAGGCGCCGCCCACGCAGGCGGTGATGAAGGGGCGGCCCAGGGGGAGGGAGACGCCGTAGATGAGGGGTTCGCCGACGCCCAGCAGGCCGGCGGGGAGGGCGGAGCGGATGGTGCGGCGGATGGAGGTGTTGTGCGGGAGGCGGAGGTAGACCGCCGCCGCCGCGCCGACCTGGCCCGCGCCCGCCATGGCGAGGATGGGGAGCAGGACCGTGTAGCCCTGCTGCTCGATGAGGGTGGTGTGGATCGGGATGAGCGCCTGGTGCAGGCCCAGCATCACCAGCGGCAGGAACAGCCCGCCCAGGACGAAGCCCGCGCCCGAACCCCCGTGGGAGAGCAGCCAGGTGGCGAAGGTGCCGATGGCGGTGGAGACCTCACCGGCCACGTACATCAGGCCGAAGAGTGTGACCAGGCCCGACACCAGCACCGTCAGCGTCGGGGTGACCAGGACGTCGAGTGCCTCCGGGATCCGTCTGCGGCACCACTTCTCCACCCACACCGCGAGCAGCGCCGCGCCCAGCGCGCCGAGCACACCGCCTTGGCCCGGTGAGAGCTTCTGGCCGAACGCGTCGACATTGGCGACGCCCGGGAAGACGATGATCGCGGCGACCGCGCCGCCCAGAATCGGCGTTCCGCCGAACTCCTTCGCCGTGTTGTAGCCGACGAAGACTGCCAGCAGTGACATGAAGCCGGACGCGAGCGCGGCCAGTGCCGGGACGACCGCCGGCAGCCAGTGCAGGTTCGTCAGCAGGCCGTTCAGGCCGGCGATGATGCCGCAGCCGATGAGGGCCGGGATCAGCGGGACGAAGATATTGGCGATCCGGCGCAGGAAGAGCTTCACGGGCGTGGCGTTCTTCGCCTTCCGGTCCGCTCTGATCGCCTCGCCCCTCGCCGCCAGCTCCTCGGCCGTCGTGGGCGGGCCCGCCGCCGGGGCGGGGGCCTCCCGTACCAGCTCCTCGAACTGGCTTGTCACCCTCGCCACCGCGCCCGGCCCCAGCACGATCTGGTACGTCTCGTCCTCGACCACCCCCAGGACCGCGGGCAGCGCTCGCAGCTCCTCGTCCCGGACGAGGCCGCGGTCGTGCAGTCCCAGGCGCAGCCGGGTCATGCAGTGGGCGATGGACGCGACGTTCCCGGCGCCTCCCACGAGCGGGAGGATCGCCTCTGCCGTGGCGCGGTTCTTGTCCGTGGTAGCCATGGTGCGGGTTCTTTCAGCTGGTACGGGAGGCCATCAGCGCGTCGCGCAGATGGCCGTCGGAACGGGCGAGGAGCGTGGCGGCGGTGGGGCCGTCGACTCCGCCGAGGATGACGAGAATGGCGTTCTTCACCTCGCCGTGGGTCTCCCGGAGCGCCGACTCGATCTCCGTGTCGGACGCACCGGTGGCGAACGACACGATCCGGCGGGCACGGGCGCGCAGCTTGTCGTTGGAGGCGCGGACATCGACCATCAGATTCCCGTAGGTCTTGCCGCGCCGGATCATGGTGATCGTCGAGACCATGTTGAGCACGAGCTTCTGTGCCGTGCCCGCCTTGAGCCGGGTGGAGCCGCTGATCAGCTCGGGGCCGACCACGACCTCGATGCCGTGCTCGGCCGCCGCCGCCAGCGCGCTCCCCGCGTTGCAGGACAGACCGACGGTGAGCGCGCCCAGCCCGCGGGCGTGTTCCACGGCTCCGATCGCGTACGGCGTACGGCCGGACGCGGAGACGCCGATCACCGTGTCGGCGGCGGTGACGCCGATCGCCGCCAGGTCGGCGACCGCCAGCTCCTTCGAGTCCTCCGCGCCCTCCACCGACGTCACCATGGCGCCAGGGCCGCCCGCGATCAGGCCGATGACCTCGCCGGGGCCGGTGTTGAAGGTCGGCGGGCACTCGCTGGCGTCCAGCACGCCGAGCCGCCCCGCCGTACCGGCGCCCGCGTAGATCAGCCGCCCGCCGCGCGCCGCGCGTGCGGCGGTGGCGTCGATCGCGGCGGCGATCCCGGGCAGCTGCGCGGCGACGGCGGCGGCGACGGTGGCGTCCTCGCCATTCATGATCCGGGCGATCTCCAGCGTGGTCAGCTGATCGATCCCGGCCAGGTCGGGGCGGAACGCCTCGGTGGTGAGCGAGTCGAGCTGCGCGCGGAGTTCGCCGTACGACGAGGTCCGGGCGGACGGGGAGGACGGGGTGGTCATGAAAACGCGGCTCTCTCTGCGGACGGAGGGTGATCACGGAGGGTGATCAGAGGGTGCTGGGTGTGCGGTGGTGGGGTGCGACGCGGGTACGGGTACGGGTGCGGGTGCCGTCTGGCGGGTCTGCGGGTCTGCGGGTCAGCGCGCGCCGCTGCCGCCGCCGCGCGTGCTGTGGCGGTGCGCCAGCGCCTCGTACGAAGCGGAGAGGGCCGGGGCGGCCGTCTCGTACGTACGCTGCGCCACGCCTATGAACAGGCAGTCGACGACGAGGAGTTGACTCGTCCGGCTCGACATGGCCGCCGGGCGCAGATCGCTCTCCCGCGCGGTGGACGTCGTCAGCACATGGTCGGCGTACTGCGATACGGGGCCGTCCGGCCGGCCCGTTATGGCGACGGTCGTCGCACCGCCGTCGAAGGCCACCCGGAGCGGCTCGATGACATCGCCGGTCGAGCCCGAGTGGGTGATCGCGATGGCCACGTCGCCCGCGCGGAGCTGGACGGCGTTGGTGACGGCCAGGTGCGGATCGCTGAAGGCGTGCGCTATCAGCCCGATGCGCAGCAGCTTCTGCGCGAGATCCATGCCGACGAGCCCGGACGCCCCGACGCCGTAGATGTCGATCCGCCGGGCCGTCGAGGCCGCGGTGACGACCGCGCCGAGCTGGACCGTGTCGAGCCCCGCGGCGGTGTCGGCCAGCGTCTGCTGCTCGTCGTAGGCCAGCTTGGCGACGACGTCTGCTATCGGGTCGTCCACGGCGATGTCCGCCGTGACGGCGGGGGCGCGCCCGGACTGCTGCTGTGCCGCCAGCCCGGCGAGCGCGAGGCGCAGATCGCGGTAGCCGGGGTAGCCGAGCAGCCGGGCCGTACGGACCACGGTCGCCTCGCTCGTGCCGGTCAGCGACGCGAGCCCGGTGACGGTGAGCGCGGCGCAGCCCGCCGGGTCCCCGGCGACGGCTTCGGCGACGAGCTGCATGGAACGGGTCATCGTCGGCGCGAGGGTCCGCACCTTGGCCGCCAGGGCGGCCGGTGCGGGCGGAGAGGCGCCGCTGGAACTTTCCTTCACGATGTGCGTCATACCTGAAAGATATTTTCGAAATTCCCCGCCGGTCAACCCTCAGATATCCCTGACGTGGATATCCCTGACAATGGCTGAATGGATGACTCCCCCACCAGTGGCCCTTCACTGGAACCGGCTCTGCACGCCGCCCGCGCCCTGGTGCTGGCCGATCTGGCCGCGGGCGATGTCGCGCGCGCCGACGTCGTCTCGCTGGTCGAGGACTCGGTGTCGCACCGCCGCTGGTGGGTCGAGCAGTGGCCCGAGGGCGTGGCGTACGTGACCGGGCTGATCGCCCAGGACGTACAGGACGCGCTGCTGGAACGGTACGGGCGCTGGCCGCTCTGCCCGGTCTGCGACGGCCCGGCGGAAGTCGGTGACGGGCACACCGGGCACGCCGGGAGCGACGGGGAAGGTGGTCCGGACGCCGGTCCGCACGCGCTGGAAGTGGAGCCCGAACTAGGGGAAGACCCTCACTGGATCTGCGGGAAGAAGGGCATCGTGATCGCCCCGGTCGGCTCCCTCGCCCCGCAGAACCCCGCCGGCGGTACGGGCGGTACGGGACGGCCGTGACCCTCTACATCGACCCGCCCACCTGGCCCGGCCACGGCCGCCTCTGGTCGCACCTGGTCAGCGACGTCTCGTTCGACGAACTCCACGCCTTCGCCGCCGCCATCGACTGCCCGGCCCGCGCGTTCGAACGGGACCACTACGACATACCGTCCGACCACTACGGGATCGCGGTCCGGGCCGGCGCGGTCGAGATCGGCTCCAAGGAGCTCGTCCGCCGCCTCACCGCGGCCGGGCTGCGCCGGCCCAAGGGCCGCCCGGCCGCGTAGCACCGTTGCTCAGGAGGCGCACTCCGCCTTGGCCGTCTGTGGCACTCCGGCCGCCGCAGTCGGCGCGGGCCGTGCCGCCGAGCCCGCCACCACGCGGCTCGACGCGCTGCCCCGGTGGACGCGCAGCGCCACCAGCGTCAGCGCGACCGCGGCGACCATGATGGCCGCGCCCGCCCAGGCCGGGGAGGCGTAGCCGAAGTCCGCGTCGATGACCGTACCGCCGAGCCAGGGGCCGCCCGTGTTGCCCAGGTTGAAGGCGGCGGTGGCGGTGGCGCCCGCGAGGGTCGGGGCGGCAGCGGCGATGTTGAACATACGGGCGTTGAGCGCGGGCGCCGTGTAGAAGCACGAGACGCCCAGCAGGAACGTCAGGACGATCACCGGGACCGGGTGCGAGGCCGTCACCGCCAGCAGGGCGAGCAGCACCGCCGAGGCCGTGATGCCGCTGACCAGGACGCCGAAGAGGTGCGCGTCCGCGTACCGGCCGCCCAGCGCCGTACCCACCAGCGCGCCGACGCCGAACAGCGCCAGCACCGTCGGCACCCAGCCGCTGTCCAGCCCGGCCACGTCCGTGAGCAGCGGGGCGAGATACGAGAACGCGCAGAAGACACCGCCCGCGGCGAGCGCGGTGATGCCCACGGCGAGCCAGACCTGACGGTCGCGGTAGATGACCAGCTCGCGCTTGAGCCGCGGCTTCTCGGCCGGTACGGGGATCGGCGGGATCAGCGTGACGACCCCGACCAGCGCGATGGCCGACGCGGCGCCCACCGCCCAGAACGCCGAGCGCCAGCCCAGGCTCTCACCGAGGAACGCGCCCGCCGGCACACCCAGCACATTCGCGATGGACAGGCCGCCGATCATGACGGCCATGGCGCGGGCCCGCTGGTTCAGCGGCACCATCGCGATCGCGACGGCCGCGCCGACCGCCCAGAACCCGGCACACGCGAACGCGCTGATCACACGGGACGCGAAGAGCACCTCGTACGTCGGCGCGAGCGCTCCGGCGACCTGGCCGACGCCGAAGACCGAGATCAGCGCGATCAGGGTGGTGCGGCGCGGCAGGCGCAGGGTCGCCACGGCGAGCAGCGGCGCGCCGACCACCATGCCGATCGCGAAGGCGGATATCAGGAGCCCGGCGGTCGGGATGGACACGTTCATGTCCTCGGCGAGCGGCGGCAGCAGGCCGGAGAGCATGAACTCGCTCGTACCGAGCGCGAAGACCGACAGACCGAGGATGTAGACGGCGAGCGGCATGCGCCCGCGGGCAGGGGCCGAGGCTGGTGCGTCTGTGGGGGTGGGTGCGGGCGTGGGTGCGGGCGTGGAAATGTCAGCGGGGACGGAGTCTGGCATGACAGGTGCCAACAGCCGGCTGACTGGTTACATTCCGGCCGTCCCGCTACCGCTCAGTTACTGAGACGGGCTCGCGCCGAAGCGGTTCGCCGGCTGCGACGGCTCCGTCACTGGGACGGGCGCGGCCTCGTCAGCGTCCGCAGCTCCGCCGCCAGATTCCCGCGGGCCGGTGCCTCCCACTCCCGCACGCCGTGCGGGGTGCGGAACAGCCCCGGCAGCGCGAGCAGTTGGTCCAGGACGGCGGCCCGGCCCGTACGGAAGTCCTCGTCGGGCACGAAGCCGTACTCCTCCCGTACGGCCGTCGCGTAGGCGGCGTACGCGGTCGGCGGCGAGGCGAGGACGGCCAGGTCGGCATCGCACAGGACCGCGCCGTTGCGGTCGTCGGGGGCGGCGGCGTGGGTGGCGGTGAGCCGGACGAGCCGGGCGACCTCCGCGATGTCCTCGGGCCCCAGTCCGGCCTCGCGCAGGGCGACTTCGGCGAGGTGCGCGGACCGCTCCTCGTTCTCCGAGCGCTCGGGCCGGTAGACCGCGTCGTGGAACCAGGCCGCGAGCCGGACGAGATCCGGGTCGTCCGCGTACGCGGCCAGGGTGTCGATGTGGTCCAGGACGGCGGTCAGATGGGCCGTCGTGTGGTACCGGCGCTGCGGCTCGGCCCAGCGGGCCAGCAGATTGTCGGCGTACGGGGCCGGGTCGGGGCCACCGGCCGGTCCGCGCAGGGAGCGGAGGGGCGCGCTGAAGCGGCTGCGGAGATCGTGCATGGGACGACCATAGAGCCGGGGGCCGGAGGGACTGGCCTCCGGCCCCCGGCGCGCGCGGGTGGCAACGCCCCGCCCGCGCCCCACCCGTGCACCCGCCCTCGCCTCACCCGTGCCCCGCCCGCGCACCCGCCCCGCCCGCGCTCACACCGCCTTGAAACCGCGCAGCCGCAGGCTGTTCCCCACCACGAAGACCGACGAGAACGCCATCGCCGCGCCCGCGATCATCGGGTTGAGGAACCCGGCCGCCGCGAGCGGGATCGCGGCGACGTTGTACGCGAAGGCCCAGAACAGGTTCCCCCGGATCGTGCCCAGCGTGCGGCGCGCCAGCCGGATCGCGTCGGCGGCGGTGCGCAGGTCGCCCCGGACGAGCGTCAGGTCGCCGGCCTCTATGGCGGCGTCCGTGCCCGTGCCCATGGCCAGGCCCAGATCGGCCTGGGCCAGGGCGGCGGCGTCGTTCACCCCGTCCCCGACCATGGCCACCGACCGGCCCTCCGCCTGGAGCTTCTTGATGACGTCGACCTTGTCCTCGGGCATGACCTCCGCGATGACGTCCGACGCGTCGATGCCGACCTCGGCGGCCACGGACGCGGCGACCGCCCTGTTGTCGCCGGTGAGCAGGATCGGGGTCAGACCGAGGGCGCGCAGCCGTTCGACGGCCTCGGCGCTGGTCTCCTTCACCGCGTCGGCGACTTCGAGGACGGCGCGCGCCTCGCCGTCCCACGCCACGGCGATGACCGTACGGCCCGCCTCCTCGGCGGTGGTACGGGCCCGGTCCAGCTCCGCCGGGAGGCTGATCCCCCGGTCCGCGAGGAGCCTCGGCCGGCCCACGAGGACGGCGTGCCCCTCGACGGTGCCCTGGACGCCGAGGCCGGGGATGTTGGCGAAGTCCTCGGGAACCGGCAGCGCGCCGACGCGCTCGGCCGCGCCCTCGGCCACGGCGCGGGCGACGGGGTGCTCGGAGGAGTGCTCCAGTGCCCCGGCGAGCCGCAGCACCTCGGTCTCCCCGCTGTTACCGCCTGCCGTGGTGTGCGTGGCCAGGAGGGTCATCCGGCCCGTCGTGACCGTGCCCGTCTTGTCCAGCACGATGGTGTCCGCCTTACGGGTGGACTCCAGCACCTCGGGCCCCTTGATGAGGATGCCGAGCTGCGCGCCCCGGCCCGTACCGACCAGGAGGGCGGTCGGGGTGGCCAGGCCCAGGGCGCACGGGCAGGCGATGATCAGTACGGCGACGGCTGCCGTGAACGCGGCGGTCAGTCCCGCGCCGGTGGCCAGCCAGACGCCGAACGTGCCGAGCGCGAGGAGTACGACCACCGGCACGAAGACGGCGGAGATCCGGTCCGCGAGGCGCTGGACGGCAGCCTTGCCGTTCTGCGCGTCCTCCACCATGCGCGCCATCCGGGCGAGCTGGGTGTCGGCGCCGATCCGGGTCGCCCGTACGACCAGTCGGCCGCCCGCGTTGAGGGTGGCGCCGGTGACGGGGTCGCCGACGGAGACCTCTACCGGTACGGACTCGCCGGTCAGCGTCGACGCGTCGACGGCGGAGGAGCCCTCGATGACCGTGCCGTCCGTGGCGATCTTCTCGCCGGGCCTGACCAGGAAGGCATCCCCGACCTGGAGATCCGCCGTGGGGACGCGCAGCTCGCGGCCCTCCCGTACGACCGTGACCTCCTTGGCGCCCAGCTCCAGCAGCGCGCGCAGGGCGGCTCCGGCCTTGCGCTTGGAGCTGATCTCGAAGTAGCGGCCCGCCAGGATGAAGGCGGTGACACCGGCGGCGGCTTCGAGATAGATGTTCCCGGAGGCATCGCCCCGGCTGATCGTCAGCTCAAAGGCGTGGCTCATGCCCGGCATGCCGGCCGTGCCGAAGAAGAGCGCCCACAGCGACCAGAGGAACGCGGCCCAGGTGCCCACGGAGATCAGCGTGTCCATCGTCGCCGCGCCGTGCCGGGCGTTGGTCCAGGCGGCGCGGTGGAAGGGCCAGCCCGCGTAGACGACGACGGGCGCTGCGAGGGTGAGGGAGAGCCACTGCCAGTTGTCGAACTGGAGGGCGGGGATCATGGCCATCGCGACGACGGGGGCGGCGAGGACGACGGCGGTCAGGAGGCGCTGGCGGAGCGTACGGAGTTCGGGGTCGTCGTCCGCGGTGGGGTCCTGGGCGTCTGAGGTGGACCGTGGTCCAGTGGAGCTTATGGGCGCGGGCGGGGGCGGCTCCTTCGCCGTGTAGCCCGTCGCCTCCACCGTGGCGATCAGGTCCCGCACGCTGACGTCCTCGCCGCGATAGGTGACCTTGGCCTTCTCGGTCGCGTAATTGACGGTGGCCTCGACGCCGTCCATACGGTTGAGCTTCTTCTCGATGCGGGCCGCGCAGGAGGCGCAGGTCATGCCGCCGATGGTCAGCTCGACATCGGTACCGGAGGTTTGGGTGGCGCTCATGTCGGGCGGCTCCTTCTCATCGACCTGGTCAGTTTACCCCCGAGGGGTATCGTCTGGCATCAGGTATACCCCCTAGGGGTACCGTTCGCAACGGAGGGGTCGCCCGGGCGGAACGCCGGGAAGGTCGAGGGCTGCCTGCCCTTCCGTGGTGACCTCGGCCTTTAGGCTGGGTATTGGACTAGACCTGTACGGAGAAAAACGATCCGGCTGGATCCGCCCGGATCCAGCCAACCCCCTACGGATGAGGCCCCATGAGTGAGCGCGCGGTACTGCTGGAGGTGATCGCCCTCGACGCGGCGGACGCCGTCGCGGCCCGGAACGGAGGCGCGGACCGCCTCGAAATCGTCGCCGACATGGCGGCGGACGGGCTGAGCCCGTCCCGCGAGACCTTCGCGCGGATCAGGGCCGCCGTCGACCTTCCCCTACGGGTGATGCTGCGCCGGACGGACGGGTTCGCCGCCGACGGCCCCGACCCCCGGCACGGCGCGGACGCGCTCGTACGGGTGGCGCGGGGGCTGCGGGCGGAGGGCGCGGAGGAGTTCGTCTTCGGCTTCCTCGACGCGGACGGGACGCCTGACCTGGTGACGGCGGAGCGGCTCATCGCCGAACTGGACGGCTGCCGCTGGACGTTCCACCGGGCGATCGACCACGCCGCCGACCGTGCCGCGCTCCGCCGGAGCCTCGCGGACCTGCCGGGCCTGGACACGTACCTCACGGCCGGATCGCCCGCCGGCGTCGGCACCGGCCTGCCGACGCTGCTGGCCGAGGCGGCGGCGGGAGCGCGCGGGGAACCCGGCTACGGGCAGCGGCTGATGGTCGGCGGCGGGCTGCGGCTCGGTCATGTGGCGGCGCTGCGGGCGGCGGGGGTGGACGCGCTGCATGTGGGCGGTGCGGTGCGGGTGGGGGGCGGCTGGGAAGCGGGGGTGGACGCGGGGGCGATGCGGGAGTGGCGCGCGGCGGTCGACGCGTGACGTCGTGACGCCTGCGGCGGGCTTGTCCCCTACCCGCCCCTTCCCGAAACCGGGGCCGGGTCGCCTCCCGGCGAGGGGCCGTGGTCCGTCTTGGGCTGGGCCCGGTGGGTACGTGCGGGTTGTTGCCGGGTGCCCCTCCGGGGGCACGCGCCCGGACTGCACGATTTACGCCGCGTGCGGGCCGGTCCGGAAACGCGCCGGTCTCGCTCAGCGGCACAAATCGCGCTTTACGTCCGGACACATACCCCCTGCGGTGCCCCCTTCCCCGCCCGCACAGACCCGCTCGCCGTCCCGTGGCGAGATCGTGACTACGCCGCCAAGGCCTTCGGCAAGGGGGCGCCATGCAGGACGATCAGCCCTGAGACCGCTCGGGTGAGGGCCACGTACAGGCGCCTCAGGCCGGTGCGTTCGTCGGGTTCGCCGTCGACCACGGCCGCCGGTTCGTCGAGTACGACGTAGTCGTACTCCAGGCCCTTCGCCAGCGACGCGGGGACCAGGGTCAGCCGGGCGGACGCCGTCGTCTCCTCGCCGGGGGCCAGATACGGGAGGCCCGCCGCCGTCAGGGCCTCGGCCAGGTACGGGACGCGGGCGTCGGCGGCGATCAGGCCGATGGAGCCCTCGTGGGTGAGGGACTCGACGCAGGCCGCGATCACCGCCGTATCGAGCTGCCCGGCCCCGGCCCCGGCCCCAGCCCCAGCCCCGGCCCCGGCCTCAGCCCCCACCCCGGCCCCCGCGACCTCGCGGATCGAGAGCGATCCCGGGGACTCTCGTACGGACGCGACCTCGGCCAGCCCCGGCGAGATCACCGGGAGCAGCCGGGACGCGTACGCGATGACCTCGCGGGGTACGCGGAAGCCGGCCGTCAGCTCCTCGATGACCGCGTCACCCTTGCCCAGATGGCGCAGGGCCTCCTGCCAGCTGTCCGTCGCCCAGGGGGTGGTGCCCTGCGCGAGGTCGCCGAGGACCGTCGCGGACCCGGTCGAGCAGCGGCGGCCCACCGCGCGGTACTGCATCGGGGACAGATCCTGCGCCTCGTCGAGCACGACATGGCCGAGGGAGTGCGTACGGGCGACGAGATCGCTCGCCTCGTCGATGAGGACGGCGTCCGCCGGGGACCACTTCGCGGACTTCACGCCACGCGCGGGCTTGGCCCACAGGATCGTCTTCTGCTCGTCGGCGGTGAGCACACCGTCCGCGTGGGCGGCCAGGAACTCCGGGTCGGACAGGAGCCGGAGCACCAGCTTCGACGGCTCGACCGGCGGCCATACCGCCTTGACCAGCGCCTTGACGGCGGCGTCGCGCGCCACCGCGTTCTGCACCCGGTCGTCGGGCGCCTCGCCGGCCTCCTCCATCCGTACGAGCACGGAGTGCGCGATCCGCTGCGGCAGAGCCTCGCGAGCAGCGCCGTACCGCATGTCGCGGGCCAGCAACTGCTGAACGATCTCCTCCAGTTCGTACGCGGGTACCCGCCACCGCCGCGAGCCGCGTACGACCACGACCGGTTCGGAGGGGAGGGTGACGTGCGACCGTACGGCCCGCCGCAGCACCTCCGCCATCCGCGCGTCGCCCTTGATGACGGCGGCGGGCGCGGGATCCGTGCCGCGCACCTCCACGGCGCCCGCGACCAGGCTGTCCACCGTGGCCTGCTTGACCTGCAACTCACCGAGCGCGGGAAGCACTTGTTCGATGTAGTGGAGGAAGGACGCGTTCGGGCCGACGACCAACGTGCCCGTACGCGCCAGCCGTTCGCGGTGCGCGTAGAGCAAGTACGCGATGCGGTGCAGGCCGACGGCGGTCTTGCCGGTGCCGGGGCCGCCCTGGACGCAGACCGTGCCGCCCAGGTCGCTGCGGACGATCTCGTCCTGCTCGGGCTGGATCGTGGCGACGATGTCGCGCATGGGGCCGACGCGCGGCCGTTCGATCTCGGCCTGGAGCAGTTTGCTGGAACGGACCGCCTCCGCCGGGTCGGAGAGGTGCTCGTCCTCGTACGCGGAGAGATCGCCCGCGGTGTAGCCGAAGCGCCTGCGCAACGCCACGTCCTGCGGGTTCTGCTTGGACGCGCCGTAGAAGGGCTGGGAGGCGGGGGCGCGCCAGTCGATGACCATGGGGTCGCCGTGGGCGTCGTGGACATGACGGCGGCCGATATAGAAGCGGTCGCCGTCGCCCTCGCCCTCGTCCCTGCTGTCGTTGCCGCTGTCGCTTTCCGGGGACGCGCCGCCCACGCGGTGCAGGTAGTCGAGCCGGCCGAAGAAGAGCGGGGTGTGGGCCAGATCGGCGAGCGATTTCACGCGCTCCTCGATCTGGGCCTCCAGGACGGCGGCGTTCACCCAGTTGGCGGTGACATCGCGGATGTCGAGCGACTCGGCGTCCTCGCGCATGGCGCGCAGCGCGGAGCGGGAGGCGCTGAGATGGGCGCGCTCCTGAGCGAGAAGGGGGTCGGTGGCGTCGGGTACGGACGAGGGCGTGGCGTCGGGTACGGACGCGGGGTCGGGCGCGGACACGGTGTGGCCTCCGGGGCTGGCTGTACGCACGCCGAGGCGCCCGGGCCGTCGGGGTCATGGACGGGTCGCGGGTGGGCCGTTCGGCGTGGATCACGTCATGGCGGTGGCCGTCCGGTTTCCGTCCGGACGACGGCGCTCCGCAGAGGGAGGCGGGCAAGGTGGGCGATTGTAGCCACTGGGGGCCGGGCGGGGCGAATGCTTTTCCTGATGCCGTCATCCCCGTAGGGGATGGCATGGGACCCGAGAACTACGCCGCTTCACATGAGTTTCCCACCTTGGAGCGATGTTCCGCACAGCCCGGAAAACCATCATGGATACATGACCACAGCGACCTTCACCCCCGCGCCCGCCGCCACCGCCACGGGCTCCGCCGCATCCCCCTCCCACCCCGTCGGCAACGCGCTGCGCGCCGTCCGGGTCTTTCTGGCCACGGCGTTCAACGTCGCCGTGATGGGGGAGTACAGCGAGGAGGCGGGCATCAAGCGCCGCTGACCGGCGCCCGCCCCCGATCCACTAGGGTCGCGGCCGTGACCTTCCGGACCGTGACTCCGCGCTCACTCACCGCAGTGGGCCTGCTCGCCCTGTCGCTGGCCGCACTCGCCACGCTCTGTGTCGCCCAGCGCATCCCCATGGCCGACGCGCTCATCTACCGGGCCGAGGGCGCGGCCGTCGTCGACGGCACGGACCTTTACGGGCCGAACCCTTACGGCCAGTACGGGCCCGGCCACTACGGGCTCACCGGCGCCAACGGTGTCACCGGAGCCGCCACCGGATGGCAGCTGTCCGCCGGATATCCGCCGTTCGCCGCGCTTCTCTTCGTACCGACCACCTGGCTGCCCGTCGCCGCCCTCAAGGTCGTCCTCGTCATCGGGAACGCCGCGCTGCTGGCGCTGTTCGTCCGCCTGTCCTGGCGCTTCGCCGGACTCCCGGCCGTCAATGCCGCCGTCCCCGTCACCCTCGCCGTGGCCGTCGCGCTCTGGCTCGAACCCGTCCTCCAGACCGTCCTGTTCGGGCAGATCAGCCTCGCCGTCGGCTGCCTCGTCCTGTGGGACCTGTCCAGGCCCGAGCAGGCGCTCGGCAAGGGTTTCGCCCTGGGGGTCGCGGCCGGCATCACCCTGACCCCGGCCGTCTTCCTCGTCCACCTGCTGGTGACCGGCCGCGTAAGGGCCGGGCTGACCGCTCTCGCCGGCCTCACCGGCACCGTCCTGCTCGGCCTGCTCGTACTGCCGCACGCCAGTGGCGAGTTCTGGACGCACCATGTCGTCGAGTTCGGACGGTACGGCGGCCCCGCGGGCCAGGTGTGGACCGCCGGGAACCAGTCGCTGTACGGGCTCCTCGCGCGCGCCCTGCACACGCCCGAGCCGGGCGCCTGGTGGGCGACGGCCGCCGCGCTCACGGCCGCCGCCGGGCTGTGGACCGCCCGCCGTGCCGCCGTCAGGGCCGGGGCCGAGACCTGGGGCGTACTGGCCGCCGCGCTGACGGCGCTGCTCGTCGCGCCGGTCGGCTGGTCGCACCACTGGGTGTGGTGCGTTCCGCTGCTGGCGGTCCTGCTCGCCGAACGCCGCTTCGGTACGGCGGCGGTGGCGGGCGCGGTCTGGACGGCGGGCGGTCACCTCGGCGTCGTCCCCCACCAGGGCGGGGCGGACCTCAGGCTCCCCTGGTGGCAGCAGCCGGCCGCCTCGCCGTACGCGCTGACGGCGCTGGGGCTGCTGGTGTTCGTGGCGTGGCGGACCCGGTCCCACACGCGCGCCGGTACGCACAACCTGGCTGCTCGTACACGCGTTCCGGCGCCGCGCACCGACTCCGACACCGACACCGACACTGACTTCGACTCCGACACCGGGCGCCGACGTGAGTACCCCGGCGGCCATGGGCTGAGTATCCGCACCGAGGCGGCCCGCCGATCCCGGTGATGTCATCTGCCTCATGCAGACGATTCCTGAACCCGGCACCGCCGAAAGCACCACCGAAAGCGCCACCGAAAGCACCTCCCAGCGCCCCCTGCGGTACGGCGCGCTGGCCGGCCTCGCGCTGCTGCCCGTGGTCACGCTCTTCGGGATCGTGTTCATGCTGACGCGGTCCATCGGCCCCGGCGGCGACGGCATGTCGGGACGGTTCATCATGCAGGGGCTCTGGACGATGGGGCTGTCCTTCTTCGTCGGCGTGGTCGCGGCGTCCCCCGAGAAGTCGCTGGCGGCCACCCCTCGGCGCTGGACGCTTGTCGCGCAGTACGGGCTGATGGCCCTGGGCCTGGTGCTGATCTGCGAGCACTGGTCCCGCTGACTGGGACCCGCTGACCGGTCCCGCTGACGGCCTCGGACCCGTCAGACCTCGCCCTCCGGGTCCCGGTCCCTGTCCCCTGCCAGGAGTTCGTCGGCGTCGACGATCCGGTACGCGTACCCCTGCTCGGCCAGGAAGCGCTGGCGGTGGGCCGCGAAGTCCTGGTCGATGGTGTCGCGCGCGACGACCGAGTAGAAGCGCGCCTCATGACCGTCCGCCTTCGGGCGTAGCACCCGGCCGAGGCGCTGGGCCTCCTCCTGGCGGGAGCCGAACGTACCCGAGACCTGGATCGCGACCGTCGCCTCCGGCAGGTCGATCGAGAAGTTGGCGACCTTCGAGACGACGAGCACCGAGATCTCGCCCTGCCGGAAGGCGTCGAAGAGCTTCTCGCGCTGCGCGTTGCTGGTCTCGCCCTTGATGACGGGCGCGTCGAGATGCTCGCCCAGCTCGTCGAGCTGGTCGATGTACTGGCCGATGACGAGCGTCTGCTCGCCCGCGTGCTTGCGTACGAGCGCCTCCGTCACTTTTCGCTTCGTCGCCGTCGTCGCGCAGAAGCGGTACTTCTCCTCCGCCTCGGCGGTCGCGTACGCGAGCCGCTCGCTGTCGGTGAGGTTGACCCGTACCTCCACACAGTCCGCCGGGGCGATATAGCCCTGCGCCTCGATCTCCTTCCACGGCGCGTCGAACCGCTTCGGGCCGATCAGCGAGAAGACGTCCGACTCGCGGCCGTCCTCCCGGACGAGCGTCGCCGTCAGCCCGAGACGGCGGCGGGCCTGGAGGTCGGCGGTGAACTTGAAGACCGGCGCGGGCAGCAGATGCACCTCGTCGTAGACGATCAGCCCCCAGTCGCGCGAGTCGAACAGCTCCAGGTGCGGGTAGACACCCTTCCGGCGGGTCGTGAGGACCTGGTACGTCGCGATGGTGACCGGCCGGATCTCCTTCCGCGTACCGCTGTACTCCCCGATCTCGTCCTCGGTCAGCGAGGTGCGCTTCACCAGCTCGTGCTTCCACTGGCGGGCCGAGACGGTGTTGGTCACCAGGATCAGCGTGGTCGCCTTGGCCTGCGCCATCGCACCCGCCCCGACCAGCGTCTTCCCCGCTCCGCAGGGCAGTACGACGACCCCGGAGCCGCCGTGCCAGAACCCCTCGACGGCCTGCTTCTGGTACGGCCGCAGCGCCCAGCCGTCCTCCGCCAGCTCGATGGCGTGCGCCTCGCCGTCCACGTACCCCGCGAGGTCCTCGGCGGGCCAGCCCAGCTTGAGGAGCGTCTGCTTGATCTGGCCGCGCTCGGACGGGTGCACGGCGACGGTGTCCGGGTCGATTCGGTTGCCGACCAGCGGCTGGACCTTCTTCGAGCGGAGGATCTCCTCCAGGACGGGCCGGTCGGTGGAGGTCAGCACGAGACCGTGGGTGGGGTGCTTGGAGAGGGTGAGCCGGCCGTAGCGGGCCATCGTCTCGGCGACATCGACGAGCAGCGCGTGCGGCACCGGATACCGCGAGAACTCCACGAGCGCGTCGACGACCTGCTCGGCGTCGTGCCCGGCGGCGCGGGCGTTCCAGAGACCGAGCGGGGTCAGCCGGTAGGTGTGGATGTGCTCGGGCGCGCGCTCCAGCTCGGCGAAGGGCGCGATGGCGCGGCGGCAGGCGTCGGCCTGGTCGTGGTCGACTTCGAGAAGCAACGTTTTGTCGCTTTGCACGATGAGCGGTCCGTTCACGTACCTACATCCTTTCCACGCGGGCCCCACGCGGGCCAAACGTCCAGTGTCGCGCATCTCGGGACGTTCCGGTGCCGGTGTGTCGGTAGTCCTCTCTATTGAGGTACACCCTTGAGGGTGACGGGGCTATGCAATGTCGTTTGGTGGGGGGGTGTGTGTGGCGAGGTCCCGCAATCTACCCACAAAAACCGTGTGTGGGTGGGGTGGGGGGGGGGAGAGTGGGAGGTTGGG
>NZ_JBFBEZ010000070.1:0-29381 GCF_040701725.1 Streptomyces sp. NPDC093109
AGGTCGGGGTATCAACATATCTGGCGTTGACTTTTGGCACGCTGTTGAGTTCTCAAGGAACGGACGCTTCCTTTGTACTCACCCGCAGAACATTTCTGGGGCTTTCCTCCGGGCGCTTTCCCTTCGGTGTTTCGTTCTTGCGTTTCAAACTCTACCAGGGCTTTTCGTTCTCCCTGACCACCGTTCCGCAGACATGCAAAAGCAGAACCACGGTTTAGGATCAAGACTTGGTAGATGCCGCCGACCCCCGACTCAATGTCGTGTTGGGGTCAGGCAGGAGTACGACAGTACATCTCGTCGGTCGGCACAAGCAAATCGATTCCTGTGCGCCGCCTGTCTGTCAACCGGTACCTCTTGCACCGAACCGTCACTTCCTATGACTTACCCTTCTCAACAGCACGTCGCCCGCTCACGGAGGGTGACGGACGGACACCACTTGTCCTTTCACCCCAGCCTCCGGGAGGCTCCCCATGACCATCGTGACGGCCCCACTGCCCGGACGAGCCATCGGGCTCGCCGCGGTTCCCGATCCGGTGTTCGCCGGTGCGATGGTGGGGCCGGGTACCGCCATCGACCCCGTCAGGGGGCCGGCGGTGGCGGTGTCCCCGGTCGACGGGGTGATGGTCTCCCTGCATCCGCACGCCTTTGTCGTGGTGGACACCGAGGGGCACGGGGTGCTGACGCATCTGGGGATCGACACGGTGCAGCTCAATGGCGCCGGGTTCGAGCTGCTCGTCAACAAGGGGGACACCGTCGTACGGGGGCAGGAGGTCGTGCGGTGGAACCCCGAAGCGGTCGAGGCCGCCGGTAAGTCGCCCATCTGTCCGGTCGTGGCGCTGGAGGCCACGGCGGACTCGCTCGCCGACCTCCGTGAGGACGGCGAAGTGGCCGTGGGCGACACTCTCTTCGGCTGGCAGTGAGGCCGGCGTCGTATGTCAGGGACGGGCGCGGGGCGCCCGTCGTTCATTCAGCGCGGCGACCGGGTCGCCGCATATCCGGGGACGGGTGACATGGAGACAACGCTGCGAGGCGTCGGGGTCAGCCACGGTGTGGCGATCGGCGAGGTACGGCACATGGGGACCGCGGTGCTGGAGCCGCCGGCCAAGCAGATCCCCGTGGAGGACGCGGAGCGTGAGCAGAGCCGCGCCCACCAGGCCGTGGAGGCCGTGTCGGCCGATCTGATCGCCCGTGGCAATCTGGCCGGCGGCGAGGCCCAGGCCGTGCTGGAGGCCCAGGCGCTGATGGCGCAGGACCCGGAGCTGATGGCCGACGTCGAGCGCAGGATCGCGGTCGGGTCCACGGCCGAGCGCGGTGTGTACGACGCGTTCGCCTCGTACCGCGCGCTGCTGGCGAACGCGGGCGAGTATCTGGCCGGACGCGTCGCCGACCTGGACGATGTGCGGAATCGTATCGTCGCCCGTCTGCTGGGCGTTCCGATGCCCGGTGTGCCGGACAGCGACGAGCCGTATGTACTGATCGCCCGTGATCTCGCGCCCGCGGACACGGCGCTGCTCGATCCGGCGCTGGTGCTCGGTTTCGTGACCGAGGAGGGCGGCCCGACGAGTCACAGCGCGATTCTGGCGCGGGCGCTCGGTGTGCCCGCCGTGGTGGCGCTGCCCGGTGCCGGGGAGATCGGCGAGGGCACGGTGATCGCGGTCGACGGCAGCACGGGGGACATCTTCGTCGAGCCGAGCGCCGAGAAGCGGGCGGAGCTGACGACGGCCGCCGCCGCGCGGAAGGCCGCGCTGTCCGCGTCGTCCGGGCCGGGGGCGACCTCGGACGGGCACAAGGTTCCGCTGCTCGCCAATATCGGTGGTCCCGCCGATGTGGCGGCGGCCGTCGCGGCCGGTGCCGAGGGGGTCGGGCTCTTCCGTACGGAGTTCCTGTTCCTCGACGACAGCAAGCAGGCGCCGTCGGAGGAGAAGCAGATCGCCGCGTACCGCGCGGTGCTCGAAGCGTTCCCCGAGGGCCGGGTGGTCGTGCGGGTGCTCGACGCAGGGGCCGACAAGCCGCTGGACTTCCTGACGCCCGCCGACGAGCCGAATCCGGCGCTCGGTGTGCGGGGGCTGCGCAGTCTGCTCGACCACCCGGATGTGCTGCGGACCCAGCTGACTGCGCTGGCCGAGGCCGCCGCCGGGCTGCCGGTGTATCTGGAGGTCATGGCGCCGATGGTGGCCGACCGCACCGACGCCAAGGCGTTCGCGGACGCCTGCCGGGAGGCGGGGCTGAGCGCGAAGTTCGGGGCGATGGTGGAGATTCCGTCGGCCGCGCTGCGGGCGCGGTCGATCCTCCAGGAGGTCGAGTTCCTGTCGCTGGGCACCAACGACCTGGCCCAGTACACCTTCGCGGCCGACCGGCAGGTCGGCGCCGTGTCGCGGCTCCAGGATCCGTGGCAGCCGGCGCTGCTGGATCTGGTGGCGCTGTCGGCCGAGGGCGCGAAGGCCGAGGGCAAGAGCTGTGGTGTGTGCGGTGAGGCCGCCGCGGATCCGCTGCTGGCCTGTGTGCTCACCGGGCTCGGGGTGACGTCGCTGTCGATGGGCGCGGCGTCGATTCCGTACGTACGGTCGGCGCTGGCCAAGCACACGCTGGCGCAGTGTGAGCGCGCCGCTGCCGCCGCCCGGGCCACGGACACGGCGGAGGAGGCCAGGGCTGCCGCTCAGGCGGTGCTCTCCGGCGAGTAGGGACCCGCGGTCCGGGTTGGGTTCGGGTTTCTGAGGGGCTTCGGCCCGCACCTGGTGCGGGCGGAAGCCCCTCCGCGGTTGCCGCGCGGGTCAGTGGTGTGTGCCGGGCTCCTCCTCTCCCAGGTCGAAGCCCGCGCGGTACTCCACACCGGACTCGGGGGCGACGGGCTCGCCGGTGTCCGCGTCCGTGCAGTAGGCGCTGAAGACCTCGCCCTCGGTGAGCGCGACCAGACCGCCCCGTTGGAGGCGCCAGCCGTGCAGCCGGTCGGGGGCGCCGGGGGTGGTCGTACGGAGCACTACTCCCCCGGCGGTTTCGAGGGCGATTCCGGTGGCGAGCACACTGACGAACTCGGCTCCCTCCGTCGCGTCGAGTCCGGCCGGCGCCTCCTCGGGGCGGTGGGCCTGGAGCACCGCGAGGAGTTGTCCGTCGGCGGCGGGGACGCTGCACACGAGATGGTGCGTGCCGGGTCCGGCCGCTTCGAGCAGGCGCGCCAGCAGGTGGGAGGCGCGGTCGAAGGCGGCGCGTCCGATGTCCTGGCCGCAGTCGGCGCACTCGCCGAGGTCGGCCAGGAGCGTGGTCGCGTACTCCCAGGTGGCCCTGCGGACCGCGGTGTTGATGAGCTCCGGGAGCAGGGTGTCGAGGGGCTGCCCGGTGTAGCGGACGGCCGCTCCGGTCGCGGGGAGGGTGGCCGTGTAGCGGGTGCGGCCGGCCGCGGTGTCGGGGTCGAGTCCGGTGTCGGCGCAGAACTCCGCGTACTCCTCGGGGTCGAAGAGGGCGACGGTGGTGTGCAGGCCCCGGGACGCCAGGGATCTCAGCAGTCCGTCGATCTCGCGCAGATACGCCGGGTGGTCGTCGAAGGTGAAGGTGCGGTAGCGCCGCATCGCGGTGAAGTCCTGTTCGTCGGCCAGCAGGCCGACGACGCCGGGGACTTCGCGGCGTAATCTGCCGCGCGCGCTCGCGCGCTGCGGTGGCTGGTCGCGGTGGTCGGTGTGTGCCATGACTCCCCCTGAGCACTGTCGATCATTGCTCACTCAGAGTAGCTGCGGGGTCTGACAATGGCGCTCGCGTGCTCCGTACGCCCGTGCTCCGTACGCCCGTGTTCAGCCGCCGGCGCGGGAGTGGGCTCGGGCGCGGGCCAGGTTCTCGTAGAAGGGGAGCAGGCCGAGGTTGTCCACGGATCCGGTGTTGACGGCCTTGTCGAGCGGCGCTCCCTGGAGGAGGCGTTTGACCGGGACTTCGATGCGTTTGCCGGTGAGGGTGTGCGGAATGCCGGGGACTTCGAGGATCTCGTCAGGGACATGGCGCGGGGAGAGCTGTTCGCGGAGGGTGCGGCGGACGCGGTCGCGCAGCGCGTCGTCGAGGACGGCGCCCTCCGCGAGCTGGACGAAGAGCGGCATCCAGTAGCCGCCGTCGGGCTCTTCGACGCCGATGACCAGGGATTCCCTGATCTCGGGGAGGCGTTCGACGGCTTCGTAGATGTCGGCGGAGCCCATCCGGACGCCCTGGCGGTTGAGGGTGGAGTCGGAGCGGCCGTGGATGATGACGGAGCCGTGGTCGGTGAGGGTGATCCAGTCGCCGTGGCGCCAGACGCCGGGGAACATCTCGAAGTAGCTGTCGCGGTAGCGGCTGCCGTCGGGGTCGTTCCAGAAGCGGATGGGCATGGACGGCATGGGGTTGGTGACGATCAGTTCGCCGACCTCGCCGATGACGGGTCTGCCTCTCTCGTCCCATGCCTGGAGGTCGGTGCCGAGACAGGCGGCCTGGAGTTCGCCGATGTGGACGGGGAGGGTGGGGACGGCTCCGGCGAAGCAGCTGCACACGTCGGTGCCGCCGCTGACGGAGGCGATCCACAGGTCCTCGGCGACCTCGTCGTGCAGCCAGCGGAAGCCGTCGGGGGGCAGCGGGGATCCGGTGGTGGCGACGCAGCCGATCCGGGAGAGGTCGTGGTCGCGGCCGGGGTGGACGTCCGCCTTGCGGCAGGCCATCACGTACGCGGCCGAGGTGCCGAAGAAGGTGGCGCCGGTGCGTTCCGCGACGCCCCACTGGGCGTCGACGGCGGGGTAGCCGGGGCTGCCGTCGTACAGCACGACCGTGGTGCCGGTGAGCAGGCCGGAGACGAGGAAGTTCCACATCATCCAGCCGGTGGAGGTGTACCAGAAGAAGCGGTCCTCGGGGCCGAGGTCGCAGTGCAGGCCGAGCTGTTTGAGGTGTTCCAGCAGGATGCCGCCCTGGGACTGGACGATCGCCTTGGGCAGGCCGGTGGTGCCGGAGGAGTAGAGGACCCACAGGGGGTGGTCGAAGGGGACCTGTTCGAAGACGGGGCCGGTGCCGACCCGTCCTTCGGTGTCTTCGGTGTCTTCGGTGTCCTCGGTCAGCTCGGCCCAGGTGAGGGCGCCTTCGGGGGCCGGGGTGCCCAGCAGCGGGATGTGGACGAGGCCGCGCAGGGTGGGCAGTTCGCGGCGGAGTTCGGCGACGGTCTCCGTACGGTCGTGTTCCTTGCCGCCGTAGCGGTAGCCGTCGACGGCGAACAGGACGACGGGTTCGACCTGCTGGAAGCGGTCCAGGACGCCGCGGGCACCGAAGTCGGGGGCGCAGGAGGTCCAGACGGCGCCGACGGCGGCGGTGGCGAGGAGCGCGGTGACGGCCTGCGGGATGTTGGGGAGGTAGCCGCTGACGCGGTCGCCGGGGCGGACACCCAGGGCGCGCAGTTCGCGGGCGAGCGCGGCGACCTGGCGGCGCAGTTCGTGCCAGCTGACGGGGGTCTGCTCCTGCGTCTCGTCGACGTACAGGAGCGCCGGTTCCTGGGCGCGGGCCGGGTCATCGGCGGCGCGCAGGGCGTGTTCGGCGTAGTTGAGGGTGGCGCCGGGGAACCACTGGGCGCCGGGCATGGCGCGGTCGGCGAGGACCCGTTCGTACGGGGTGGTGAACCGGACGTCGAACCAGTCGGCGACGGCGGCCCAGAAGGTCTCCAGTTCCTCCACGGACCAGCGGTGCAGCGCCGGGTAGCCGCCCTCGGCGGGTGCTCCGTACCGCTCGGCGGCCCAGGTCTGGAAGCGGGTGACGCGGGCGGTGGCGATGCGCTCGGGGTCAGGTCGCCAGAGGGGTTCGGGGGTGGTGCTGGTGGGCATGGCGGCGCTCCCGGACGGCTCGGCTCTGATGCGTGCGGCTGACACGGACGATGCCATGTGATCGTCTCCGGCACCAGAGGTGGCCGCCCGGCGCCGCTTGTCTGTCGGGCCGGCGAATTTCGGCCCGCACAGCGGGTGAACGGGAGTTGAACGGTGCTTCCGCGGGCCCGGCCGGGTGGCAGGGTGAGCGTCATGGACGGTCGTGAGCTGGTGCGTTCGATGAAAGCGGTCGGTTCGGTGCGGGGGCTGCGGTCCGTACGGTCGGCCTGGCGCGGACGCCGCGCGGACGCCCGGGGGCTGCCGCCGCGGGGTCCTGAGCGGGCGCGGGTGCCGGGGCCGGTCGCCGGTGCGGAGCCGCTGCCGGGGGGCGGGACCGTACGGTTCGCGCGGGCGGAGCTTCAGGTGTGTGTGGCGGTGGGCGGCGCCGTGTTCTGGGGGTGGGACGGTGCGGGGCCGCTGCCGTCGTACGCGCTCGACGGGGCCGCGCCCGAGCCGGATCCGCGCGCGGGTCTTGAGCCGGACAAGGACGGCGGCTGGCGGGTGGTGTCGGAGCGGGTGACGGTGGCGGTGTCGCGGCACGGCGGGGTGGAGGTCCGTACGCCGGGTGGGGTGGTGCTCCGCCGTGAGCTGCCGCCGCGCTGGTGGGAGCCGGTGGGGGGTGGTCCGGCGCGGTGGGTGCAGCGGTCGGAGGTGGCGGCGGACGCGCGGTTCTTCGGGCTGGGCGGGCGGGCTTCGGGGCCGCGGCTGCGTGGCGGTACGTACCGGCTGTGGAACACGGATCCGGGCGGTGGGTTCGTTCCGGCCGACGATCCGCTGTACGTGACGATGCCGGTGCAGCTGGTGGTGGCGGACGCGGGGACGCATCTGGCGTTCTACGACAACTCCTGGGACGGCCGGGTGACGCTCGCGGAGGGCGAGGAGGGGGCGGGTTCCGGCCATGACCGGCCGGGGACGGCCGAGTTGCGGATGGACGGCGGGCCGCTGCGCTGCTGGGTGGTGACGGGGACGCCGGCGCGGGTGCTGCACGGCTGGACGGCGCTGACCGGGGCGCCCGTGCCGCCGCCGGCCTGGGCGCTGGGGCCGCAGCACGCGCGGTGGGGTTTCGGCAGCGCGCGGGAGGTGCGGCGGGTCGTGGCGGGGTACCGGGAGCGGGGGCTGCCGCTGTCGGCGGTGCATCTGGACATCGACCACTACGCCGCGCATCAGGTGTTCACGGTCGACCGGGAGCGTTTCCCCGATCTGCCGGGGCTGGCGGCCGAGTTGCGCGCGGAGGGGGTGCGGCTGGTCTCGATCGTCGATCCGGCGGTGCGGGCCGAGCCGGGGAACGCGGTGTACGACAGCGGTCGCGCGGTGGGGTCCGGGGGCGCGTTCGTGCGGGACGCGCGCGGGCGTGAGGTGCGGGGGGTGGTGTGGCCCGGGGAGTGCGCGTACCCGGATTTCACTGATCCGGCGGTACGGGAGTGGTGGGGCGGGCTGTACGGGGAGCGGCTGGCGCAGGGTTTCGCCGGGGTGTGGCACGACATGAACGAGCCGGTGTCGTTCGCGCCGTTCGGGGATCCGACGCTGCCGCGGTCGGCCCGGCACGCGCTGGAGGGGGCGGGTGGCGACCATCGCGCGGCGCACAACGTGTACGGGCTGGGGATGGCGCGGGCCGGTTATGAGGGGCTGGCGCGGCTGCGGCCCGAGGAGCGTCCGTTTCTCTTCTCCCGTTCGGGGTGGGCGGGGATGCAGCGGTACGGGGGCACGTGGTCCGGTGATGTGTCGACGGGCTGGCCGGGGCTGCGGGCCTCGCTGTCGCTGGTGCTGGGGATGGGGTTGTGCGGGGTGCCGTACTCGGGGCCCGATGTGGGGGGTTTCGACGGGAGTCCGTCGGCCGAGCTGTATCTGCGCTGGTTCCAGCTGGGGGCGTATCTGCCGCTGTTCCGTACGCACGCGGCGATCGGCGCGGGGCGCCGGGAGCCGTGGGAGTTCGGGCCCGAGGTGCTGGGGCACGCGCGGGCGGCGCTGGCCGGGCGGGAGCGGCTGCGGCCGTACTTCGTGACGCTGGCTCAGCTGGCGCGGCTGACCGGTGCGCCGTATGTGCGGCCGGTGTGGTGGGGGGCGCCGGAGGACCGGGCGCTGCGCGACTGCGAGGACGTGTTCCTGCTGGGTGACGCGCTGCTGGTGGCGCCGGTGCTGGAGCGGGGGACGGACCGGCGGGCGGTGCGGCTGCCGGGTGGTCGGTGGTACGACACGGTGACGGAGAAGGCGTACGAGGGTCCCGCGCAGGTGCTGCTGGACGCGCCGGCGTCGCGGATTCCGGTGCTGGCGCGGGCGGGTGCGGTGATTCCGGTGCGGGGCGAGGACGGTGGGCCTTCGCTGGAGGTGTGGGCGCCGGCGGCGGGTCGTACGGGCGGCGGTCTGGTGGTGCGGGATCCGGGCGACGGGTGGGGGCCGGCGGAGGTGGAGCGGTACACGTCGCGGCTGGTGGACGGGGAGGTGCGGGTGGAGCGGGTGCTGGACGGCGGGGTTGCGGTGGCGCCGGAGTGGCCGGTGCGGGTGCGGGGTGCGGTCCGGTGAGCGCGGCCGGCCGGGGGTGCGCCGGCCCGGGGTGGGCCGGTGCGCGGGCGTGCCGTACGTGGATGCGCGCGTGCCGTACGTACTACGTACGTACGTCGTAGTCGCCGGCGAACCAGGCGCGTACGGCCTGGGTGTGCAGGGGGAACGCCAGCTCGGCGGGGGCGCGCAGGAGGTGCCATCCGGTGGTCTCGTCCGTGCGGACGGAGGGCGGCAGCCGGTCGGCGGGGCGGGGCGGGAGGAGCCCGAAGAGCAGCAGATGGCCGTGGGGTGAGCTGAGCGCGTCGGCGAGCCGGACGTCGCGCTCCGCCGCCTCGATCCCGGTCTCCTCGTACAGCTCCCGTACGACGGCGTGGCGCCAGTCTTCACCGTGGTCGACGAAGCCGCCGGGGAGGGCGACGCCGCCGTACGCGGGCTCGATGGTGCGGGTGATGACGACGAGTGAGGTGCCCCGGTCGTCGGTGACCCGGTCATCGGTGACCCGGTCGTCGTCGGTGACCGGCAGCAGGCCGACGGCGACGGGCAGCGGGTTGCGGTAGGCGGTGGTGCCGCAGGCCGCGCAGGTACGGGGCCATCCGGCCGGCGTGAGGTAGGGCGTGCCGCAGCCGCCGCAGTGGGAGTGCGGCGCGGGTTTCTTCGCGGGGTGCGGCGCGGGCTCGCGCGGGGGCTCGGACACGCGCGGACTGTATCCGATCGCTCTTCCTTCCGGCCCCGGAAGCTGGTAGATGACAGTGCCCATGACAAGACTGGTGTCCCTCCCCCGCGCGCTGGCCGCCGCTGCCGCCGCCGTGCTGCTCGCCGTCACCGCCGCCGTCACCGCTCCTGCCGCGCAGGCCCGGCCGGAGCCGGTGGCCCCGGTGGAGTTCGTGGCGCTGCGTACCGTCGCGCCGACGATCATTCAGGAGATGCGCTACCTGACGCCGCACAACTTCCTTGGCAGTCCCGTGGACGGTTACCGGCAGCCGGTCTGCCTCGTCACCCGCGCCACGGCCGAGGCGCTGCGCCGGGCCCAGTCGGGGCTGCTGAGGCGGGGCTACTCCCTCAAGGTGTACGACTGCTACCGGCCGCAGCGGGCCGTGGACCACTTCGTGCGGTGGGCGGAGGATCTCCGGGACGAGCGGATGAAGGCGGAGTTCTATCCGCGGGTGGAGAAGTCACGGCTGTTCGAGGACGGTTACATCGCGGAGAAGTCCGGGCACAGCCGCGGCAGCACGGTGGATCTCACGCTGGTGAGGCTGCCCGCCCTGCCGACGCGGCCGTACCGGCCGGGAGAGCCGCTGACGCCCTGTTACGGGCCGAAGGCCGCGCGGTTCCCCGACAACTCGGTGGACATGGGCACGGGCTTCGACTGCTTCGACACGCTGGCGCACACGGACGATCCGCGGATCACCGGACGTCAGCGGGCGAACCGGGAGCTGCTGAGGTCGGCGCTGGGTGAGGTCGGGTTCACCAACCTGCCCGAGGAGTGGTGGCACTTCACCCACCGGCCGGAGACGTTCCCGGAGACCTACTTCGACTTCCCGGTGGCGTGGGACGCGGTACGCGGCCACTGACGGATGTTCCCGGAGTCCCCGGACCGGCCCCGGTGTTCCCCGGAGGGAAACGGACGGCCGGGACCACCCCCGTGGGCTCCGGCCGGCCGTCTTCGGATGTGACGCGGCCGGCCCCTGTCCGGTTTCGTCTTCCGGCGATTACGGGGCCTTTATGCCGCCGCGTTCATCCGAACGGGTGAGGTCCGCCGCTCACGGGGGGGGTGCTCCGGGATCTGGTGGGTGGTCAGGTGGGCGCGTGCTCGCGGGCCAGGGCCGCGCGGTTCATGGCGTGTTCGACCACCGATACGAGTACTTCCTTGACGGACTCGCGGTCGCGCGCGTCGCACATCACCAGCGGGACCTCGGGGTCGAGGTCGAGCGCCGCGCGTACGGTCTCGCCCGGGAAACGGTCCGCGCCCTCGAAGCAGTTGACGGCGACGGTGAACGGGATGCCACGCCGTTCGAAGTAGTCGACCGCCGCGAAGGAGTCCGCGAGCCGCCGGGTGTCGGCCAGCACGACGGCGCCGAGGGCGCCCTGGGCCAGCTCGTCCCAGAGGAACCAGAACCGGTCCTGGCCGGGGGTGCCGAAGACGTACAGCACCAAGTCCTCGCGGAGGGTGATGCGGCCGAAGTCCATGGCGACCGTGGTGGTCGTCTTGTTCTCCACGCCTTCGACATCGTCGACCGGCCGGCCCGCCTCGCTGAGCATCTCCTCGGTGCGCAGCGGCCTGATCTCGCTGACCGCGCCCACCAGGGTGGTCTTGCCCACCCCGAAGCCGCCCGCTACCAGGATCTTCAGCGTTACCGGATCGACCGGACGCGGCCTGTGGCTAGAGCGCCCGAAGACCATTGATCACCTCGCGGAGAATGCTCACGTCCGGCAGCTCGGCCGGCGGAACGGGACGGGTTACGTGGACGAGTTCGTCCTCGACGAGATCGCCGACGAGGACCCGGACCACCCCTACGGGGAGGTCCAGGCTCGCGGCGAGTTCGGCGATCGACTGGGGGCTCGTGTAGCAGCGGTCGACGATCTCCACGTGTTCCGGGGAGAGCGTCTGGTCCCTGCCGGGGTCGCCGGCGGCGGGTTCGCACACGACGAGCGCGATCAGGTCGAGCCGGTGGCGCGTCGCGCTGCTGGTGCGACCGCGCGTCATCGCGTACGGGCGTACGACCGGTCCGGCTTCGCCGTCGAACCAGTGCTCCTGATCCTGATCAGATTCACTCATGTCGGCCCGTTCACCCTCCGGTGGTCAGGCCGGTCCGGGGTGCCGTGCCGAGATGGACGCCGACCCTCTTGACCATCAGCGTCATCTCGTAGGCGACCTGTCCGACGTCGGAGTCCGCGTCGGACAGTACGGCGAGGCAGCTGCCGTCGCCCGCGGCGGTGACGAACAGGAAGGCGTCGTCCAGCTCGACGACGGTCTGCCGGACCCTGCCCGCGTCGAAGTGGCGGCCCACGCCCTTGGCGAGGCTGTGGAAGCCGGAGGCGACGGCCGCGAGGTGCTCGCCGTCCTCGCGGGTGAGGTCCTTGGACGTGCCGGTGGCAAGGCCGTCACCGGAGAGGACCACCGCCTTGCGGATGCTGGCGACGCGCTCGACGAGTTCGTCGAGGAGCCAGTTCAGCTCTCCGGCCGCGTTGGGGTCGGTGGAATGGCGTAGTGATGCGTGCGGTGCGGTCATCGACCGTCCCCCTCCGATGTGGTTCCTTGTGTCTCGCCGGAGCCGGTGGTCTCCTCGGCATCGTTCTGCCGGCGACCGCGCTGCCAGCCCCGCTGGAGCGAGGCCATACGGCTGCGGACTACGTCCGCGTCCCGCTCGCTGTCGTGGGGCGTGGTCGGCGCCGGGTCCGTGGTCCCGTCCTGGGTGGCGTCCCGCAGCTGGGGGGCGAGGCTGGCCTGCCGTACCCGGCGGGGCAGCCCGTCGAGCAGCGACGGGGCGTCCTGGGACGGCGCACGGCGCGAGTTCTGGGTCGGTACGCCCGAGAAGGAGCGGCCGGTGGTGCCGGCGGCGGTTTCCCGCTCGGGGCGGGTGCGGGCCCGGTCGTCCACGCGCCGGCCGCGGTCCGCGACGAGGGTCGGGGGCTTGCGGCGCGGCAGCTCCGGGTCGGCGCCCTCGGGGCCGGCGCCGGGGACGCCGCGGCCCGGGGCGGGGCGGACGCGCGGTTCGGGGGCGGGACGGCCGTCGCGGCGGTCGCGGAGTTCGCGGGCGCCGTCGTCGCGCGGATCGCGGAGGCCGTCGCGGCCGGCCCGGGAGGAGCGGACGTCCTGCGGCTCCTGGCCGCCGGTGTCGCGCAGGTGTTCCCGGGCGCGGAAGAGTCCGCCGCGCTCGCTCTCGGAGTCGTCGATGTCGCCGATGCCGTCACCTCCGCCGAGCCCCGGGCCGCTCTCGGTGAGGGCGGAGACCGGGGGTTCCAGCTCGACCGGGCCGTCGAGCACGGACGGGCCTGTGCCCAGTCCGGTGGGGACCTGCGCGAGTGCGGTGCGTCTGCCGCCGCCGCTCTCCGTCCGGCCCCGGCCTCGCTCCCGCTGCTCCCGCTCGATGGCGTTCTTGCGGTCGAGGCGGAAGCCGGTGCCCTCGGTCTCGGGGGCGTCGGTGAGCAGGGCTACGGGCAGGAAGACGATGGCGGTCGTCCCGCCGTACGGGGAGGGCTGGAGCGATACGCGGACGTTCTGCCGCTGGGCGAGCCGGCTGACCACGAAGAGGCCGAGGCGGTCGGTGTCGGACAGCTCGAACTCGGGGGTCTCGGCAAGCCGCAGGTTGGCGTCGAGCAGCAGCTCGGGCGCCATGCCGAGGCCGCGGTCGTGGATCTCCAGGGTGAAGCCGTTGGCGACCCGCTCGCCGTGCACCTGGACGGCGGTGTGCGGGGGTGAGAACACGGTGGCGTTCTCGATGAGTTCGGCGATGAGGTGGGTGAGGTCGGCGACGGCGGGTCCGCCCACGCCGATCCTCGGGAGCCTGCGGACCTCGATGCGTTCGTAGTCCTCGACCTCGGCGACGGCGGCGCGCACCACGTCCATCAGCTGGACCGGCTTGCGCCACTGCCGGGACGGCGCGGCGCCGGAGAGGATGACGAGGCCCTCGGCGTGCCGGCGCATACGGGTGGTGAGGTGGTCGAGCCGGAAGAGGTCGGCCAGCTCCTCGGTGTCCTCCGTGCGGCGCTCCATGGTGTCCAGGAGCGTGAGCTGGCGGTGGAGCAGGACCTGGTTGCGGCGGGCGAGGTTGACGAAGACCTCGGAGACGCCGCGGCGCAGGTCGGCCTGCTTGACTGCGGCCTCGACGGCGGCGCGCTGAAGGGTGTTGAGCGCCTGGCCGACCTGGCCGACCTCGTCCTTCTCGTAGTCGAGGCGGGGCGCCTCGGTCTCCACGTCGACGGGTTCGCCGGCGGCGAGCCGGCGCATGACGCTCGGCAGACGGACGCCGGAGACCTCGTGGGCCTCCTTGCGGAGCTGCGAGAGGTCCCTGATGAGGTCGCGGCTGACGCGTACGGAGATGAAGAGGGAGAGCAGGAGGGTGACCAGGCCCAGTGCGATGGCGATGCCGACGCGGAAGAAGACGCTCTGGCGGACGGGGTCGATGTGATCGCGGTAGAGCGCGGCGGCCTGTTCGCTCTCGTTGGTGAGGTCGCCGAGGACCGAGACGGTCATCGTCTGCCAGCTCTCGGTGCTGACCACCTTGACCTTGTCGGTGGGGCCCGCCGCGATGAGGCGGTCCTCCGCCTCGCGGAGTTCGAGGGTGGCCGGGGTGCGCCAGTACTGCTCCAGCGTGGCCCGGTCGGAGAGGGGCAGGTCGGCGAGGTTCGACTCGTACAGCAGGACACGGTTGGCGACCAGGTCGGAGGTGCCGCGTACGTCCTCCTCGCTCATCCGGCCGGCGATCAGCGCGGAGGCGACGAGCGCGTCCTCGCGGGAGAGCATCTCCTTCGCGCGGTCGAGACCGATGAGGGCGCGGCCCCAGTTGTCGCCGTCCACGTCCTCGGCGCCGTAGAGGGAGGCGAGGACGTTGTGGCTGGGGTCGACGAGCCGGTTGTAGAACTCCAGCGCGCCTTCCCGGGTGACGGTGGACTCGTCCACGGAGCTGCGCATGAGCGCGAGGCCGTCCATGGTTTCGATGAGGTGGCTCAGCCGGTCGGAGGTGATGCCGTCCATCCGGTCGCGTACGTCCGACCGGGCGTTGCGCCGGACGCGGTTGAGTGCGCGGTCGGTGTCGCCGCGGCGGCTGCGCAGCTCGGTCAGCGAGTCCGCGGCGCGCGGGTCGGCGAGATAGATCAGCGTCTGTCTGCGCTCGCTCTGCAGGCCCTTGATCGAGTCCTCGATGGGGTGGCCGATCCGCTCGATGGCGTCACTGACATCCATGAGCTGCTTGGCTTCGGAGCCGGCGAGCGTGGTGGCCAGACCCCAGAGGACGGTGAGTCCGATGAGCGGCACGAGCAACAGCGCCACGATCTTCCGGCGGATGGACTTCCCGCGAAAGCGCATGGCCTCCCCCTGGTCGAACCCCGCCCAGGGCGGGAGTTGCGTGGAAACCCCGCCCGGTGCGGGGGATACTCCGTCAGCAAACGGCGCGAGCCTACTACTGTCACACCGGCAACTCGAAGACACGTCCGGATGTTTTTCGGCCGCCCACAGCCGACTTGATCATGGGTTGTCCTGGTTTTCCACCAGTTGGATTCCGGCGCGGAAAGCCGGAAGATGGGGCAGTACATGCGGTACCGGTCACCGGGGATGGCCGAAATCATTCGATATTCGGTTCCGCGGGAATCTTTCTGTGCGGTCATTCGTCCTTGTGTGCGGGGATGCGGGGGAAGTTGAGGGCACTGCGGGCGGTTCGGCCATCACATTCGGCTCTATTTCGTTTCTGTGGCCGGCGTTGACGGGATCGAACCGGGGCAGTCACCCTTGAGTCGGACAGTGGTTGGGGAGTGACGGTCCATGGAGACGGACGAACGGCGGGGCGCCCCTGCGGAGAGCGGGGCCGCGGGCGGGTTCGAGCGGGTCTCCCGCGGGCTCTGGGTGGAGGAGCCCGCGGCGCGGTACCGGATGCCGGATCCGGTGAGAACGGCCGCGGTACGGGCGGTGATCATCGCGTCGGTGACGCTGATTCAGGCCACGATCGCGTTTCTCAGTACGCTCGCGGAATCCTGGCTGGCGTTCCCGATGGTGCTGAGCAGTGTGGCCTCCACCGTGGTGGCGACCTGGGGCGTGCTGGACGTGTGGGTGACCCGCCAGGTGTGGAACCAGCGCCATGGCGTGGTCTCCGAGCCCAGCAGTACGGCACGCCAACTGCGCCGCGAGCGGCGCAGGGCACGGCGGGAGGACCGCGCCGCGGCACGCCGGGAGACCCGGATACGGCGCGGTGCCGGGGCCCCGGGGGCGCCCGGCACCCCGGGGACGTACGCGCCTCCCGGGGCTTCCGCCGGGGCCTCCACTACCGCCGGGGCCTATGCGCCTCCCGGGGCCTACGCGCCTCCCGGGGCTTCCCTGCCCGCCGGGAGCGAGGCGGCGGGCGGACAGTCCGGGGTCACTGGCTCGCGGCAGGCTCCTGCGTCCGTTTGAACATCCGTGTCGCGGTGATCTCGCCGTGCACGGTCTCGCCGTCCGGGTCCTGCTGCGGCAGGCCGGGACGCAAGTGCTCCTCGACGCTGATGTACTTCAGCCCCGCGCGCAGGTCGGCGTCGTTGCGCAACCGGATGACGAGGGGGAACTCGGCGAGCGCCGTCGTGTCGAAGAGACCCGTCGTATAGAGGAGCTGCACCCCGAGCGCGTCCGAGACCGCGCGCTGGAGCTCCAGCAGATAGGTGGCGTTGGCCCGGCCGATCGGGTTGTCGAGGAAGAGCGTCCCGGCGTGCCGGTGCTTGTCCCGGCCCCGGTCGTTGCTGCGCAGTGCCGCCATCGTGCAGTAGAGCGCGATCGCGGCGGTGAGCAGCTGACCGCCGGAGAAGACGTCGCCCATCTGACCGACCGGGACGCGCTCGGCGCGCAGTACGGCGTCGGGCTTGAGGATCTCCACCGCGATGCCCTTGGGCTGCAACGCCGCCTGGACCCCGCGCAGCAGCAGCGACATGCCGTCCCTGCGGAGGTCGGAGTTCTTCTTCAGGGCCGCGCGGGTCGCCTCGTCGACGACCTCGCCGAGCCGCTCGGTCAGCGTGGCCCGGTCCGGCTCCTCGAAGCGGATCCGCAGGAACTCCTGCCCGGACCACTCCCCCAGCCCCTCGGGCAGCCGGGAGAGCCGCTGTGCGGAGCGGAGCGTCGTCAGCGCGGACTCCACCAGACCGCGCAGCCGGTCGACGATGGATTCACGGTTGCGCTCCAGCTGCGCCAGCTCGTCCGTGAGAACCCGCAGCCGGGGCGCGAACGCCAGCGCCCAGGGCGCCGCGTGCTCGGGCAGCGCGGACGCGGGCAGCTCGCGGATCTGCTGCCGGGCCGGGGTGCGGACCTGCTCGTACCGGGTGGAGTTGGCGTGCCGTACGAGCACGTCGCAGGCTTCCCGTACGGCGCCCTCCGCCGCGGTCAGGTCGGACGCGCAGCCGCGCAGGGAGCGGCGGGCCTCGGCCGCGGACTGCCGCGCCTCCTCCAGGGTGCCCGGGTACGGCTCGGGGTCCCGGGCCGCTTCCTCGTCGGCGCCGTCGTCCGCCACGCTCCCGCGCAGCAGGTCGCGCAGCAGGGCGGCCGTCTCCTCGAAGCCGCCGACCGCGTCCTCGGCGGCCCGGTGGGTGTACAGCAGCTCGGCGTGGGCGGCGCGCGCCGTCTCCAGCGCGTCGGTCCGTACGGCCAGTTCGGTGGTAGCGGTGCGCAGCAGGGCCTGCGCCTGCTCGGCGTCGGCGGGGATCCGCTCCTCGGGCAGCTCGGTGTGCGCCTCGCCGTCCTCGGGGGCGAGGCGCTCGGCCTCGCCGCGGAACCGGCCCAGCTGCTCGCTGGCGGTGGAGGCCCGTGACTCCAGCATCTGGACGAGGGCCTCGGCGCGGGCTGCGGCGGCCTGCCGGGAGGGTCCGTCGGCGCCGTCGGTGGATTCGAGGAGCTGGGCGGCGCGCGTGCGCACCTTGTTGGTGAGCCGGTCCAGTTCGGCCAGGGCGGCGCTCTCGTCGCTCTCCGCGCGGGCCTGTTCGGCGCGCAGGTCGGCGCCGACGCCGACCTTCTCGTACAGCTGCGAGGCCGCGCGGTACGCCTCGCGCAGGGCGGGCAGCGCGGCGCGCGGCGCGGCCGGGTCCGGCTCGGGGAGGGTCTCCGGCGCGCCGGCGATCTCGGCGCGTTCGGCGCGCAGGGCGCGGGCGGTGCGGCGGGCGTCGTCACCGGCGCGCTGGGCGGCCCTGCGGTCCTCGTCGGCGGCCCGGGCGCGCTCCAGGCAGACGGCGGCGCGCGCCTCGTACTCGGCGGCGTCGTCGGTCAGTTCACGGAGCGTGGCCTGCCAGCCCGCCCGCTCGCGCAGCCGGTGCGCGAGGCCGGACAGGACGTCGGCGGCGCGGCGGGCGCGCTGGGCGGTCTCCTGGCGTTCGTCGCGGACGCGGGCGGTGTCGGCGGCGGCCTCCTCGGCCTCGGCCCGTACCGTCCGGGCCTCGGTGAGCGCCGCCGCGGCGCTCCTGGCGGCCTCGGCGGCGCTGGCCGCGCCGCCGGCCAGTTCGCCGAGCATGCCGGGCGGGCAGTCGGCGCGCCAGGAGCCGATCCTGGCGGCGAGCGAGCGGTCGCCGGTGAGCCGGGCGGCGAGGATCCGGATCTCCTCGTCGCGGGCGGCGGCCCGGCTGCGCAGCGCGTGGCGCTCCTCGTCGGCGGCGAGTTCGTCGTGCATCGCGGGGTTCGGCGGTACGAGGAACACGCCGTCGTCGACGCCGCCGGACGCCGGTACGGGGGCCAGCAGGGCGGCGGCGGTGCCCACCGCGACCGTGGAGCGCGGCAGCAGGGCGGCGCCGGAGAGGGCCTCGCGGGCGCGGGCGTGCGAGTCGGGGTCGGTGATCACGACGCCGTCGACCAGCTCGGGCCGGGCGGCCAGCACGGCGGCGTGGTCGGCGGGGGCGACGGACTGGGCGAGATAGCGCCAGCCGGACAGCGCGGGGATGCCGTGCTCGCCGAGGAACTCCACGGTGGCGAGTACGTCGGCGCCCGGCGGCAGCAGCCCGCCGTCACCGAGCGCGCCGAGGATCCGGGAGTCGTCGGCGGCGGCGGTGCGCAGCTCGAAGAGCTGCCGTTCGGCGGCGGCGACGTTCCCGTCGAGCAGCTCGCGCAGTTCGTCGGCGTACCGGTCGAGGTCCTCGGCGCTCAGCGGGCCGTCCGCACGCCGCGGGGACGGGCGCGCCGGAGGAACGTCCGCGCCGGCGCGCGGTCCTGGGACCGTGCCGGAGGCGGCGGCCGGGGCGGGCAGGCTGAGCAGTTCGGCGAGGCGCTCGTCCCCGGCGATCGAGCCGGCGGCGCGGCGCTCCGCCTGGTACGCCTGCTCGGCAGCCCTTTCGGCGTCGGCGGCGCGGGCGGCGGCCAGCTCGGCGCGGGACTCCGCGGAGGCGGTCTCCCTGGCCAGTTCGGCGGCCGTACGGGCGGCGTCCCGGGCCGTGTCCCAGGCCGCGACTGCGCTCTTCTCGGCGTCGCTCGCGGCGAGCGCGGCACGCGCCGGGTCGGCGTCGGGCGCGGTGTCGTCCAGCCAGCCGGCCCGGACGGCCTCGGCGGTCTCCTGCGCCACCTCCGCGAGCCGCTGGCGCAGGTGCCCGGCCTCGCTGCGGGCGCGCTGGGCGTCGGTGGCGGCGGAGGTCGCGTCGCGGTGGGCGGCCTCGCCGGTCTCCTGGAGGAGGGCGGAGCGCTCCTCCTCCTCGTTGGCGAGCCGCTCGCCCTCCTCCGCCGCCGCGTGCAGGGCCCGGACGAGATCGGCGGCGGCGCTCGCGCGCGCGGCCAGCGCCGGGGCCGCGTCCCGCTCGGCCTCGCGGATGGCGACGGCCACGCGCGCGGAGCGGTCGGCGGCGGCGCGGTGGCGCAGCACGTTCTCGGCGGCCTGCCAGGCCGAGTGGAGCGTACGGGCGTCGGTCAGCTCACGCTTCTGGGCGGCGGCGCGCTTCTCGGCTGCGGTGAGCGCGAGAGAGGCGTGCCGGTAGGCGAGTTCGGCGGCGATCAGCGCACCCCTGCCGCGGTCCCGCTCGGCGGCGGTCACCGTATGCGCGGCGCCGGTGACCTGCTGGGCGAGGTCGGCGGCGCGGCCCCGCTCCTCGCCGGAGCGGGCCGTCAGCCGCCGTACGAGCGTACGGGCCCGGCGCTCGGCGCCCGCGTGGACGTCGCGGGCCCTGGCGCGGGTCCCGGTGGCCTCCACGATCCGGCCGAGGAGGTCGACGGAACCGGCCGTGAAGTCGCGCTCCGCGGTCAGTTCGGCGCGGCGGCCCAGCTTGTTGCCGAAGCCCCCGACGAGGTCGGCCAGCCCGTCCGTGTCCCGGGTGTCGGTCACCGCGCGCAGCAGCAGGTCCGTGAAGTCGGAGTCCTTCTTGACCGCGAAGAGGCCCGCCGCCTCGCCCTCGTCCGCGTTCATCTCACGCTGGTAGCGGAAGAGTTCCGGGTCGAGGCCCAGCTCGGTGAGGTGCTCGTTCCAGCGGTCGTGGATCTCCTCCCAGTGGATGTCCAGATGCGGATAGACCTTGCCGGCCTCGGTGATGGCGTCCCGGAAGCCCTTCATCGTGCGCCGCCGGCCGCGGGCGCCGGAGACGCCCTCCACCGGCGGGCGGACGCTCGTCGCCTCCGCGACCGGCAGCGAGTCGAGGCTGAGCCCGGGGCCGGGGCGGAAGGAGTACCACGCCTCGGCGAACTTGCGCGGATCGTTCGAGACCTGCCGCCCGCGCCACTCGCTGGCCTTGCCGACGACGACGAGCTCCCCCGTCAGCGTGTGCTGCCACTCCAGCGCCACATGGCCGCAGTCGTCCGCCAGCAGGAACTTGCGCAGCACACCGGAGCTGGCGCCGCCCAGCGTATTGCGGTGGCCCGGCAGCATCACCGAGAAGATCAGCTTGAGCAGGACGGACTTTCCGCCGCCGTTCTCCAGGAACAGCACACCGGCGGGGGCGGGCCGGCGCGGCGGCCCCACCGGCTCCTCCTCGAAGAACTCCGCCTGGGTCGGGGCGGGATGGGGCACGGGCGCGCCCACTCCCCGCAGATCGAGCACGGTGTCGGCGTAGCGCGCACCGGCGGGACCGATGGAGTAGAGGCGGACCCGGGACAGCTCGTACATTTCGGCGGACTCTCGTCGTGGAGGAGTGGGGGAAGGGAGGGACGGGTGTGGGGGTGGTGGGGCGCCGTTCTCAGCCGGCGTGGAACGGCAGCCCGGCGTCGGCGACCAGATCCAGATCGTCTCCGTCGGGCGGTGGCAGCAGAGTGGCGGAGCCACTGCCGACGGGCACGACGCCCAGCTCCAGCAGCTCGGCCATGGCGGCGTGCCCCGCCATGTCGCGCACCTGGAGCTGATAGCGCGCGGTCGTACGGTACGAGCCGCCCGCGTCGTCGCCGGTCCGCTGGAGGAAGCCGGAGTCCATCAGGAACACGACGGCCTTCCCGATGATCCCGGTGGTCGAACCCGCCAGCCGCCGCGCGTCCTTGGTCGCCCCCGTCGCACTCCGCCGCGCGTACGTCCGCCAGGCGGCCTCCAGTCCTGGCGCGTCGGTCGACGGGTCGGTGTTCTCGCCCTCCGCCTCCGCGCGCTCCTCCAGCCGCCGGCACGCCTGCCGGACGAACGCGTCGACCCCGTTCACCGTGATCCGGCCGATGTACCCGTCGTCGGCGAGATCCTCGGGCCGGGGGAACGCGAGCGCCGCGACGGCGAGATGGGCCAGGCCGTGCAGAAAGCGGTCGGCGGAGTCGGGCGCGGCGCGGCGGGCGTAGTCGCCCATCCGCACGGCGAAGACGGAGTCCTCGCCCGCGGTCACCGCCATGCCCGCGCGCGCGGAGACCTCCAGCACGACGAGCCCGAACCCCGTGGCGACGGCGTCGGCGACGCGCGCGAACGCGGGGTCCTCGCGGTAGCGGCGCAGCAGCTCGGCGTACTCGGCGTCACGCGCGGGCAACAGCTTGGGCTGAAGCCCGAACGACACGAGCCGCGCGGCGTCGGCGGCGTCGGCGGGGGTGACGTGGCCGCCGTGGCCGCCGGAGGCGGCGGTGGGGGCGGTGGGGGCGGTGGGGGCGGTGGGGGCAGCTGGTGTGGCGGCCTCGGCGTACTCGACGACGCCGGTGTCGCCCCAGGCGTCGGTGGACTCTGCCTGCGGATCACTCACGGTGTGCGGCGCTCCTTGGGGTTGAGGGGGGGTCGCCTCCCGGCGAGGGACCGTGGGCTTGGCGGTGCGGGTGCGGGGTGCGGCCGGTGCACGCGGTGCCGGGGGGCCGGGGCGGGGTCGCCTCCCGGCGAGGGGTCGTGGGTCTGGGCGGTTGCGGGGTGCGGCCGGTGCGGCCCTGTGCCGGGGGCCGGGGCACTCCGGAGGCGCATCCCCGGATGCATGATTTACGCCGCGTGCGGCTTCGTCGGTCGACTGCACGCGCGTACAGCGGCACAAATCACGCTCTACATCCGGGGACGTCACCTCCTGCGACCCCGGCCCCCTCCCGCCGGTGGACGGCCGGCGCGCAAACCACCCGGCCCGGCCGGGGCGAGTGGGTCCGTGACGGGCGGGGAAGGGGGCACCGCAGGGGGTATGTGTCCGGACGTAAAGCGCGATTTGTGCCGCTGAGCGAGACCCGCGCTGTGTGTTCCGGCCCGCACGCGGCGTAAATCGTGCAGTCCGGGCACGTGCCACCGGAGGGGCACCCGGCAACAACCCGCACCTGTGCACCGGGCCCAGTCCAAGACGGTCCACGCCCCCGCCGGGAGGCGACCCCGCACCCGGCAACAACCCGCACGTACGAACCGGGCCCAGCCCAAGACGGACCACGCCCCCGCCGGGAGGCGACCCGGCCCCCGGCCAGCACCCGCAGGCACCCACCGGGCCCAGCCCAAGGCGCCCGAGACCACGGCCCCCCGCCGAGAGGCGACGGTCACGACGGACCACGGCCCCTCGCCGGGAGGCGCATCGTGCCGACGATCAGGTCTGCGCCGCCGAACTCCTCGTCCTCCAGCGTCGTCCCGTCGTCCACCGCGAACACCAGCCGCTCCTCGCCCTGCCGGTACGCCGTGCCGACCGGGGGGCTGGCCGCGTGGACGGCCAGCAGGGCGACGAGGTAGGGCAGTTCGGGGTCGCGGCGGCGGGCTTCGGCCAGGAGGCCCGAGAGGCGGCGCGGGGCGTCGTACTCCAGGTCGAGGAGTTCTTTGGCGCTCGTGAGCTGTTCCTCGGTGAAGCGGCTGTCGTCGGGGGTGGCGATGAGGTCGGGTTCCGGCATCTCCGCGCCGAGGTTCTCGCGTTCGACGGGCGGGGTCAGCAGGAGGTCGACGAGGTCGCCCATCCGGACGGAGGCGGGGGTGCGCAGGCCGGTGCCGTGGGCGAAGAAGGCGTCGGTGACGCGGGTGGCCCGTTCGACGGGGAGCGGGAGGAGCGGGGCGAGGAGCTGGCCGTAGAGGTCGAGGCCGGTGTGTCCGGTGGGCGGGGCGAACGCCTGGCGGTCCTGTTCGGCGCGGAAGAGCGGGCCGGCTTCGAGGAGGCGGGACTGGAGCTGGGTGTGGCGGCGGATGCAGTCCTTGACGATGTCGACGAGTTCGGCGGCGCGGCGTTTGTGCTCCGCGGTCCTGGGGTCGGTGCCGGTCTCGGCCTCGTCGCGGGCCTTGCGGATGTTGGTGAGGATCGCGTTCTCGTGGCGGTAGCGGTCGGCGACGTGGTCGAGCGCTTCGTCGATCATGTCGGGAACGGCGTTGAGCCAGTCGACCGCGCGGACGTTGCGGCGGGTCGCCTCCAGGGTCCTGCGGAGGGTCTCCGCGTACTGCACGGTGCGGTAGCGGGCCTGTTCTGCGGCGAGTTGGGCGTCGGCGAGGCGGCCCCGGCTGATGAGGACCTCCAGCTTGACCTCGGCGGCGATCTGCGCGCTGGTGACGTCCGTGTCGAGGGCGCCGACGAGGACGTTGACGGCTTCGTCGGTCGTACGCAGGAAGACGTCGCCGCCGTGGCCGGGGACTTCTTCGATGAGCTTGAAGTCGTAGTCCCGGCGGGTGTAGACGCCGTCCGTGCCGAACGTGCCGTAGACCGCGCGGAATCCGCGGTCGACGCTGCCGACGTTGATGAGGTTCTCCAGGACCCAGCGGGCGACGCGCTCGTGCTCAGCCGCGGGGCGGTGGGGGGCCTGGGCGGCGACGCGGGGAAGCAGTCTGGCGACTATCTGTTCGTGGTCGGCACCCGTGTCGAAGTCCATGTTGAGCGTGACGAGATCGATGGCGGCGAGGGCGACCTCGGCCATCGCGTACACCGAGTACTCACCGGCGAGATTCGCCTTGCGGGTGTCCAGATCGTGCAGCGGCGCGGTGCAGGCGAGCGCGCGGAGGCGCCGCGCGAGCCCTTCGTCGGCGGCCGGGCCCTGGGCGGGCCGCGGCCCCGCGCTGAGCTGGGGCGGAACGTATTCCGTCGATGCTGGCGAAGTCACATCGCACAGATTAGGTCCTCGGACTGACAACGGGCGAAACGGTGCTGAACCGGCCGTGGCCGAATCCGGGGTGGCCGGGGTCTCAGCGTTCGGTGCCGGGGCCCGCCGAAGGCGTTGCCCACGGCCGGAATTCGGCCGTGGAGAGCCGGTCGAGCGCGCCGGAGAGCGCGTGTTCGGCGCGGTGGTCGAGCCGGGCGCCGCTGCCCCGGGCCCAGTGGGTGACTTCGGCGCCCGCCAGCCGCAGCAGTTCGGGCAGCAGGTCCCGGCAGCGGCGTGCCACCCAGCCGGTGCCGGAGACGGCGAGCCAGCGCAGGGAGGCGGCCCGGCCGGGCGGCGGCCGGTCGGGGGTGAGGGCGGGCCTGGGGCCGAGGTGGTGGCCGCGGGCGGCGAGCGCGGTGTGGAAGTGCGCGGCGATCATCCGGTGGCCGCGTTCCGCCGGATGCAGCCGGTCGACGCTCCACAGTGAACGGTCCGCGGACCAGGACGGGTCGGCCAGGTGGAGGTGGACGGTGTCGTAGTGGTCGGACAGGGCGTGGACGACGGCGTTCACCGCGCGCTGCCTGCGGGCGAGTGGGCGGGCCAGCGGGGCGGGGAGGCCGAGCATCGTGCCGGGGTCGGGGAGGCAGGCGGTGAGCAGTACGGCGCCGTTGCCGGCCAGCGCGCCGCAGACCCGGTCGAGCCGGGTGGCGAGGTCCTGGATGTCGAAGGCCCGGCGCAGGGTGTCGTTGACCCCGACGACGACGGCGGCGAGGTGGGGCGCGAACGCGACGGCGCCCGGCGCCTGTTCCTCCTCTACGTCCCGGGTCAGCGCGCCGCTGACGGCGAAGTTGTGGAACACGACGCCGGTCCCGTCCCCGACGAGGAGCGCGGCCCAGCCCCGCCATCCGCCGTCGACGGGGTCGCCGATCCCGGCGGTGAGCGAGTCGCCGAGCGCGGCGAATCTGACCGGGCGTGGGTCGCCGTTCATCCCACCGCTCCGTCCCGGTGGTGCGCCGGCGCGATGCCCGGCGACGCGGTGTCGTGGGCGGCCAGAAAGGCGGTCACCGCGCTGTCCCAGCCGAAGAGTTCGGCGCGGGCGCGGGCCGCCGCCCGGCGCCGCGGCTCCGGGTGGCGCAGCAGCCGCTGGACCGCGTCGGCGAAGGCCGGGGCGTGGTCGGGGGCGGCGGCCCCGGCGGAGCCGATCACCTCGGGGAGCGCCGATGAGGCGCTGACGACGACCGGGGTGCCGCAGGCCAGCGCTTCGAGGGCGGACAGGCCGAAGGTCTCGGCGGGGCCGGGTGCCAGGCAGATGTCGGCGGAGGCCTGGAGGGTGGCCAGGGTGTCGCGGTCGGCGACGTGGCCGAGGAAGTGCGCGGGCAGCCGCCGTGCGCGGGCCCGCCGTGTCAGGTCGGCGCGCAGCGGTCCCTCCCCCGCGACGATCAGCGCCGCCCGTACGCCCCGCGCGCGCAGTTCGGCGAGGGTGTCGAGCGCGGCGCCGGGACGTTTCTCCACGGAGAGCCGGGAGGCGAGCAGCAGCAGGACGTCCGCGCCGTCCGCGTACCGCTCGCGCACGGCGGCGTCCCGCCGCTCCGGCGTGTAGCGGACGAGGTCGACGCCGAGCGGTGCGCGCACCACGTTGCGCGCGCCGATGCGGCGGAACTCGCGCTCCGCCCACTCGGTGGTGCAGACGATCCGTGAGTACGCCAGCGCGCTGCGGCGGTTGAGCCGGTCCGCGGCCCGCCCGGCAGCCGCGGCGGGTACGCCCCAGGTGCGCAGGACGCCGTCGGCCGTCTCGTGGGAGACCATCACGGCGGGTATTCGCCGGCGCCTGGCCCATTCGCCGGTCCAGCGCAGTGTGGTCCGGTCGGAGACTTCGAGCCGGTCGGGCGCGATCTCTTCGAGGACCTCGGTCAGCCGTCGCCGTGCGGTCAGGACGCGGTAGCCGCCGGTGCCTGGCAGTACGGGCCCCGGCAGGGTGATCACCCGGCCCTGGGCGGTCTCCCGGTCGGTCTCCCGGTCGCCCGGCACGATCAGCACCGGCCGGTGTCCGGCGGCGAGATAGCCGCGGCCCAGTTCGTGGAGGGCGGTCCGCAGCCCGCCGGAGACCGGGGTGACGAAGTTGGCGAGCCGGACGATCCGCAGGGCGTTCACGCGACCACCGCCGTACGCGCGCCGAGCACCTCGGAGTAGTGGCCGAGCAGCTGGTCCCCGACGACGGCCCAGGTCCGGCCCTCGACCGTGGCCCGGCCCGCCCGGCCCTGGGCGGCGCGGAGGCCGGGCGCGTGGGCGAGTCCGGCCACGGCGGCGGTGACGGCTCCGGCGTCGTGCGGGGTGACGAGGAGGCCCGTACGGCCGTGGTCGACGAGGTCGAGCGGTCCGCCGGCGGCGGGCGCGACCACGGGGACTCCGCTGGCCATGGCTTCCTGCACGGTCTGGCAGAACGTCTCGTAGGGGCCGGTGTGCGCGAAGACGTCCAGCGAGGCGAAGGTCCGCGCGAGCGCGTCGCCGGTCGTCCGGCCGAGGAAGACCGCGCCGGGCAGCGCGGCCCGCAGGGAGGGTTCGCTGGGGCCGTCGCCGACGATCACCAGCCGGACGCCGGGCAGCGCGCAGACGCCCGCGAGGAGTTCGACGTGCTTCTCGGGGGCCAGCCGGCCGACGTATCCGACGATCAGCTCGCCGTCCGGCGCGAGCCGCCGGCGCAGTGCCTCGTCGCGCAGTTCGGGCCGGAACCGTTCGGTGTCGACGCCGCGCGGCCAGAGCCGTACGCGCGGGACGCCGTGCGCGGCGAGGTCGCGCGCCGCGGCGGCGGACGGCGCGAGGGTCAGGTCGGCGGCGGCGTGCACGGCCCGCAGCCGTCGCCAGGCCGCGGCCTCGCCGACGCCGACGTAGGTACGGGCGTAACCGGCCAGATCGGTCTGGTAGACGGCGACGGCGGGGACGCCGAGCCGGGCCGCGGCGGTCATGCCGCGTACCCCGAGCACGAAGGGACTGGCGAGGTGGACCAGGTCGGCGCGGTGCTCGGCGATGGCCGCCGCGATGCGCCGGCTGGGCAGCGCGACGCGGACCTGGGGATAGCCGGGGAGGGGGAGGGAGGGGACGCGCACCACGGGGCAGGGTGCGTCGGCCGCGTCACCGCCGGCCACCGCCGGGGCGATGACGAGCGGGTCGTGACCGCGGGCGGCGAGATGCCGGGCGGTCTGGAGGGCGCAGTGGGCGACCCCGTTGACATCGGGCGGGAAGGACTCGGTGACGATGACGACACGCATAACCGTGTTGTCGTCCGTCCGAACGTGTCCCTGCCAACTTGGATCTTTCCGCGTGGGGAACGTCCCGTGAGCATTGGAAGCGGGCCGCCCCCGGGGCCCGCCTCCCGTTCCTACCGGGCCGCCGTGTCCGGGCCCATCCGGCTCCGTACGGCGGTCTGCACCTCGGCCTCCTCGGCCGGGTCGGCGGCGAGCCGCCTGAGCCGTTCCGCGACGCGTACGTCGGCGGTCTCGGCGTGCAGCGCGGCGACTTCCCTGGTGGTCTCCTCGCAGTCCCAGAGGCACTCGACGGCGAAGCCGGTGGCGTAGGAGGGGTCGGTGGCGGCGAGGGCGCGGGCCGCGCGGCCCCGGAGCTGGGAGGAGGCGGTCTCGCGGTAGATGTGGCGCAGGACGGGGGCGGCGCAGACGATGCCGAGGCGGCCGGCGCCGTCCACGAGCGTCCAGAGCCGCGCCGCGTCCGGTCCTTCGGACCGTACGGTCTCGCGCAGCGCGCCGAGGACGAGTTCGGTGTCCTTGGTGGTGCCCCGGGTGGCGAGGACGCCGGCCGCGCTCGCGCCGAGGGCGTCGGGCCGGTGCACCCAGCCGCGGGCCCGGTCGACGGCCGCCGCGCCGGTCATCCGCTCGAACGCGGCGACGGCGGCTTCGGCGACGGTACGGTCCGGGCCGACGGCCGCGGCCTCGATCAGGTCGAGGACGACGGGGTCGCGGATCTCGGCGAGGTAGTGGAGCGACGCGCAGCGCGCGCCGTCGGGGCCGCTCCCGGCCGCCCGGACGATCATGGCGCGGTCGTCGGGTCCCGCGACGGCGGTGAGGCAGCGCGCGGCGGGGACGTGCAGCGCGGTGCCGCGGTCCAGCGCCTGCTGCGCCCAGTCGAAGACGGCCTGCACGCTCCAGCCGGGGCGCGGGCCGCTCGGCCGCATCTGGCGCTGCCACCGGTCGAAGGAGCCCTGTTCGCCGGCGGCCCTGATACGGGCGCCGATGGCGGCGCGCGGGTCGTCCGCCCACAGTCGCCAGGGCCGGGGTTCGAAGGCGTCCCGTACGGTGGCGGCCAGTTCGGCGTCGCCCTCGGGGCCCGCGGGGAATCTGGCGAGGACGGGGGCGGCGAGCGCGCGCAGCCCCGAGTCGTCGTCGCGCAGCGCCAGCTCGTCCAGCGCCCAGGCCCAGTTGGTGCCGGTGGCGGCGTAGCGGCGGAGCAGTTCGAGCGCGTCGTGGCGGCCGTACGAGGCGAGGTGGCCGAGGACGGCGAGGGCGAGCCCGGTCCTGGACTCCTCGGTGTCGAAGTGGTCATCGGCCCGGAAGAGGTGCTGCTCGATGCCGTCGAGTCCGCCGTGGATGTCGAGGTAGAGGCGGGCGTAGTAGAGCGAGCGGTTCTCGACCTGCCAGTCGCGCCGGGGGTCGTTCAGTACGCAGTGGTCGAGGGCTGCGCGCGCCTCCGCCCGGGGCGCGGCGAGCGCGTGCAGGGTGCCGTCGCCGCGGCCCCGCTGCAGCAGACCGAGCAGGGTGCCGCTCGGCGCTATGACTGGATCGAACATGGGGATAGGCCTCACATCAAGCTGTCGACGCGACCGGGGTGTGTGATTCCGGGACCTGGGACCCGTCGTCGTGGACCGCGCGGCAACATGTTCGGCCGACCGTCGTCCCTCGCTCAGCGCGGACCATCTTCCCTGCCTCTCGTCGGTGGCCCCGTGTGGACCCCGACGTCATGATGACCCAGCCATTTCGCCACCGCGACCACATTTAGGGCCTCTCGTTCGGATCACGCCGGGCTGACCCGAACGAAGGACCTTGGCCGGCACTCCTCACTGGGCCGCGAACAGCTCCAGAAGGTCCGTCTTCCCAAACATGCGCGCGGTATCCACTGCGGAAGGATTTCCTCCGTTTGGATCGGCGCCGCCGGCGAGCAGCGCCCGGATCACCGCGTCCTCGCCCTTGAAGACCGCGCCGGCGAGCGGGGTCTGGCCGCGGTCGTTGGCGCGGGCGGCGTCGGCGCCGCGTGCGACGAGCGCCTCCACCGTCGCCGCGTGGCCGTGGTAGGCGGCGAGCATGAGCAGGGAGTCGCCCCGGTCGTTGGTGAGGTTGGCGGAGACACCCGCGTCGACGTACGCGGCGAGCGCCTCCGTCTCGCCACGCCGGGCCAGGTCGAAGACCTTCGTGGCGAGTTCGATCACCTCGGGGTCGATCACCTCGGGGTTCCGGAAGGTCTCGGGGGTCTCGCTCATCGGTGGGCCGCCTCTCTCGTCACGTCACGCGCACGTCGTTGACCTCGCGAAATCGTACTGCCCCTGCGGGGGCCCCGACCGTGCGCCCGCTCCGCTCCCGGTACCGCATGCCCTCTAGGCCAGTTAAGTGAAATAAACGATATTTCACTCCTTTGCACCTTTTATCGCATAGATACTTTTCGTGATCCTGGAAGAACTCATGGTGACTGTCCCCACAAACCAGGAGAATGCTCATGATTCTGTCCATGTCCGGCGTCGTGCTGCTCGGAATCATCGTCTTCCTCTTCTTCCGGAAGGACGGGCTCAAGGCGTCCCACGCCATGGTCTGCGCCCTCTTCGGCTTCTATCTCGCGGGCACCGCCATCGCCCCGAGCATCACGGCGGGCGGCGCGAGCCTGGCCGGCCTCCTGGGCGGGATCAAGTTCTAGGGCCTGTGTGGGGTTGTGATCTGGATCAGGGAGCGGGGCGTGGTGCGTGCGATCGCAAGGCGCCGAGAGGCCCTCGTAGCGGAGCTACT
>NZ_JBFBEZ010000071.1:0-27253 GCF_040701725.1 Streptomyces sp. NPDC093109
TGGCGTTGACTTTTGGCACGCTGTTGAGTTCTCAAGGAACGGACGCTTCCTTTGTACTCACCCGCAGAACATTTTCTGGGGCTTTCCTCCGGGCGCTTTCCCTTCGGTGTTTCTCTGTTTCCGTCTTGCGTTTCCGACTCTATCAGACTCTGTTGGCGGTTTTTTACTTCGCTTTCAGAATTCCGATGGCCTTTGGATTGGCCTTTGCCTTTCGGCGTGTTCACTACTTTAGCCGAATCCTCGTCCGCCTCATAATCGAGCCGGTGAATACGGTTTTCGGCATGCCGAAAGCCATACCCGTAAGGGTGTGAGCTGAGTAGTGGGTGGCCGCTGCGGAGGCTGCTGAACAGCAGGCTCCGTTGAAAGCGGCTCGGGCTACGTTAGGCGTACGTGCCGGACGAGTCAAGTTCGGCGGCAGCGCGGGACATGGGCCCGGTACGGACTGACCGACGGGTCGCCGTCGATCCAGAAGCGCCAGGGGTGGCGGGTGCCGTCGCCGCCCGAGCCGGCGACTCCCGTACGGGGACCGGTGCGGACCTGGGTTTTGGGAACAGGGGTGCCCGTGAGGATCGACAGGGGTTCGCCGGGGCCGGCGCAGACGTCGGTGCCGTTCAGCGCGCGGTCGACGTCGAGGGCGGTGGCCAGGCGGGCCGGGCCTTTGGCGAGTTCTCTGTCGTGGCGGGCCGAAAGCCGACGTTTACGGGTGTGGTCCGCGCCCACAAGGATCTCCCCGCCCCTGAGCAGTACCCCGCTCGCCGTCCCCTCCGGTCCGCACACCAGGTTGAGGCAGTGCCACATGCCGTAGGTGAAGTAAACGTAGGCGTGGCCGGGCGGTCCGAACATCACCGCGTTGCGGGCCGTGCGGCCCCGGAAGGCGTGGGACCCCGGGTCGATCTCGCCCGCGTACGCCTCGACCTCGGTGAGCCGGAGTTCGACGGGGCCGTCGTCCGTGATCCGTACCAGCGTGCGGCCCAGGAGATCGGGGGCGACATCGAGGACCGGACGGTCGAAGAACTCCCGGGGCAGCGGCGCCCGGTCGGGGCGGGCGGGACGGTCGGGGCTCGCGGTCATGACGTACGAGCGTACCGGTGGAACCGGTTACGGTCAGGGCGCGTATACACCGTCAGGACCCAGCGGTTCCCCTGCCAACAGGGGGACCGTGAGAAGGAGTGAACACATGGGCTTCAAGAAGCTGCTCGCGAGCCTCGGCGCCGGCGGTGCGACCGTCGAGACCGAACTGACCGAGCCGAACGTCGTACCCGGCGGCGTCGTCCAGGGTGAGGTACGGCTGACGGGCGGCTCGGTGAACCAGCAGATCCAGGGGCTGACGGTCGGGCTCCGGGCGCGGGTCGAGGTCGAGGGCGGTGACCAGGAGGTCAAGCAGGACATCGACTTCACCACCCTGAGCCTCGGCGGCGCCTTCGAGGTGGAGGCGGGCGCGGCCCATGTGATCCCGTTCGGCCTGGAGATTCCCTGGGAGACGCCGATCACCACCATCGAGGGCCAGCAGCTGCGCGGGATGCATGTCGGGGTGACCACCGACCTGGACATCGCGCGGGCGCTGGACAACAGCGACCTGGACGCGATCCACGTCCATCCGCTGCCGGCGCAGCAGGCGATCCTGGACGCCTTCACCCACCTGGGGTTCCGGTTCAAGAGCGCGGACATGGAGCGCGGGCACATCCAGGGGACGCGGCAGCGGCTGCCGTTCTACCAGGAGATCGAGTTCTACGCGCCGGAGCAGTACCGCGGGCTGAACCAGGTCGAGCTGACGTTCGTCGCGGACGACCGGGAGATGGACGTGATTCTGGAGATGGACAAGAAGCCGGGTCTGTTCACCGAGGGCAGCGACTCGTTCCGGACGTTCCAGATGGGGCTCCACGACTTCCAGGGCACGGACTGGTCCGGGTATCTCCACCAGTGGCTCGCCGAGGTCGGCGGCCGGCGCAACTGGTTCTAGCCCCACCCCTCCCGGCAAGCCGGCGGGCTGCCACGTAGCCGGACGTTCGCCTTTTGTTTGCCCTGCCCTGGTCTTGGAGAGATCAGGGCAGGGCATTTTTTATTGTGTTGTCCCCCTCGGCGCGCCCGGCCAGAGTTGATCCAAGCCCGTCGTGCGGCGGGTCGGCACACGGGAGGTGGGCGTTATGCGGGACACACTGGTGCTGAATGCGAGCTTCGAGCCGCTGTCGACGGTGACACTCAACCGTGCGGTGGTGCTGGTGCTCCAGGACAAGGCCGTGGTCGAGCAGGCCCACCCCGGTCTCCGGGTGCGGGCCGCCGCCGTGGAGCTGCCGGTGCCCCGGGTGATCAGGCTCTGCCGGTTCGTCCGGGTGCCCTTCCGAAGACACGCGCCATGGTCGCGGCGTGGAGTCCTGATACGGGACCAGCACCGGTGCGCGTACTGCGGTGGGCGCGCCTCGACCGTGGACCATGTGGTGCCGAGGTCGCGGGGCGGCGGGGACAGCTGGCTGAATACGGTCGCTTCGTGTGCGGAGGACAACCACCGCAAGGCGGACCGTACGCCGGAGCAGGCGGGGATGCCGCTGCTGTTCCAGCCGTTCGTGCCGTCGCCGGCCGACGCGATGCTGCTGTCGCTGCGGGCCGGTGAGCGGACGGAGCTGCCGCACTGGCTGGCCGGGATACGGCCGGCCGTCGCGTAGTCAGCCGTATCCCGCGTAGCGCTCAGCCGTATCTGCGGACGAGCAGCTGCACGATGGCGACCACACCGACCACCACGACGAGCGCGCGCAGCGCGGTGGGCGGCAGCTTGCGGCCGACCTTGGCTCCGAGCTGGCCGCCCAGCGCGGATCCGACGGCGATGAGGACGACGGCCGTCCAGTCGAAGTCGGCGACGAAGAGGAAGAAGAGCGCGGCGACGCTGTTGACGACGGCGGCGAGGACGTTCTTGACGGCGTTGAGGCGTTGCAGGGTGTCGTCGATCAGCATGCCCATGAGGGAGAGGTAGATGATTCCCTGGGCCGCCGTGAAGTAGCCGCCGTAGACGCTGGCGCACAGGATCCCGGTGAGCAGGAGGGGTCCGCCGTGGGGGCGGGCGCTGGTGCCGGTGCGTTCGCGGCGGGCCTGGACGGCGGCGGCCAGCCGGGGCTGGATGATCACCAGGACGAGTGCGAGGGTGACCAGGACGGGCACGATCGTCTCGAAGGCCGACGACGGCAGGAGCAGCAGCAGGGTCGCGCCCGTGAATCCGCCGATGAGCGCGGCGCCGCTGAGGCGCAGGATGCGGTCGCGCTGTCCGGTGAGTTCGGCGCGGTAGCCGATGGCGCCGCTGATCGAACCGGGTATCAGGCCGAGGGCGTTGGAGACCGTGGCGGTGACCGGTGGGAGACCCGTCGCGAGGAGGACGGGGAAGGTGATCAGCGTGCCGGAGCCGACGATGGTGTTGATCGTGCCGGCGCTGATGCCCGCCGCGAAGACGGCGAGCATCTCCCAGATGGTCACGGTGTGTTGCCCTTCGGAGATCGGTGCTGGTTGCACCGATCATGCCCGAAGGTGTGGCCGATCCCGACGGTGGCCGGGCCGGGCCGCGGCGGCCACCGGCCGGATCGGTCGACCGGCCGGATCGGTCGAGCGGCGGGATCAGTCGAGCGGCGGGTTCTGCCGGCGCTCTTTGTTGCCGGTGTTGAAGCCGGGCATGCCGCCGCCGAGGTTGTCGAACGCTCCGCTGAGTCCCTTGAGGGCGTCGCCGATCTCGCTGGGCACGATCCAGAGCTTGTTGGCGTCGCCTTCGGCGATCTTGGGGAGCATCTGGAGGTACTGGTAGGCGAGGAGCTTCTGGTCCGGGTCGCCGGCGTGGATGGACTCGAAGACCGTACGGATGGCCTGGGCCTCACCCTCGGCGCGCAGGGCCGCGGCCTTGGCCTCACCCTCGGCGCGCAGGATCTGGGACTGCTTCTCGCCTTCCGCGGTGAGGATGGCGGCCTGCCGCGTACCTTCCGCGGTGAGGATCGCGGCGCGCTTGTCACGGTCGGCGCGCATCTGCTTCTCCATCGAGTCCTGGATGGAGGTGGGCGGTTCGATCGCCTTCAGCTCGACGCGGTTGACGCGGATGCCCCACTTGCCGGTCGCCTCGTCGAGGACGCCGCGCAGGGCCGCGTTGATCTCCTCGCGGGAGGTGAGGGTGCGCTCCAGGTCCATGCCACCGATGATGTTGCGCAGGGTGGTGACGGTGAGCTGTTCGATCGCCTGGATGTAGCTGGCGACTTCGTACGTCGCCGCCCTGGCGTCGGTCACCTGGTAGTAGATGACGGTGTCGATGTTGACGACCAGGTTGTCCTGGGTGATCACCGGCTGGGGCGGGAACGGCACGACCTGCTCGCGGAGGTCGATGCGGTTACGGATGGAGTCGATGAACGGGACCACGATGTTCAGGCCCGCGTTGAGAGTGCGTGTGTAGCGGCCGAACCGCTCCACGATGGCGGCGCTCGCCTGGGGGATGACCTGGATGGTCTTGATCAGGGCGATGAATACAAGCACCACCAGGATGACCAGGACGATGATGATTGCTGGCATCGCGTTCCTCGGGCCCTTCGCTGCCGGATGTTCCGATGATCGAGTTTCTCAGACCTGGGGCCAACTTGGTGACCGTTCGGCCGGGTTGTCTCACATGACGTAGTCGTTTGTGACGTCGGATCACCTCACGACGGCTCACATGACGATCGCCGTCGCTCCGTCGATCTCGACCACATCGACCTTCTGGCCGGGTTCGAACGCGTTCTCCTCGTCGTAACTGCGCGCGGACCAGATCTCGCCGGCCAGCTTGATCCGGCCACCGGCGCGGTCCACCCGTTCCAGGACGACCGCCTGACGGCCCTTCAGCGCGTCGATGCCGGTGGCCGCGCCGGCGGGGGCCGCGTTGCGCTGCCGGGCCGCGTACGGCCGTACTACGGCTATGAGCGCGACGGACACCACCACGAACACCAGGACCTGGGCCACCACACCGCCGCCCAGCGCCGCCGTGATCGCGGCCGCCACCGCTCCGGCGGAGAACATGCCGAACTCGGGCATCGCCGTGATGACGAGCGGAATACCCAGTCCGACGGCCCCGATCAGCCACCACACCCACGCGTCGATTTCCACATGTCCATGGTAGGGCGGGGGCCCGTCTCCCGACAGGGGTCATATCGGTCCGGCGGAGCGGCAGTTCGGTGCCGGAGGGGCCGGGTCAGCCGAGCGGGAGTCCGTGCGCGGTCCAGCGCTCGCCGTTCCGCTCGACGAGGAGCGGGAGTCCGAAGCAGAGCGACAGGTTGCGGGAGGTCAGTTCCGTCTCCATGGGGCCGGCGGCGAGGACCTTGCCCTGCCGGATCATGAGGACGTGGGTGAAGCCGGGCGCGATCTCCTCGACATGGTGGGTGACCATGATCATGGAGGGGGCGTACGGGTCGCGGGCGAGCCTGCCGAGCCGGCGCACCAGGTCCTCGCGGCCACCGAGGTCGAGTCCGGCGGCGGGCTCGTCCAGGAGCAGCAGTTCGGGGTCGGTCATCATCGCGCGGGCGATCAGGGTGCGCTTGCGCTCCCCCTCGGAGAGGGTGCCGAAGCGGCGGTTCAGGAACTCGGTCATGCCGAGGCGGTCGAGGAAGGCGCGGGCGCGCTGTTCGTCGACGGCGTCGTAGTCCTCGTGCCAGGTGGCGGTCATGCCGTACGCGGCCGTCAGGACGGTCTGGAGGACAGTCTGGCGCTTGGGCAGCTTCTCGGCCATCGCGATGCCCGCCATGCCGATGCGCGGGCGGAGGTCGAAGACGTCCACCTTGCCGAGCCGCTCACCGAGGATGGTGACGCCGCCGTTGGTCGGGAAGAGGTAGCTGGAGGCGAGGTTGAGCATGGTGGTCTTGCCGGCGCCGTTGGGGCCGAGGATCACCCAGCGCTCCCCCTCCTTCACCGACCAGGAGACATCGTCCACCAGAGCGCGTCCGTCGCGGACCACGGATACGTCCACCAGCTCCAGTACATCGCTCATGAGCGCGTTGTCTCCCCATGCAATCGTCTTGAGGTCTTGGGTGCGCCTGTAGGCACGGCCCCCAGGAGAAAACCTACGCCACCGGTCGAGTGGTCCGGCCCCGAGGTCCGTTCCCTAGGCTGGGGCCATGCTTTCGCAACCACGCTCAGGATTGCTGGCCGCTTGGGGAAATGCCCTTTTGGCCGGTTTCGTATCGCCGGACGACGCCGCGCTCGCCGTGGTGGGCCAGGACGCGTCGCACCGGGTGGAGGGGCTGCCGGGCGAGACCGGGCCGGTCGGGCTGACGCTGGCGCTGGGGCGGCTGCGGGCGCTCGGGGTGACCGGATTCCGGGTGGCGCTGCCCGCGCCCGGGCATCCGCTGGGGCTCAGCGGTCCGCCGGAGTTCAACGCCCGCGCGCTGGACGCCGGGGAGGCCGTGGTGGCCACGGGAGCGCCGTACGGGCTGGTGCCCGAGGTGTCGGCGGTGGGTCCCGACGGGGATCTGCATGTGGAGGTGCGCTGGCACTGTCTGCCGGTACGGGAGGCGCCGCCGGCGGACGTGCCCTCGCTCGGTGAGGCGGAGCGGGAGCTGGCCGAGGCGCTGCGGGACGCGACGGAGGTGCTGTCCCGGCTCGACGTGGCGGCGTCCGGGCCGGTGGCGGAGGCGGCGCTCGACGCGTACCGGGCCCGGTCGGAGCGGGGACGGGAGGTGCTGGCGCCCGGCTACCCGCCGCGGGCGGTCCGGGTGCTTGAGCTGGCGCAGCGGATCGGGCTGCTGGTCTCACTGGCGTACGAGCACGGGCACGGCGGCGCGGTGAGCGCGGCGGAGATGGCGGCGCGGCACGAGGCGCTGCGTCCGGTGGAACGGTGCGCGCGGCGGGCGCTGGTGGCGGCGTACAACGCGTATGTGGAGGAGCGGGAGCGACGCGACGCGCCGTGAGGCGGCGGCAGCGGGCAAGGCGGGCGGGTCCGCTGCCCGCCTTGCCCGCTGCCGCGGGGTGACCTAGAAGTTCGTCGACGTGTTGCCGAACGCCGGGTTCAGCAGGCCGATCACGTTGATGGTGTTGCCGGTGAGGTTGACCGGGATGTGCACCGGGACCTGGATCAGGTTGCCGGAGGCGACGCCCGGGGAGTGCTCGGCCGTGCCGCCGGCGTGGGCGCCGCCGGTGGTGGCGAACGCGGCACCGGCGGAGGCGCCCGCCGCGAGACCGGCGGTGACGACGACCAGGGCGGCCTTCTTGGCAATCTTCATGGAGTGTTCCTCAATCGTGAATCGCGTGATCAATGGCCGCGGCGGATCACCGCGGCACTCCATGGAGAACGGCCGCCCGACCGGTCGGATACGCCGTATGGGTGACATACACACGACCGTATGAATCTCTGATCAGAAGTATGAATAGCCGGGGCAGGTGATCAGGGACGGCGGGCGGCAGGCGGTCAGGGTCAGCAGTCAGGTGGTCAGGTGGTCACGTGGTCATCCCGTGCCGGACGGCCCAGAGCGCCGCCTGCGTACGGTCCGAGAGGTCCAGCTTCATCAGGATGTTCGACACATGGGTCTTGACGGTCTTCTCCGAGAGCACCAGCGCACGGGCGATCTCCCGGTTCGAGCGGCCGTCCGCGATCAGGCCGAGCACCTCGCGCTCGCGCTCGGTGAGGGTGGTGCCCCGGCCTGTGCCGCCGCCCGCCGGGTCCTGGGCGAGCAGCGCGCCCGCGACCTCCGGCTGGAGCAGCACATGCCCCGCGTGTACGGAACGGATCGCGCCGGCCAGCGCCTCGGGGTCGACGTCCTTGTACACGTAACCGCACGCCCCGGCACGCAGGGCGGGGACGACGGTGCGCTGCTCGGTGAAGCTGGTGACGATCAGCACCCGGGCCGGGTTCGCCAGCTCCCGGAGCTGGCGCAGCGCCTGGATGCCGTCGGTGCCGGGCATCTTGATGTCCATCAGGACGACGTCGGGGCGCAGCTCCTCCGTACGCGCGACGCCCTCGGCGCCGTCGGCGGCCTCGCCGACCACTTCTATGTCGTCCTGGATCTCCAGGAACGTCCGCAGCCCCCGCCTGACGACCTGGTGGTCGTCCACGAGCAGCACCCGGATCGTCTTGTCAGCCACCCGGCACCTCCATCTCGATCGTCGTGCCCCGGCCGGGCGCCGAGAGCACCCTGAGTCTGCCGCCCACTCCGCTCGCCCGGTCCCGCATCGAGACCAGCCCCAGATGGCGGCCCGCGCGGCGGACCGTACGTGGTTCGAAGCCCGTGCCGTTGTCGGTGACGCTGAGGACCGCGCCCGGGCCCCGGCGCGCCAGGGTGACCTCGACGCGGTCGCCGGCGGAGTGGCGCAGCGCGTTGTGGAGGGCCTCCTGGGCCACCCGCAGCAGCGCCTCCTCCTGGGCGGCGGGCAGCGCGCGGACCCCCGAGCTGCCGAAGGTGACCCGGGCGGAGTGGGCGCGGTCAAGGACCTGGATCTGGGCACGGAGCGTGTGGACGAGACCGTCCTCGTCGAGCGCGGCGGGGCGCAGCTCGACGACTGCGGCGCGCAGCTCCTCGACGGCCTCGGCGGCGAGGGCGGCGACCTGCTGGAGTTCGCCCTTGGCGCGGGCCGGGTCGCGGTCGACCAGGGCGGCGGCGGCCTGGGCGGTCAGCCGCAGCGAGAAGAGCTTCTGGCTGACGGCGTCGTGCAGCTCGTGGGCCAGCCGGGAGCGCTCCTCGGCGATGGTCAGCTCGCGGCTGCGCTCGTGCAGCCGGGCGTTGGTCAGGGCGATGGCCGCGTGCTGGGCGAGGATCGTGAGGAGTTCCTCGTCCTCCTCGGTGAACGCGCAGCCGCCGCCGCGGGAGGACGGCGGCCGGGGGCAGCGCTTGTTGGCGAGGAAGAGCGCCGCGATGGTCGCGTCGCCGTCCCTGACGGGCACGCCGAGGAAGTCCGACATCTCGGGGTGGGCCTTGGGCCAGCCCTCGAAGCGCGGATCGCGGCGTACGTCGGCGAGGCGCTCGGGCTTCTCCTCGTGGAGCATCGCGGCGAGGATGCCGTGCTGGCGGGGCAGCGGGCCGATGGCCTTCCACTGTGCGTCGCTGACCCCGTCGACGACGAACTGGGCGAAGCCCCCGTGATCGTCGGGCACGCCCAGCGCCGCGTACTCGGCGTCGAGCAGTTCGCGGGCGGAGACGACGATCGTCTTGAGGACGTCGTGTACTTCCAGATGCCTGCTCATCGCGAGGAGTGCGGTGCTCACGGCCGCGAGGCCGGAGCGGGGGCGGTGGCTCATGTCCTCACGGTACCGGCGGGGGCGGACGGTGCGTATCGGGCCGGGGACCGGCCGCGACCGGGGCGGATGACCTAGGCCGAAGGGCCCTGCGGGGACGGGGCCCGCGTCCGAGGCGGCGGTGGCGGGCGCGTTCCTACGTTGGGCGTATCGGGCCAGGAATCCAGCGGATTCAGGGACAGGGATACGGACGGGGAGTGGGCGGCATGCCGGTGGCGGTCATCACGGGGGCATCGAAGGGGCTGGGGCGGGCGCTGGCCGAGGGCCTGGCCGGGCGGGGCTGGGATCTGGTGCTGGACGCCAGGACCGGGACCGTACTGAAGGAGACGGCGCGGGCGGTCGGGGAGAAGGGGACGGCAGGGACCAGGGTGGTGGCGCTCACCGGGGATGTGACGGACGCCGCGCACCGGGCGGCGCTGGTGGCGGCGGCCACCGGGCTCGGCGGGCTCGACCTGCTGGTGAGCAACGCGAGCGCGCTGGGCGCGGAGCCGCTCGTACGGCTGGAGGCGCTGCCGGAGGCCGGGCTGCGGGCGGCGCTGGAGACCAATGTGGTGGCGGCGCTCGGGCTGGTGCGGGAGGCGCTGCCGCTGCTGCGGGCGAGTGCGGCGGGCACGGTGATCGCGGTGAGCTCGGACGCGGCGGCGGAGCCGTACGAGACCTGGGGCGGGTACGGGGCGTCCAAGGCGGCGCTGGACCACCTGGCGGCCGTGCTGGCGGTCGAGGAGCCGGAGCTGCGGGTGTGGGCCGTCGACCCGGGCGACATGGCGACGGAGCTGTACGCGGCGGCCGTGCCGGACGACCCGGAGCCGCGTCCCGGCCCGGAGTCGGTGGTGCCCGGCTTCCTGCGGCTGCTGGAGCGTCGCCCGCCGAGCGGCCGGTACGCGGCGCCGGCACTGCTGGACGAGGGGCCGAAGTGAGTGGCATGGACGCGACGGCCGCGGCGGCGTACGGGACCGGTGCGACCGCGGCCCCGCCGGCCGCGCTCGCGGACCTGCGGGTCCCCGAGGAGCTGTCGGCCCGGGTCCCGGCCGAGCAGCGCGGGAGCGGCCGGGACGACGTACGGCTGCTGGTGTCCCGGGGCACCCGGGTGTCGCACCACGCGTTCCGGGAGCTGCCGGAGCAGCTGCGGGCCGGGGACGTCCTGGTGGTCAATACGTCCGCCACGCTGCCCGCGGCGGTCGGCGGCCGGCTGGGGGGTACGCGGGTCGTGGTGCACTTCTCGACGCTCGGTGACGACGGGCGGTGGGCGGTCGAGCTGCGCGCGCCGCGTACCGGGGACGGCGCGGGCACCACGCTGCCCCGCCCCGGCGGTCCGGCGGGGGCGCTGGTGCGGCTGCCGGGCGGGGAGCAGCTCGTACTGGACGAGCCGCTGGCCGCCGGGGCCTCACGGCTGTGGTGGGCGAGGGTCTCGTGCCGGGTGCCGGGGCTGCTGCGCCGCTTCGGCCGGCCGATCCGGTACGCGTACACGGAGCGGGACCAGCCACTCACGGCGTACGGGACGGTCTTCGCGCTGCCGTCGCCCGACGGCGCGGGCTCGGCGGAGATGCCGAGCGCCGGGCGGCCCTTCACGGCACGGATGGTGACGGAGCTGGTGCGCAAGGGGGTGCTGTTCGCGCCGCTGACGCTGCATACGGGGGTGGCGTCGACGGAGGCCCACGAGCCGCCGTATCCGGAGCGCTTCGAGGTGCCGGAGACCACGGCCCGGCTGGTGAACGCGGTGAGGGCGGGCGGGGGCCGGGTGATCGCGGTCGGTACGACGGCGGTACGGGCCCTGGAGTCGGCGGCGGAGCCCGGCCGGGGCGGAGCGGGCCTTGAGTCGGGCCCTGGCGACGGGGCGGGCCCGGGGGACGCGACCGGCCCGGGGAACGCGACCGTACGGGCGGCCTCGGGGTGGACGGACCTGGTGATCACGCCCCGGCGCGGGGTGCGGGCCGTGGACGGCCTGCTGACCGGGCTGCACGAGCCCCGCGCGTCGCATCTGCTGATGCTGGAGGCGATCGCCGGAGGGGAGGCGCTGGCCCGGGGTTACGGGGAGGCGCTGCGGCTGCGCTACCTCTGGCACGAGTTCGGGGACGTCCATCTCCTGCTGCCGGCGGAGGACCCGGACGGCAGACCGGCGTAAAACGCTCACAGCGTGCATTGCTTGAGCAACGGATGGTCAGGTCGTTACCCGCCGGGTGTGAGGCCCGGCATAGGACCCAGATCACTTACGAACAGCGGTAGTCGACGGATGAGGCGGGTGTGAGCACGGGATAAGTGGTCGGCGGGGCATCCGGGGGGCTCCCCGCTCCACTACCCGGGGTCGTATGTCACACCTTTGCCAGGGCATTTTGCGGCAGCTAACAATTGCCGATGTCGCCGCCGAGCAGGCTGGCCGTCCGGCCTCCGCGACTTCCGCTATTCGAAGAGGTACGTCTCTATGTTCTCGTCACGCACCCCTGGTCTCAGTCGCCTGAACAAGACCCAGAAGGCTTCCATGGCCGGCGTCGCCGCCGCCGGAGTCGCCGCGGTCACGTTCTCGCTGGTCCCCGGCGGCAACGGCGGCACCGCCGAAGCCGGATCCACGTCGCAGTCGAAGCCCGCTGTCGCCTCCCAGGTGGCGTGGAACACGACCACGAACGGCTCCCAGGCCTCTGCCGTGCACGCGATCATCGCCAAGCAGCACACCACGGTCGTGTCCAAGGCCGACACCTCGGACCAGAAGAAGATCGAGGCCAAGACCAAGGCCGAGGAGAAGGCCAAGGCCGACGCCGAGAAGCGCTCCTCGAAGACGGCCGCCAGCCGCTCCGCCATCCGCAAGCCCGTCTACCCGAACAACCTGGACGGCTGGATCCGCGAGTCGCTGGCGATCATGAAGAAGCACGGCATCCCCGGCTCGTACAACGGGATCCACCGCAACGTCATCCGCGAGTCGAGCGGTAACCCGAAGGCGATCAACCTCTGGGACATCAACGCCCAGAACGGCATCCCGTCGAAGGGCCTTCTCCAGGTCATCCCGCCGACCTTCAAGGCGTACCACGTCAAGGGCACGTCGACCGACATCTACAACCCGGTCGCCAACATCGTGGCCGCGTGCAACTACGCCGCCGACAAGTACGGATCGATGGACAACGTCAACAGCGCCTACTGATCCGGGCAGACACACGGAAGGGCGGCACCCCGCGCGGGGTGCCGCCCTCCGGCGTATCCGGGCGGCGTCCGGGCGGCGGGTCGGCCGCCCCGGACGCCGCCCGGTCTCACTTGCGCATGACCTCCGGCTCGTGGCGGCGCAGCAGCCGCGCCACCACGAAGCCGAGCGCGACGGACATGAGGACGAGCACCGACACGTTGATGACCCACTGGCTCGCCGTGTGCTGCCACAGCGGGTCCAGGTTGTTCGGGTTGTTGAGGTCGAACGGTGCCATCAGATGTCCGAGGTCGATCGTCGTGCCCGCGCCCGCGATGGCCCAGCGGGCCGGCATCAGCCAGGCGAACTGCTCCAGGCCCGGCGAGTCGTAGAGCTGGAAGAGCACGCCGGTGAAGACGACCTGGACGATCGCGAACATGACCAGCAGCGGCATGGTCTTCTCGGAGGTCTTCACCAGCGAGGAGATGACCAGGCCGAACATCATCGAGGTCATGCCCAGCGCGATCACGACCACGCACAGCTCGACCGCGGGCGGCATGATCAGGCCCTCGGCGGGCATCTTCCGGGGCGTGAAGCCGATGGCGCAGATGATGACGCCCTGGAGTGCGGTGATCACCCCGAGGGTGACCACCTTGGACATCAGATAGGCGGAGCGGGACAGACCGGTGGCCCGTTCCCGTTCGTAGATGACCCGTTCCTTGATCAGTTCACGTACGGAGTTGGCCGCGCCGGTGAAGCACATGCCGACGATCAGTACGAGCATGATCGTGCCCGAGGCGGTGTTGAACCGCGACGGTGCCACGGGCGCGCCGAGTCCGAACGTCGCCGGGATGACGATGCTGACCACACCGAGTACGGCGGGCAGCGCCACCAGCAGCGCCATGAAGCCCTTGTCGGAGGCGATCACGGAGACATAGCGGCGGATCAGCGTCCAGAGCTGGGATCCCCAGCTCTGCGCCTTGGGCGGGCGCGTCTGCTTGGCCGGCGGCATGTGGACGGACTGCGCGGCGACGGCGTCGATGTCGGCCGCGTACATCTGGTAGTGCTGCGAGCCGCGCCAGCGGCCGGCCCAGTCGTAGTCGCGGTAGTTCTCGAAGGCCGAGAAGACATCGGCCCAGGTGGTGTAGCCGAAGAAGTTGAGCGCCTCCTCGGGCGGGCCGAAGTACGCGACGGAGCCGCCGGGGGCCATGACGAGGAGCTTGTCGCAGATCGCCAGCTCGGCCACGGAGTGGGTGACGACCAGGACCGTACGGCCGTCGTCGGCGAGGCCGCGCAGCAGTTGCATCACATCGCGGTCCATGCCCGGGTCGAGGCCGGAGGTCGGCTCGTCCAGGAATATCAGCGACGGCTTGGTGAGCAGCTCCAGGGCCACGGAGACGCGCTTGCGCTGGCCGCCGGAGAGCGAGGTGATCTTCTTGTCCTTGTGGACGTCGAGCTTCAGCTCGCCCAGCACCTCACCGATCCGGGCCTCGCGCTCGGCCACGGCGGTGTCGCCGGGGAAGCGGAGCTTGGCCGCGTACTTGAGGGCCTTCTTGACGGTCAGCTCCTTGTGCAGGATGTCGTCCTGCGGGACCAGACCGATGCGCTGGCGCAGCTCGGCGAACTGCTTGTAGAGGTTCCGGTTGTCGTAGAGGACATCGCCCTGGTCGGCGGGGCGGTAGCCGGTGAGCGCCTTGAGCAGGGTGGACTTGCCGGATCCTGACGGGCCGATGACGGCGATCAGCGACTTCTCGGGGACGCCGAAGGAGACGTCCTTGAGGATCTGCTTGCCGCCGTCGACCGTCACCGTGAGATGGCGGGCGGAGAAGGAGACCTCACCGGTGTCGACGAACTCTTCGAGGCGGTCGCCGACGAGCCGGAACGTCGAGTGGCCGACGCCGACGATGTCGTTCGGGCCGAGCAGGACGGTGCCGGACTTGGCGATCGGCTGGCCGTTGACGTACGTGCCGTTGTGGGAGCCGAGGTCGCGGATCTCGAAGCGGCCGTCGGGCGTGGCCGTGAACTCGGCGTGGAGGCGGGAGACCTGGAGGTCGGAGACGACCAGCTCGTTCTCCAGCGCACGGCCGATGCGCATGACGCGGCCCAGCGAGAACTGGTGGAACATGGTGGGGCTGCGGTCGCCGTACATCGGCGTGGCCGCCGCGCCACCGCCCGCGCCCGGGGCGGCCGGGGCCGCCTGCTGGTGCGGAATCTGCCCCTGGTGCTGCGGAGCGGGTATCTGCTGGCCTTGCTGCTGTCCCTGTTGCTGCTGTTGCTGCTGTTGCTGCGATGCCCAGCCGGGAGTGCTCTGCTGCTGCGGCCCCGGTGCCTGATGGGAATGCTGTGCCTGCTGTGCCTGCTGGGGTGCGGCGGCCCCCTGCGCGCTGTACGCACCGGCGCCTCCGGCTCCCCCGGCCCCGGCCCCGGCTCCCCCGGTGAGACTCACCCGGGGGCCGTCGGTGGCGTTCCCGAGGTGCACGGCCGAGCCGGCGGCGATCTCCAGCCGCTGGATCCTCTGGCCCTGTGCATAGGTGCCGTTGGTGGAACCGTGGTCCTCGATGACCCAACCGTGGCCGCCCCAGCTGATGGTGGCGTGCCGCCAGGACACTCTGGCGTCATCGATCACCAGATCACCCTGCGGATCCCGCCCCAGGGTGTACGACCTGGACGGATCGAGTGTCCAGGTCCTTCCGTTCAATTCAAGTACGAGTTCCGGCACTCCACGCCCCACTGTTTTCCCCCGAGTTTCCCCCATCGCAGGGAGTCTAGGGATGGCGAACATCGGGGGAACTATTTCAGGCTCGCTCACCTCTTTGAAACCCGGGCCTGGTGCAGTAGGGGCACAAGCGTGTAACAGCGCGCGGGGAGGGGCAGCGGACGCGTGCCCCGGGGCCGGGGGCGTATCGGACGTTCCCGGCTTTACCTCCGCTCATGATGTCCGGTACGCGGGACCCTCGGCGGATATCCGAGCCCCGCCCGACTACGGTGGGAACCACCATGAGCGCATCTCAGCCACCCCGGACCGCCGACGTCCCCACTCTTCTGGTCAAGATCTTCGGGAAGGACCGCCCCGGAATCACCGCCGGCCTCTTCGACACCCTCGCCGCCTACTCCGTCGATGTGATCGACATCGAGCAGGTCGTCACTCGTGGTCGTATCGTTCTGTGCGCGCTGATCACCTCGCCGACCACGGAAGGTACGAGCGAGGGCGCACTGCGGGCGACCGTGCACAGCTGGACCGAATCGCTCAACCTCCAGACCGAAATCATCTCCGGCACCGGCGACAACCGGCCACGTGGTAGTGGCCGTTCCCATGTCACCGTGCTCGGCAACCCGCTGACCTCGGAGTCGACCGCCGCCATAGCGGCCAGCATCACCGCGACGGGCGGCAATATCGACCGGATCTTCCGGCTCGCGAAGTACCCGGTCACCGCCGTGGAGTTCGCGGTCTCCGGCGTGGAGACCGAACCCCTGCGCACCGCGCTGGCCACCGCGGGCGCCCAGATCGGGATAGATGTCGCGGTGGTCTCGGCCGGGCTGCACCGGCGGGCCCAGCGGCTGGTGGTCATGGATGTGGACTCGACCCTCATCCAGGACGAAGTCATCGAACTCTTCGCGGCGCACGCCGGCTGCGAGGCCGAGGTGGCCGAGGTGACCGCCCGGGCCATGCGCGGAGAGCTGGACTTCGAGCAGTCCCTGCACGCCCGGGTGGAGCTGCTCGCCGGGCTCGACGCGTCGGTCGTGGACAAGGTACGGGCCGAGGTACGGCTCACGCCCGGCGCCCGCACCCTGGTCCGTACCCTCAAGCGGCTCGGCTACCAGGTGGGGGTCGTATCGGGCGGATTCACCCAGGTCACCGATGCCCTCAAGGATCAGCTGGGGCTGGATTTCGCCGCTGCCAACACGCTGGAGATCGTGGACGGCACGTTCACCGGGCGGGTCGTGGGCGAGATCGTGGACCGGGCAGGCAAGGCGCGGCTGCTGCGCCGGTTCGCCGCCGAGGCGGGGGTGCCGCTGGCGCAGACCGTCGCGATCGGCGACGGTGCCAATGACCTGGACATGCTGAACGCGGCGGGTCTTGGCGTGGCCTTCAACGCCAAGCCGGTGGTCCGCGAGGCCGCGCACACGGCGGTGAACGTGCCGTTCCTCGACACGGTGCTGTATCTGCTGGGCATCACACGGGAAGAGGTCGAGGCAGCGGACTGCGAGGACGGCGCCGTCGACGGCTGAGGACGACCGGGTCCACCGGCTGCGGCCGGTACTGCCGCTACTACGGGGGACGGCCCCGGCACCCTGTACGCGCGTCCGCGCATACGGTGCCGGGGCCGTCCCCGTACCGGGTGGTGTCAGCCGCGCGGAGTCCAGAACGCGTCGAGCCTGCCGACGCCGTGCTCCACCGACTTCCAGCCACCGGTGAAGCCGATCACGGCGTACGCGGAGGTCGGGAAGCCCGTCCGGTTCATCCGGCTCAGGGTGTCGCCCTCGGCCTCGCCCGCGAGGGCGTCGGCGAGCGCGTGCATACCGGGGTTGTGGCCGATCAGAAGCAGGTCGTTCACCGTGTCGGGCGTCTCGTTGACCACGGCGATCAGCTCGCCGAGCGACGCGTCGTAGAGCCGGTCCTCGTAGACGGTCCGCGGGCGCTGGGTCAGCTCAGGGACGACGAGCTTCCAGGTCTCTCGCGTTCTGAGCGAGGTCGAGCAGAGAGCCAGATCGAAGACGATGCCGGTCCCGGCGAGACTGCGGCCCGCGACGGGCGCGTCCGCGCGGCCTCTGTCGGCGAGCGGACGCTCATGGTCGGACACCTCGGGCCAGTCGGCCTTCGCGTGCCGGAGTAGGACGATCCTTCGGGGTGTATCGACGCTCATACGATCCAGCTTCGCACGAAACACGCCACGCGGCGCAGGGTGTTGACAGGCACCACCCGCCCGGCGCCACGGCTCCTGGGCCACCGCTCCGGGCTACCGGGCGAGAGTGACCTGAAGTCGCTCCAGGATCCGCACCACGCCGTGGTCGCTCGGCGCCGCGTGCGCCTGGGCGGGCTCGGCCACCAGCAGGAACAGCACGCCGAAGGCGAGCGCCGGAAGGGCCAGGGACCACCACGGCAGCCGTATCCCGACGCCGGAGGGTGGTGCCTGGGCGTCGGTACGGGAGTGCGGGTGGGCCGCCATGGCCGCCTCCGTGGGTCCGTGGGCTGGGTGTCGGGCTGGGTGTCCGTGGAGCTGTGTGTCCGTGGAGCTGTGTGTCCGTGGTGTCGGGGTACTCACAAACCTACGGATCACAGCCCCCGGATCCCATCCGGCAACCCACCCACTTCACCCTGACCCCTGCCCCCTAAGGGACGGGGAGCCAGCCCCCTTGCGGCAAGGGCGCGGTTCATCTAGAGGGGCGGTTCGTCCGGGGGCTCAAGGGCTGGCGATGGTGGCCACAATGCTGATGATCACCATGATGCCGATGATCGTGCCGAAGACGAGGAGCAGCTTCCGCTGCCCGTTCTGGGGATTCGGGTCAAGGACAGGCATGACGTCAGTCTCGCATCAGGGCTTCGTCCTCGATCGTCCGGTCCCGCCCCGCGATCGTGCCGGCCAGCATCTGCGGTACGAGGAACGCGGCCATCAGCGCGATCGGCAGCCCCCAGCCGCCGGTGTGCTGGTAGAGGACGCCGACGAGCAGCGGCCCGGGGATGGAGAGCAGATAGCCGAAGCTCTGGGCGAACGCGGAGAGCCGTACGACGCCCGCGCCGGACCGCGAGCGCATGCCGATCATGGTGAGGGCCAGCGGGAACGAGCAGTTCGAGACGCCGAGAAGCACGGCCCAGAGCCAGGCGCCCGCGGCCGGGGCGAGGTACAGGCCCGCGTAGGCGGTCAGCCCGCAGAGCCCGAGGGCCACGACGAGCGGCCCCTGGTTCCTCATCCGGGCGGCCATGCGCGGGATCACGAAGGCCAGCGGCACCCCCATGGCCATGGTCACCGCGAGCAGCAGCCCGGCCGTACCGGCGGAGACTCCCGCGTCGCGGAAGATCTGCGGCATCCAGCCCATGGTGATGTACGCGCCGGTGGCCTGGAGGCCGAAGAAGCAGGCCAGGCTCCAGGCGGTACGGCTGCGCCCGAGCCGCAGCCCGGGTCCCGGCTCCGCGCCGGCGGACTCGGCCGCTGTCCCGGCGGCTCCCCCGGGCGCCGTGGCGGACGCTCCGGCGGAAGGCTCGGCGGCCGGGGCGCGTACCAGCCCGAGCCAGGGCAGTACGGCCACGGCGGCGAGCACCGCCCACACCCCGAGCCCCAGGCGCCAGCCGCCGCCCATCGCGTCGGTCATCGGAACGGTCACGGCGGCGGCGCCGGCGGTACCGAGGGCGAGGGACATGGAGTACAGCCCGGTCATGGTGCCGACCCGGTCGGGGAAGTACCGCTTGACGATCACCGGCATCAGTACGTTGCTGACGGCGATGCCCATGAGCGCGCACGCGCTGGCGGCGAGGAAGAGGGCCGTACCGCCGGCGAAGGGGCGGGCCGCCAGTCCGGCCGTGATCGCGACCATGCCCGCGAGGACCACGGCGCCGGGGCCGAACCGCCTGGCCAGCCTGGGTGCGGCAAAGCCGAGAGCCGCGAAGCAGAGGGGCGGTACGGAGGTGAGGACGCCGGCGGCGGTGCCGCTCATGTGCAGCCCGGTCCGTACCTCTTCGAGGAGCGCGCCGAGGCTGGTGATGGCGGGGCGGAGGTTGAGCGCGGCGAGGACGAGTCCGGCGACGAGCAGTCGGGTGTGCCGGTTCCGGGGGCGCCGCGACTGTACGTTGTCGACCTGGCCGTCGCCCCGGCCGTCAGCCTGGCCGTCGACCCGGCCCCGGGTGCGGATCGGGGTCGGCATCAGGGTAGAGGTCGGGGTCGGGGTCGGGGTCGGTTCCTGGGCATGCGGCTGGGAACGGGGCTTCGATGGCGGCTCGTCGGACATGGACCCATCATAGAATCATGGGATGACTCACGGGAGCATGGGAGCATCATGGCGTTGAACTCACCCCGGCGCGCGGCACTCTCCGATCAGGTGATCGCCGAGCTGCGGACCCAGATCACGTCGGGGGCGTGGCCGGTGGGCTCCCGTATCCCGACCGAGCCCGAGCTGGTCGAGCAGCTCGGGGTGGCCCGTAACACCGTCCGCGAGGCGGTCCGCGCGCTCGCGCACAACGGGCTGCTGGACATCCGGCAGGGCTCGGGAACGTATGTCGCCGCGACCAGCGAGCTGGCCGGGGTCATGCACCGGAGGTTCGCCGACGCGGATCCCCGGCACATCGCCGAGCTGCGCTCGACGCTGGAGTCCTCGGCGGCGCGGCTGGCGGCGGAGCGCCGTACCGACCAGGAGGCGCGCCGGCTGGAGACGCTGCTGACCCGGCGCGAGGCGGCCTGGTCGGCGGGCGACACGGACCGGTTCGTCGCGGCGGACGCGGCGCTGCACATGGCGGTCGTCTCGGCGTCGCACAACGAGGTGCTGACGGCCGTCTACGCGGACCTGGGCCATCTCCTCCACGATCATCTCCGTATGGACGTGGGGCTGGAGCTGCGGCCGGAGAACCACATGGATCACGCGCGGCTGGTGGCGGCGATCAGGGACGGCGATACGGAGACGGCGGGGGCTGAGGCGGCGAGCCACGCGCTGAACTGCCGGTTCGACCGGGTGTGAGGGCACCGTAGGCCGGAGGCACACGCGAAAAGGCCGTGCGACCGTCCGGGGACGGTCGCACGGCCTTCGGCCGATCCTGCGGGGCCTACGTGGTCAGGCACCCATGATGTGCACACCGGCGTCGACGTGCACGATCTCGCCGGTGGTCTTCGGGAAGAAGTCCGACAGCAGAGCGACAACACCGCGGCCGGCCGGCTCCGCGTCGGTCATGTCCCACTCCATCGGGGCCCGGTGGTTCCAGACGTCCGCGAGCGACTCGAAGCCCGGGATGGACTTGGCGGCCATCGACTTGAGCGGTCCGGCCGAGATCAGGTTGCAGCGGATGTTCCGCGCGCCCAGGTCGCGCGCGAGGTAGCGGTTGGTCGACTCCAGGGCCGCCTTGGCGACGCCCATCCAGTCGTACTTCGGCCAGGCGAACTGCGCGTCGAAGGTGAGGCCGACGACCGAGCCGCCGCGCTCCATCAGCGGCAGGCAGGCCGTGGTGAGCGACTTGAGGGAGTACGCGGAGACGTGCACCGCCGTCGAGACGTCCTCCCAGCTGCCTTCGAGGAAGTTGAAGGCGCCCTGCGGGCCGAAGGCGATCGAGTGCACGACACCGTCGAGCCCGGCGCCCTCGCCCTGGAGCTCGCGCACCTTGTCGGCCAGGCCGTCCAGGTGCTCCTGGTTGGTGACGTCCAGCTCGATGACCGGGGCGGTCTTGGGCAGCCGCTTGGCGATGCGCTCGACGAGCGTGAGCCGGCCGAATCCGGTGAGGATGACCTCGGCACCCTCCTCCTGGGCCACCTTGGCGGCCTGGAAGGCGATGGAGGACTCCGTGAGGACGCCCGTCACGAGAATGCGCTTGCCGGCGAGGATTCCACTCATGTGATCAGTGACCCATGCCCAATCCGCCGTCAACGGGAATGACGGCTCCAGTGATGTACGAGGCGTCGTCGGAGGCGAGGAACCGCACCGTCGCGGCGATCTCCTCCGGCTGCGCGTAACGGCCGAGCGGCACCTGCGAGACGATGCCCGCGCGCTGCTCGTCGGTGAGGACCTTCGTCATGTCGGTGTCCACGAAGCCGGGCGCGACGACATTGAAGGTGATGTTGCGCGAGCCCAGCTCACGGGCGAGCGAACGGGCGAACCCGACCAGCCCCGCCTTGGAGGCGGCGTAGTTCGCCTGCCCCGCCGAGCCGAGCAGCCCGACGACCGAGGAGATGAGGACGACGCGGCCCTTCTTGGCCCGCAGCATGGCCCGGTTGGCACGCTTGACGACACGGAAGGTGCCGGTGAGGTTGGTGTCGAGCACGGAGGTGAAGTCGTCCTCGGACATCCGCATCAGCAACTGGTCCTTGGTGACACCGGCGTTGGCCACCAGCACCTCCACGGGACCGTGCTTCTCCTCGATCTCCTTGTATGCCTGCTCCACCTGCTCGGCATCGGTGATGTCACACCGGACCGCCAGGCACCCCAGCTCCGTCAGCGCCTCGGGCGGCTCACCGGAGCGGTAGGTGATGGCGACCTTGTCGCCGTTGTCGGCGAAGGCGCGGGCGATGGCGAGGCCGATGCCCCGGTTTCCTCCGGTCACGAGAACCGAGCGGCTCAACGGATCAGCCTTTCCCTAGCGGTCTTGTATCGCTAGAAACCTATCGGCCCAGGTCCGTCCACCAGCACTCGCCCCCTGACAGCACCCGACGGCGGTCCCTGTTGGATCCCTACAGAATCGGCGCACCGCCCGGGTCCTCGCCCCGGCGTCACTCCCCGCCGTACAGACGCTCCAGCCCGACGAGCCTCGCGCCGCCAGCAGCGGTTCGCCGGGTCGGAGACCGTGCCGTACGACACATCGATCGGCAGCCCGCCGAGCGTCGCTCGAAGCGCGGCCCGCCGCTCTGCCGGGCGGGCGAGCGGGCGAGGGCGCTGTCCTGTGGCGATGTTCGCCTCCTGGCGACAGCAGATCCATCAGCAGCCGAAATCCCGTTGGGGAGTGGCGTTCCGGGCGGGCACAATCACCGCCATGTCACGCGAAGTCGAACGTCTGCTCGCCACTCTCGATCCTCTCCCCCACCCCGCGCGCCTGCGGCAGGCGGCCCTCGCCGCCCGGTCGTTCGCGGCGGACGGCGCGCTGGACTCCGTACTGGCGGAGCTGGACGGGCTCGGGCCTTACGAGCGGCGGCTCGGGGCGCTGCTCGCGCTGGCGGGGCGGCGGACGAAGTTCCTGGCGGCGCGGCTCGGCGACCCTGATCAGGTGGTCCGCGGCTGTGCGATGCGGGCCGCGCGGACGCTGCCGGTGCCGGACGGGGCGATCGAGGCGGCGTACGCGGACGCCTCGGAGGCGACGCGGCGCGGGCTGGCCCGGGTGGTGCTGGCCGGTCACCGGACCGCGTTGGCCGAGCGGTTGGTGGGGCGGCTGCGTACGGAGTGGGGGGACGCGGAGGCGGCCCGGCTGCTGCCCGCGTGCTCGGCGGGGTTCGTGGCGCGGCTGCTGCCGGAGCTCGGGCACGCCGTGGGGTCCTGGCCCCGGCTGGCCCGGAGCCATCCCGGTCCGGTGCTCGACCACGCCGAACGCGACCTCGCCGCGCGGCCGCACGACCAGCGTGACATCTGGTGGCGGCAGCACGGGGACGGGGTCGCCGCCGTCGCTTCCGTACGGCCCGAGGGGGTCCTCGCGCTGCTGGAGCGGTACGGTCCCGAGCTGTTGCCGGGGGCGTTGCGGGAGCGGCTGGGGGCGCTGGTCGCCGCCGACGCGGAGCGTACGGTCCGTGTGCTGATCTCCCTGGAGAGGGGTGCGCGGTACCCCAGGGCCGTACCACCGCCCGCCGTGCTGCGGCGTCTCGTACGGGCCGATCCGCCGTCCCTCACGGCGCTCGGCCGGCACTGGCTGAACAGCCCTCGCTACTTCGCCGGGCTGCTCAAGGCCGTACCGCCGCGCGGGCGCGGGGATTTCTTCGACGCGGCGACGGCGGGCATCGAGGTCCGGAGCGACCATGTGCTGCCCGTGCTGGAGCTGCTGCCGTACGAGCGCCGGTGGGCCGAGGTGCGCCGGTGGGTTCCCCGGGGCCGGGAGGAGGCCTGGTTCTGGGTCGACGTCCTGGAGCCGGCCGCCCGGGGCCCGGTCGCGGAGGCGCGGCCCGAGCTGCTCGCCGCGCTGCGGCGGCCCGATCCGGAGGACCGGGCGCTGGTGTGGCCGCTGCTGATCGCCAACGCCGCCGTCGAGGCCGCGGGGACGGGCGATCCGGCGGTGACGCACGAGCTGCTGGCGCTGATGGGCCGGCTGCGCAACGAGCAGGATCCGGTACGGGCCGCGGCCCTCGAAGCGCTCGCCGAGCAGCGGCCCGGTCTCTTCACCGCCGAGGACACGGGCCCGCTCGAACGGATCGTGCGGGACGCGCTGGAGGCCCGGGACAGCTCGCCGCGGACCAGGAACGCCGTGCGCCGCCTCGCCGTCGGTGTGCTGCGGGAGAACGCGGTACGGGCCGCCGACGGCGAACCGGCCCTCCTGGCCTGGGCGTTGCACGCGCTGGAGCGGCTCGCCGGGCATGTCGGCGCGGCCGATCTGGGCGCGCTCGACCGTACGCTGCGGCGCGGCCAGGAGCATCAGGTCTTCGAGGCGCTGCGGCCCTGGCTCGAGGCGGCCGGGGACAAGGCCGACTACCGTCCGCTCTTCGCGCTCACGGGTGCGCTCGGCAAGCGCGCGCACGGGATGGAGCCGCTCCAGGATCTGCTGGAGGAGGCGCTGAAGTACGGCGACGACGCCGCGTTCACGACCGCCGCGACCTACTGGCTGGCCCCGTCCGGAACGCGGCACGCGCGCGTGGAGCGCGTTCTCGCTCTCGAACCGTCCGCGGCCTTCCTGTACTCCGTACAGGAGGTTCTGACGTCCCGTCGTACGGATCTGCTGGACCCGCTGCTCGGTGACGCCCCGCCCTACGGGCGGTTCCAGAAGCGCGGCACCCGGCGTCCGCTGCCCGCCCTCGGGAATGCCGGCCGGTGGCTGCCGCGCCAGCAGGCCGCGGCGGTCGCGCTGGCGGCGGCCGTGGCCGGGGACGAGTCCCGGGCGCTGTACGAGCGTGCCGCCGCGATCACGGCGGCGGCTCCCCTGGACGTGCACGGGCGGGCGCTCGCACTGCGGTACGCGGACGCCCCGGAGGTGGTGCTCGCTGAGGCGGCGCTGGGCGCGCTGGTGTGGACGGGGCGGCCGGCGGAGACGCTGCCGCTGCTGCTCGGCCACGCCGGGGGCGACCGGGCGCGGGTCGCGGTGTACGCGGCGGGCCGGGCCGCGCGGTTCACCGCGCCGTCCGTGCTGGCCGACCGGCTCGGCGGGCCGCTGACCGCCGCCCGGGGCGTGAAGGTGACGAGCCGCAAGGAGGCGGTCCGGCTGGCGGCCCGGCATCTGCCCGCGCGCGGGGCGGCGGCCCTGCTGGCGACCGCGTACCGCGCTCCGGAGCAGCACCCGGACGTACGGGCCGCCGTGGTCGCCGCCGCCACCGAGCTGCTCGGCGAGGAGGAGGTATGGGCGGTGCTCACCGATGCCTCGCACGGGTCGCCGGATGCGCCGCAGGTGCTCCAGGCGCTGGTACGGGCCGCTCCCTGGTCGCTCGCCGAGGCGCACCGGCCCCGGTACGCGCGGCTGATCGGCGCGGTGTGCCGGGCCGCCGACGACGAGGCGGCGGTGGCCGCGCTTTCGGTCCTTCCGCGCTGGGCGGGGTACGCCCCGGAGTCGGCGGACTCGCTGGTCGGGACGGTCGGTGACCTGGACGGCCGGGCCCGCTGGCGGGCCGCCGCCGGGGCGCTCGCCGCCCTGGCGGTCTCCGGGCTGCCGCATCCGCTGGGCGGGGCGGCGCCCGGCAGTCTGTTCCACCGGGCGCTGGCGGACCTCCTCGCGGTGCACGCGGGCGAGGGCACGGACGCGGCGTACCGGACGGCGCCGGACCGGGATCTGCCCGCGCTCCAGCGGGTGCGGACGCTGCTCGGGAAGCTGCCCGTCGTTCTGCTCCCGAGCCTGCTGGAGGCCGGAGTCCCGGCGGTGCTGGAGGCCGTCGCCGAACAGCTCGTGGGCGAGCCCTCGTTCGTACCGGACCGCGCCGAACTGCTGTGCCGGCTGATCGATCTGGACGACGGTCCTGACGTACTCACCGCACAGCTGCGGGCGTTGGCCGGGGCGGCCGGGGGGCGGCCCGTGCTCGCTGCCGCGCTGGCGGCCCGGCTGGGCGGGCGCCGCTACGGCTACCGGCTGCCGCGGGAGCCCGCGACCGTACTGGCCGTCGCCGAGCGGTCAGCGGCCACCGGTGGGACGGCGGACGGGCTGCTCGCCGTGGCACTGGTGAAGGATGTCGGTCACGGACTCGGCTGGCCCGGCGAGTGGCGGACCGCGCTGCGCGCGCTGCGGCGGCATCCGGTGGCCGACGTACGGGACGCCGCGCTCGGCTTCGCCGTCGAACAGGAGTGAGAGTGGGCACAAAGACGTGTGGGGCGGTCGGAGTCGGCCGAGACAGATCTTCGCCGCCCGCGTTGTCAGTGCCGCGTGATTCACTGCGAGCAGCTGTCGTATCCCGAGAGACATGCCAAGAGACATGCCGAGAGTGAGAGAAGGGGAGGCATCCGTGCCCCACGAGGTGGATCAGTCGTTCCTGGCGCTGCCGCTACGGGCGCTCGCCGACGCCGCGCTGGCCCGCGCGCGGGCGCTCGGTGCCGAGCACGCCGACTTCCGGTTCGAGCGGGTGCGCAGCGCGGCCTGGCGGCTGCGTGACGCGAAGCCGGCCGGCTCGTCGGACACCACGGATGTCGGGTACGCGGTCCGGGTGGTGCACGGCGGCTCCTGGGGGTTCGCCTCCGGGGTGGATCTGTCGATGGACGCGGCGGCGCGGGTGGCCGGGCAGGCCGTGGCGATGGCCAAGCTGTCCGCGAAGGTGATCGCCGCCGCCGGTTCCGACGAGCGTGTCGAGCTGGCCGAGGAGCCGGTGCACGCCGAGAAGACCTGGGTGTCGGCGTACGAGACCGACCCGTTCGAGGTGCCCGACGAGGAGAAGGCGGCGCTGCTCGCGGAGTGGAGCGGGCGGCTGCTGCGCGCCGAGGGCGTGGCGCATGTGGACGCGTCGCTGACGACCGTCCATGAGAACAAGTTCTACGCGGACACCGCGGGGACGGTCACCACCCAGCAGCGGGTCCGGCTGCATCCGCAGTTCACGGCGGTCGCGGTGGACGGCAAGAGCGGCGAGTTCGACTCGATGCGGACGATCGCGCCGCCGGCCGGCCGGGGCTGGGAGTACCTCACGGGCACCGGCTGGGACTGGGACGCGGAGCTGGAGCGCATCCCCGGGCTGCTCGCGGAGAAAATGCGCGCGCCGAGCGTCGAGGCGGGGACGTACGACCTGGTGGTCGACCCGTCCAACCTCTGGCTGACGATCCATGAGTCGATCGGCCACGCCACGGAGCTTGACCGGGCGCTGGGGTACGAAGCGGCGTACGCGGGGACGTCGTTCGCGACGTTCGACCAGCTGGGCAAGCTGGCCTACGGCTCCTCGGTGATGAACGTGACGGGCGACCGCACCGCCGAGCACGGGCTGGCGACCATCGGGTACGACGACGAGGGCGTCGAGGCGCAGTCGTGGGACCTGGTGAAGGACGGCACGCTCGTCGGTTACCAGCTGGACCGCAGGATCGCGAAGCTGACGGGGCTCGGCCGCTCCAACGGCTGTGCGTACGCGGACTCGCCGGGGCACGTGCCGGTGCAGCGGATGGCGAACGTGTCGCTGCGGCCGGATCCGGGCGGGCTCGCGACGGAGGATCTGATCGGCGGGGTGGAGCGCGGGATCTATGTGGTCGGCGACCGGTCCTGGTCGATCGACATGCAGCGCTACAACTTCCAGTTCACGGGTCAGCGCTTCTTCCGGATCGAGAACGGCAAGCTGGCGGGCCAGTTGCGCGATGTCGCCTACCAGGCGACGACGACGGACTTCTGGGGCTCGATGGAGGCGGTCGGCGGACCGCAGACCTATGTCCTGGGCGGCGCCTTCAACTGCGGCAAGGCCCAGCCCGGCCAGGTCGCGGCGGTCTCCCACGGCTGCCCGTCCGCCCTGTTCCGCGGCGTCAACATCCTCAACACGACTCAGGAGGCCGGACGATGACGGCGACCACCTCACCCGGCCGGGGGTCCGGGGGTCGTCCCCCGGGACAGCACAGTCTCAACACGACTCAGGAGGCCGGACGATGACAACGACCACCACGCCCGGCCGGGGGTCCGGGGGTCGTCCCCCGGGACAGCACAGTCTCAACACGACTCAGGAGGCCGG
>NZ_JBFBEZ010000072.1:0-25589 GCF_040701725.1 Streptomyces sp. NPDC093109
AAAGGGCTCGCACTTTCTCGCCTTCCTCGGCCTGGCCGCCGCCCTGACCTGCTACAAGAAGCTCGCGAAACTTGCCACGTGAGACACACTCTTAATGGGATCAAGAAGAGGAAAGATCGAGACATCGAGAATGGAGAGACTGGAAACACCAAGAAGAGTCGCAATGTCAAGCAAGAAGCTCGGGAGCTTCTTGCGGGACCGACCGGAAAACCTCTTGATAATCAAGCGGAGCTCGAAGCGCTTGTATCCCGTGTATATGGACAGTTGCGATCGCGTGGCCTGAAATCACTTCGTCTGAAGCCTATTTCGTCGCCTGACGGAGTGAAGCGGTGGGAGATCATGGCCAGGGCGAGTGCTGCTGAAAAAGTAGAAGAAGCCCAGGTGGCTGATATTGATCCAAATATCTCCAAGCTCCTTCCTCCATATGGTGTAAAACTATCTCAAAAAATATCAAATAGATGGTGGACTGATCAGCTTGGACCTGCGCAGGCGTGGGACAGAATAGAAGTCCTTTCCGGGTTTGCAGGAGAAGCCATCGAGGAACTTGGCGAAGAGCGCACGGCGGAAAACCTGAAAGGATATTTTGACCCTAAAAAGAATGGCGGAGTGAATCGCAAAAAAGACGCAGGCTCCAAGGGGTTTACAAACTATGCTCTGCACGAGCTCAATCCGACTCCCGTGCATTCAACACGCCAGGCATTCTACGAGAAAATAGGAAAAAATGCGGAGGATATGCTCAGGGAGGGGGCTAAAGCTTCTGTAAAGGAAGGGGATCTCAAAAGAAAGCTCGATGCGCTCAACTTTCAGACAGATCATCAGTTTGGTAGGTTTTCCTCGCTGCCAGTTCCGAAGCGAGAACTGGATCCCAGGCTCAAACAAGCGGCCGGAGGGAGGGTGATTGAATTCCTCAAGGACATGGCACGTTGTGGGGAATCGGGGGGGCTAACGTTGAGAGATTTTAAGGTGCTCTGGGATGAGAAAGGTGTTGGCGAAAACCCGCACAGGAAATGGCTCAAGGAGGAATTCCGAGGAGAAGCGAAAGGTAAGCATGAGTGGATTCCAACCAATCAGATGCTCAAGATAGTCCAAACGGCGATCGATCAAGGATCAACTGAAAATTCTGTTGCCTGGATAGTGCTACAAGATAAGCTGCGCTCCTTCACTACAGATGTGATCTGGGAACTGCGAGTCACGGATAACATGTCCGAGGTTATGAGCCATGATATGGATGCGCATGTAGGTGCATTTATGACATATGATGGAAATCCCATATATAACGGCAGAGATCAGAAATGGCACAAGCCCTTGCGCGACTATTTCAATGAATTTATCGGCAATAATAAGTTCGGAACGCCGCTTGAATATCTCGCACACTTGCGAGAAATGCTGACCGCTGGTAAATTAATGTGGAAGGGGGGGAACGCGGGCGACTTTACTGCCGAACAGCGAACTTTGCCGGTAAGGGCAATTTATAAGTCTATTCATGTCAAAGGTGAAGTTACTGAGGAAACTCAGCGGGAAATCCCGTTGACGGTCGATGATCTTATAGCTGCACAGCAGGATGCGTACTATCGCGTGCTTGACGATTTCTTGTCAGCGGAGGCGCATGTCAAGAAGAGTGTACTCTGAATTCATACTCGGAGGAGTCTCGGCAATGGAACTTGATCCGGCAGTTGAAAAGGCGCTGTTCCGGGCTGTTGGTCATAGAGGTCCAATAACCCGGGAAGAGCGAGAGTCTATTACCGGCCTGAATATTCGGAACGCTGAGAATCTTAGTCGTTTAGACGGTTTCTCGTCGCTTAAGCGTCTCGTCATAGTAGGGTGTGACCCGATCGGATCAAATCTGTTCTCTGGCCTAGATGGTCTTCGTTCGCTGGTAGTCGAGGACAGCGGATTAAGGGAGATCTCCGAGGTTGGATCGACATCTCTGCTAAATTTTTCCATTCCGCGGAACTTTGTCGAAGACCTGGCTCCATTGCTTAGCATTTCCTCATTGCTGCAATTTGATGTTACCGGAAATCCGCTGTCTGAGTATTCGTATCGAGAAGTGATCCCTGAAATGATTCACAACGGCTGTCGCGTCCAAGCCTCTGAGGAGCTGGAATGGAAATTGACTCTGCGCTTGCACTCTGAAGGGGTTCCGATCTCTTGCTATGAAAGTCCTGATGGATATAGGCTTTGCCGTCCTGGTCTAGAGTTGACAGATTCGCCTCAATATGCCCATCCGGTAATATCTCTGGAGGACATTAGAAAATTACTGAGAGGGGATCCTTTGATGGCTCATGAATATTTTGATCAAGGTGATCGAATTCCATTTGGGTCTCGATCGGATTAGTCTCGATATTCATGGATTCATCTGGAATCTGGCGTTATCCACATGAATGATCGGGGCTAAACTGTTTTGCGGGTTTGTGTTCGGTGGTGTGAATCAAGGTGAGTATGGTCGATAATTCGAGGGTGGTAGTTATGGGCTACTCAATGGATGATGTTTCGCCTACCAGTTCAGTGCGGCGCTCAGGCGGTTCAAAGACGAGTAGGGTCGAGTTGATGAGTGACCTACCAAGGCTTGTATGAGTTTATGGACGGCGACATGAGGTCCTTGCTCTCCGTCACACCTCTTTGGTATGGGGCCCCGCGACGAGGACTTTTCCGGTGCGGAGGGTAGAAAGCCGGCCCGCTCGCTTACGTCGCATTCGTCCGTCTCACGCGGAACGCGTCCGTCTGAGTATCGCAACCCGGAACGCGCCAGGCCCGTTTGTCCGTTGCAGGCCAGCCCCTGGGTGGGTGCCGGGAGTGGGAAGGATGACGAGTTTGCCGTCGGGGGGCGGGTGCCGGGAGTGTCGGGGCCCGTGATACCGGTTCGGCGGCGTGGTGGCTTGGGATGGTTGGGTTCGTAGGCGCGTTGCTCGCGTCACCGCTCCTGCGCGGCTGGGGTTGCGTTACGGGGAGAGTGGGCTCGCGTTGAGGGTGAAGACCAGCGCCTTGCCGGTGAGGGTGGTGACTGTGGACCAGCCCGGGGCCAGTAGGTCCAGTAGTTCCAGGCCCCTGCCGTGTTGGTCCCACTCGGTGGGCGCGCGGCGTGTGGGGTGCGTCTTGCTTCGGTCGTGTACTTCGATCTGGATCGAGTTGTTGCGCGGGGCGTGGCAGATCAGGGCGAAGCCGCCGTTGCCGGCGTGCAGTACGGCGTTTGTTGCGGTCTCGCTCACCAGAAGCTTGACGGTGTCTCCGTCGATCCACGGGTATGGGGCGTAGGCGCGGGCCGCTATGGCTCTGGCCTGGGGGACGGCTGCCGCCGTGCCGGGGTAGCGCTCCACTGCCAGGACGTATCCACGTTCATCCATGACCATGACCCATGCCTCTCAGGCGTGCGGGACGTTGGGCTGCACACCGGAGTTGTTCGTGTTCGCGGTGCGTTTGGTCGAGTCTGGTGCGTACTCACGGGTGTACGCAAGCAGATGCCCGGGGATTCACTCCTTGGGGCTGCCGTGGCACAGCGTCGCGCTACCCTGCTGGCAAGGAAAGCTGGCAGGTTCAGCCCGCTTTGGGTCGAGGCTTCAGGGAGAGACGTGTCAACGAGCGGCAATGCCAACGCTCTTACCGCCCTCCGGGAGTTCGGTGACGAGCTGAGACGTCTTCGGGTCGGCGCCGGCTTCGCCACTCAGGCTTCGGCTGCCGCGAAGCTCAAGTGCTCCCAGAACAAGATCAGTTATGTCGAGGCCGGCAAGCGGTGGCCGGATGATGATCTGCTCAGGAGGATGTTCCGTGTGTACGTGGTGGACGCGTCCGCCCAGGCCGACATCAGGGCCGCTGTCCGGGTCGGGCAGTCCCTTGGCCGGCCGTGGTGGGAGGCCACCGCGTACCGGGATGTGTTCTCCAGCGCGACCATGAAGCTGTTCGCGCTGGAAGAGGCCGCCGGAACCATCCGGGTGCACTCCGGCAACTACGTGCCGGGACTGTTCCAGACGAGGGGATACATCGAGGCGCTCGTTGAGTTCGGGCTCAAGGCTGAGAGCGCCGCTCACCGTCGGCTCTTCACCGACGCGCGACTGAAGAGGCAGAAGGTCTTCGACAGGGCACACCCGCCTGCGGTCGACGCCGTGGTGCTTGAGGCCGCGCTGCGTGTGGTTGTCGGTGGTCGTGACGTCATGCGCGAGCAGCTCGGCTACTTGCGTTCTGCCGCGCGGCGACCGAACGTCACGCTCCGCGTGATCCCCTTCTCCGCGGGCGCGGCGGCGACGATGGGTGCGCCCTTTCAGGTCTACGGCTTCCCAGGAGCGGAGAACCGCAGCATCGTCATCCGGGAGACCTCGCGCAGCGACGAAGTCGCTGAAGACATTGATGAGGTTGAGCGGATGAGTAATCAGTTCGCTGATTTGGCCGCAGTCGCTTGTGGGCCGGACGAGTCGCTGAGACTGCTGGAAGAAATCGAGGATGCGCTGTGAACCCTGAGAGAGACGACCTCTACCTAGCTCCGCTCGACGGCACCTGGGTCAAGTCCAGTCGGAGCGGCGGCAATGGCGCCGCCTGCGTCCGCGTCATGAAGATAGCGGGCGGCTTCGCCGTCGATGACTCCAAGAGTCCCGACCGGGCCCCCCTCCGCTGCACCCACGCCCAGATGCGCGCCTTTCTCCTCGCGGCCGAGGGCGGCGCGTTCGATCAGTCGTTGAAGGCCCTACCAAGGCCATGAGCGTGTCACTGTCGGCCGCAGTGGCTGCGGCCGTGGAAGGCCACCTGCGTCATCAAGCGACCCTTGAGTACCTTGCCGCGTACGAGCAGGAGCATGGCGCTTTCACCGCTGAGGAGAAGCAGGAAGCCGCGGGCATCTGGGCACGTGCGGAGGAACTGGAGGGGCAGTCGCGGGGGGTCGGCTGACACGTGGCGGCAGCCTCGTTCTCTTGTTTATGTCTGAGTCGGTGCCGGACTTGGCTCGGGCTCGGGGGAGCTGGTGTGTGTAGGTCACGGGCCCGGAAGCCGGCGGCGCCTTGGAAAGTCCTTCGACATCGGGGCGCGGTCCGGGAATCCTGTGCCGCATGACGCAGGACGAACTCTGGGACCGTGAAACCGCCGACAGCTACGACACCCCCGGCATCGGCGCCTTCTCGCCCGAGGTGCTGGAGCCGACCGTGGATTGGCTGGTTGAACTTTCCGGTGGCGGGAAGGTGTTGGAATTCGCTGTTGGTACGGGGCGGGTCGCCGTGCCGCTCACGCAGCGTGGGGTGGACGTTGTTGGGGTGGAGATGTCTGCGGCCATGATCGACCAGCTGCGTACCAAGGTGGACGATGCTGCGCTTCCGGTTGTTGTGGGGGATATGGCCACCGTGCGCGTTCCCGGGGCCGGGGCGTTCCAGCTCGTCTATCTCGTCTACAACACCATTTCCAACCTCCTCACCCAGGCCGAGCAAGTCGCCTGCTTCCGTAACGCCGCCCGCCACCTCGCGCCCGGCGGGTGCTTCGTCGTCGAGCTGTGGGTTCCCGAGCTGCGGAAGCTGCCGCCCGGGCAGCGGGCCATGGTGTGGGAGGTTCAGGCCGGTTACGTCGGGCTGGATACGTATGACGTGCTGCGTCAGCAGGTCGTCTCGCACCACTTCCGGTTTGGTGAGGGGAGTCGGGAGGCGCGGCTGTTCCGTAGTCCGCACCGGTATATCTGGCCGGCCGAACTCGACCTCATGGCCCAGCTCGCCGGGTTCGAGTTGGAGTCCCGGCACGCCGACTGGGACAAGTCCGAGTTCACTGCCGAGTCGCGCTCCCATGTTTCTGTTTACCGGCTGCCCGCGGGCCTACGTCAGTAGGCTCATGTACTCGCCGAACTCCGACGCCAGTGTCAGTCGGCCCAGCTTCTGGTACTCCCGCTGGATCGCGTGGATCAAGGTCGGCATCGTCACCGGCGTGCCCGACTCCGCCGACAGATACGCGGCCGTGATCGCTATGGAGCGGATATTGCCGCCCGCCAGCTCGAAGGAGTCCGCGCAGAAGTCCAGGTCCAGGGAGGGGGACCGGGGGAGGGCGTCGCCCAGGGCGCGGTCCCACAGCAGGCGGCGGTGTTCCGCGTCCGGGATCGGGAAGTCGATCACAAGGTCCAGGCGGCGGGTGAAGGCGTCGTCCAGGTTGGCGCGGAGGTTGGTGGCGAGGATGGCCAGGCCGTCGAAGGACTCCATGCGCTGGAGCAGGTACGCGCTCTCGACGTTGGCATAGCGGTCGTGGGCGTCCTTCACGTCGGAGCGTTTGCCGAAGATGGCGTCGGCCTCGTCGAAGAGGAGGACGCCGTTGACGCCGGCGGCCTCGGAGAAGATGCGCTCCAGGTTTTTCTCCGTCTCGCCCACGTACTTGTCGATGACCGTCGCCAGATCGACCGTGTACAGGTCCAGGCCCAGATCAGCCGCTATGACCTCGGCCGACATCGTCTTCCCCGTGCCGGAATCGCCCGCGAAGAGCGCCGAGACGCCCCGGCCCCGGCCGCCGCCCGGGCGCATGCCCCACGTACCGAGGACCTGATCGCGGAAGCGGGCACGGGCCGTCAGTTCGCGGAGCTGGGCGTGGGCGTCGGCCGGGAGGACCAGGTCCGGCCAGGCGACCGACGGTTCGATACGGCGGGCCAGCCGGTCGAGCCCGGCCGCGTTCTGCGCGCGGGCGCCCCGGCGCACGTCCGTGGCGGACACCGGTCCTTCCGACAGCGCCGCCGTCTGGGCGGCTCCCCTGGCCGCGCCCTCGATCTGGTCCGGGGTCAGCAGGAAGGGGGACAGATGCAGGCCCACGTTCAGATCCGGCTCCAGCGGCGCCGGGCCCGGGTACGCCTCGCGCCAGAGCCTCGCCCGTACGGACGGTTCCACCCGGGGCGCGTGCAGGAGGAGCGGAGGGGCCGCCGCCGACCACGAGGCGTCCCACGGGACCCGGCCCACCAGCGCCGTCGGGAGTGGGGTGTCCGTCAACAGGCGCAGCAGCGACGGGTGTTCGCGGGACAGTGCGTCCACCGGCGCGCACACCAGCCCCGCGCCCGTCAGCCTGCCCTCCCGTACGAGCGCCCGCACCGCTTCCACCGGCGTGGGGTCCGCCGCCAGCCGCGCCAGGTCCAGACCCAGCACGCCCCGGCCCGTCAGGGCCAGCGCCGTCGCGGCCAGCGCCGTACCCGCGCCCCCCTGGTCCTCCCGCAGATACGTCAGGCGTACGCCGGAATCCAGCGCCCCGGCGAGCGCCTTCGCGTCCCCCACCCCCTCCACCGGATGCCATGGCGCCAGCAGATCGGCCAGCCTTGGGTCCGTCGTACGGTCGCCCAGCAGATGGGCCGTCACCCGGTCGGGGACGCGCAGCGCCCGCCCCAGGAACGGCCGGTCCGCGTCCTCCGCCAGCAGCAGCCCGCCCGCGCGCAGCGGCGCGTACGGGCCCAGCCGGGCGCGGGCCGCCGCGTCCGCCGGTGTCAGGCCGCAGAGTCCGAGCGCCAGGCCGATGGTCGGGCGGCGGCGGGTGACGTCGTCGTTCAGGTAGCCGTAGAACGCCTCGAACCGGTCGTCCAGATCCGGTACGAGCGCGATCAGCAGGATCTCCACGTCCAGCGCGGTGAGGCCGAACTCCGCCCTCAGCTCCGCCAGGGTGGTGTCCGGGGGAGCCTCGTCCGGGACCGGCGCGGCGAAGGGCCTTCCCTCCTCCAGCAGCCGCCGGACCGTCTCCTGCGTCAGATACAGCCCCCGGAACTCGTCCTCCGGATTCGGATCGGTCCGCCGCCTCGCCTCCACCGCCCGGCGGACGCGTTGCTCGATCCTCACCGCGCCGTCCAGCAGCTCCCTCAACTGGCCGTGGCCGAAGCTGTGTTCAGTCATTGGTGCCGTGTGTCTCCGTGATGCGCACCGACAGGCCCGGCCTGCCTGGGGGCGGGGCCGCGGGCTCTCTGTCTCCCTGCCCGGACTTTCCTCCGTACACCGGCAGCCCGGCCCCGCTCCCGCGCCCCTCCGGCGCGTGGTCCCCGAACACCACGCGCAGCCCGTCGTCCCGTACCGGAGGGCCCGCCGGGTACGTCGGCGACGCCGTCACCGGCACACTGACCACCAGGTCCAGCGACGGCTTCAACTCGCCGCCCAGCGCGCTCCACACATCCGCGAAGGAACGGTCCTCCGGCGGCGGCAGCGCGATCGACATCGGTACGGCGGCCCCGATGTCCGCCAGCGTGCCCGTCACCCGTTCCGGCGGCAGCGCCTCGTAGCGCAGCAGGCAGACCAGGAGTGAGGAGAGCAGCCGGTGTTCGTCCTCCGGGCGCTTGGTCCAGGCCGTGATCAGGTACGACAGCTTGAAGAAGCGCGGCGGGCGGCGGCGGGCCACCACCGCGGCCCCTTCGTACTCGTTGTGCAGCCCGCGCTCGCGCCGGCGGATGTCCTCGCGGATGTCGTAGAGATACAGATTGACCGTCGGCGCGTTCACCTTGGCCGCCCAGTCGCGCGTGGGCGCGTCGAAGACCACGGCGATCTGTGCGCCCTCCAGCACCTCCGCCCGCAGCAGCGTCCGCAGGGCGTCGTCCACCTCATGAATCACCGGTACGTCCCTTCCGGTCGTACGTACGTGATCAGCCGTACGTACGTCGTGAGTCGTACGTACGTGGTCATCCGCGGCCCGCGAAGTCCGGCGGCTGGAGCGTGCGCGGGACCACCAGGACCGGTCTCTCCAGCCGGGCCAGGTCCCTGACGCTCGTACGGAGCTTCCGTGGGCCCAGCACGTCCTTGCGCAGCACCAGCACCTGCGCCTCGAACGTCCCGTCCCGGCCCGTCACCACCGGCTGCCCGGCCGCCGCGGTGATTCCCGCGCTCCAGGACAGCCCCACGGTCGCCCCCGGCGGGAAGTCCGTGCCGCGCGCCACCACCACCTGTCCCGGCTCGGCGACGGCGGGTACGACCGTCAGCTTCGGCTGGAGGACCCGCAGGCGGGCCCGCGCGGTGTTGTTCTCCGGACTGCGGTCGGGCAGCGTGGCGATGGCTGTCCCGTGGACCTCGGCGTCGACCGCCGTCCGGTACCTGGCCCGCTGGGTGACCTCGATCCGGCCGCCAGCCGGGATGGTGCACGGCGCGGCGGAGGTGCAGCGCGTCAGCCGCGCGAGCGTACGGTCCGCCGCCTTCGGCGTCTTCGGCCAGGCGGTGGTCAGGACGACCCCGGTCGCCGTCTCCGGGCCCGCGTTGGCGAGGGTGAAGCGGGCGGTGGCCGGGCGCCCCGCGTAGGTGGTGGCGGGCGTGATCCCGACTCGTACGGAGACATCGGCCGTCGGCGGTACGGGAGTCGGGGCCGGCGGCGCGGGCGGTGCGGGCGGTGCGGGCGTCGGCGGCTCCGGTGTCGGGGGAGGCGTGGTGGGCGGGGGCGGCGGTGGCGGGTCCTGGATCACCTCCACGACCGACTCCGCCGTGCCGGTGTTGCCGGCCGCGTCGGTGGCCGAGCACGTCACCTGCGTACGGCCGACCGGGAAGACGGAGCCCGACGCGGGGACGCACGCGACCGGCAGCGGACCGTCCACGGCGTCCTCGGCGGTGGCGGTGAACTCGACGCGGACGCCGGCCGGATTAGTCGTCCGGACCGTACGGTTGTCGACGGTGACCACGGGCGGCCCGACGTCGCTGACGTCGATGGTGATCGTCTGGATCAGCTCCGGGTCGGGCACGGCCTTCGGGCCCACACTTTCCGTGCCCGGCGCGCCGCCGGCGCCCAGTACGAACTGGACCGTGCAGGTCAGCCGCGTCCCCTGCGGCGCGTCCGCGGCGACCTCGATCGTCTCGGCGAAGTCGGCGATGCCGCCGCTGGTGACCGTCTGGACGGGCGGGGTGAGGGTCACCGTCAAGGCGGGGTCGCAGGCGTCCAGTTGATGGCCGACGGCGGTGGGCAGATTGCTGAGGCCCGCCACGATCGCCTCCACGACCGCGTCCGAGTCGACGCCCTCGATCATCGTGCCGTTGGTCTCCCTGATGACACGGTCGGCCTGGCCGGGGTCGATCGGCGGGACGTCCCGCTGATCCGGGAAATTCGGGTTGTTCGCGAACCCCGTGCCGTTGAGGCCGTCGCCGATATCGGTGTCGATGTCCACGCCCACCACCCGGATGCCGGCGTTCTGGAGCGCCGGGATGGTGTCGTTGAGCGTGTGCCCCATGCTGGGGTTGTGGCTGGAGGCGTCGCCGATCAGGACGATGATGGGGCTCGCGTCCTCACGGAAGACGGTCTCGCCGCCGCTGCCGTGGGCGATCTGCCACAGACCGTTGATCCAGTCCTCGGCCGGGCCCATGCTGAACGCGCCACGGTGGTTGTCGAGCAGGTTCACCCCGTCCCGGACCTTGCCGAGGTCGTCCGTCAGCCCTTGGAGGACGGTGTAGACCTCGCCGCTCTCGGCATCGACCTCCTGGTCGCCGTACGTCGCCACCGCGAAGCGGGAGTCGGGTTGTCCGGCACGGACCCGCTCCGTGATGACCGGCAGATCCGTCTGGAGCCGCCCGATCGCCGTGTCCATGCTGCCCGTCCCGTCCACCAGCAGCACGATGTCCGGCTTTGCCGGGATCTCCGGTGTCAGCACCCGCTTCTCCACCGCGAGCGACCCGCCCGGATCGAGCCGCTCCGTCACCACCGCCGGGGTGACCGGGTTCAGGGGGTCGGGGGGCTCGGCCGCGGAGCCGGTCACGCTCCCCGCCACGAGCAGCAGCAGTGCGAAGGGCAGTACGCGCAGGGCCCTCGCGCCCACCCATGTCCGAGATCGCCGCACGGAACCCTCCCCCACCCGCGTCCGTTCACCGGCCACCGGCGGCCGGCCCGCGGGCTCCCACCCTTCACGCCTCGCGCTCCCCGGTCAGGGGAGCGCGAGCCAGTTCTGCGGGAATCGGATCCTGCCCTTTCGTGCACCCGTACCGGGAGGTCGATTGATGCGGATTCGGCCGCTCTCCATCGGATCTCCACAGATCATCGCGGAATGAATACCGGGCCGGTCGGGGCCGGTGCTCAGATCAGTCCCTGGCGCAACGCGTAGGCGACCGCGTGAGATCGATTACGTAATTGCAGCCTGGTCATGACGGCGTGCAGGACGTTCTTTATCGTGCGCTCGGAGTACGCGAGCTTCGTCGCGATCTCCGCGGTGTCGTACCCCTCGGCGATCAGCCGCAGTACATCCATCTCCCGAGAGGAAAGGCCGGTGAAGTGCAGGCCGCGCGGTCCGAGAACCTGACCCTGCAACCGCCCCACCTGCTCCAACAGCCGGCCGAGAAGATCGGCGGGTACATGCCCTTCGCCTTTTGCCACGGAAACGATCACCCGGACCAGATGATCCGGGGTCGCCTCCGCGCGCCGTACGACACCGGCCACACCGCACTCCGCCGCGCTGACCAGCTTCTGTTCGTCGATTTCCGTGGCCACCAGCACTCCGCGCGCCGTTCCGCCGCGCTGAATGGCGCGCAGCATACGCAGTGCTTCCTCGTCGATCACATCCACCACCACGACGACGACCTGTGGCGTGAGTTCCCCTTCATTGAAGCCGGTCAGCATCACCTCTGGTCGGGCCCGCAATTGGCTGGCCACTCCCGCCTGGGAGATCGGATCCTGCGCCCGCAAACCAACGATCGTGCGTTCTGTCATGAAATTCCCCCTCCGCGCATGCGAGCCAACGCGTCATCTCGGGCCGTAAGGGGCCAGGCGGCGGTAACCGCGGGTGCGGCCGTAGTCGCCTTACGCATCGGCAGTTACTCCTTTCCCATCCCATGAGGATATGAAATCCGGTCCCGCCCGCCGGGCAGTACTTCTGCCCGAAAGTGTTCCTGTCCGGCCGCTGTTCGCGGGAATGGGCGGATCTACCGTGCCCCGTATGAGTGTTACGGCCAGCCTCGACGCAGCGACCGTCACCGCAGAGCCGGGCGGTCGGACGGATGTCCCCCTACAGATCCTCAACTCCGGCAGCACCGTGGAGGAGTACCGCTTCGAGGTGATCGGAGCGTGTGCGGCCTGGGCGACGGTGGAACCGCCCGCTCTCTCGCTCTATCCGGGCGCCACCGGTACGGTCACCCTCCGGCTGGGCCCGCCGCGCGATCCCTCGGTGCCGGCGGGGGAGACCCCGTTCGGGGTGCGGGTGACGCCGACGAGCGACCCGGGCGCGGCGGTGGTGCCCGAGGGCACGGTGACCGTCGCGCCGTTCACCGAGGTCACCGCGGAGCTGGTGCCCCGCGGTTCGAGCGGCGCGTACCGGGGCCGGCACCAGCTCGCCGTGGACAACCGCGGCAACGCGCCCGTGACCGTACGGCTGACCGGCAGCACCGGCACCGAGCGCGCCAAGGTCGAATTCGCCGTCGCCGAACTGCTGATCCCCTCCGGCCGCGCCGACTTCGCGAAGCTACGGGTGCGGCCGGCCGGCCGGATCTGGCGCGGGACCCCGGTCACCCACACCTTCCAGGCGTTCGTGGCACCGGTGGTGGCGGAGGGCCAGGAGGCGCCCGAGCCGCTGACGCTGGACGGATCGTACGAGCAGCAGGCGATCCTGCCGCGCTGGCTGCCCCGCGCCCTCATGCTCGCGGCGGCCGTGCTGATCGCGCTGGTCGGGCTCTGGTACGCGGTGCTGCGGCCGGCCGTGAAGTCGGCGGCCAGGGAGGCGATCACGCCGGAGGTCGTCGCGTCGGCCGCGGCCAGGACCCCGTCCCCGAGCGGTGCCACGGGCGGCAGCGGTGACGGAAGCGGGAACGGGAACCCCCAGGAAGGCGGCCCGGACAGCGGCCAGGTCGCTCCCTCGCACGGCAGCACCACGGGACCGGCCGCCAGCACAGGACCTGCTGACCCGGGCGGCAGCGGGAACGCCTCAGGGACCCCGACCAGCGCCCGCGTCGAGGTCAAGGACGCCGTCGGCGGATCGGCGGCCAGCGGCTCCGCCTACAAGGTGCCGGGCGGCAGCGTCTTCGCGCTCACCGACATCGTCGTCCAGAACCCGCAGGGCGACGCCGGCACGCTCACCGTCCTCAGCGGCGACGCGCCCATCCTCCGGTTGGCGCTGGAGAACTTCCGCGACTCCGACTACCACTTCGTCACCCCGATCCTCGTGGCGTCCGGCCAGGAGGTCACCATGACGGTCGACTGCCGGCAGGTCGGCAAGCCGGTGAAGGCCCCGACGCCGACGAGCTGCTCGCAGTCGCTGCTGGTGGGCGGCACACTGCGGCCCGACATCGCGCCGGCCGGCTAGGCGCACGTACACGCCCGGCGGCCCGGCGGCCCGGCGGCCCGGCGGCCCGTCGGTATGACGGAGGGGTACGGCACGGGCCGCGCGCCCGTGCCGTACCCCTCCGTCATGCCGTCTGCCGCCGTGCAGTCATGGCCGCCGTCAGGCCGACGGCTCCTCTTCCTCCTCCTCGGCCTCCTCCTCCGCCCGCTGGACGAAGGAGCCCTGCACATCCGCCGGTTCCTCGTCCTCGTCCTCCGCCGCCTCGCGCTGCACGGACGGCGCGGCCGGCCGGTCCGCCAGGGACTGTACGGACGGAGCCTGCGCCGCCGGAGCGGGTCCCGGCACCGGCGCCGGGCCCGGGTCGGACGACATGACCCGGTCGGCGTTGGCCGCCGCCTCCTGCTCGAAGCGGTCGGACGGGTCGCTCACCCGGATACCGCCCGGCGCCGCCGAGCCCTCGACCGGGCCGTTGCGCTGCTGCACCACATGCGTCAGCTCGTGCGCCAGCGTGGTGCGCCCGGCGGAGGAGGACGGGTCGTAGCTGTCGCGCTGGAAGACGACATGATGGCCGACGGTGTACGCGTGCGCCCCGACCGCCTTCGCCGAGTCGTGCGCCGCCGAGTCCGTGTGCACCCGTACGTCGGAGAAGTCGGTGCCCATCCGGCTCTCCATGTCCGTACGGGTGTCGGTGTCCAGCGGGGAGCCGCCGGTGGAGATCACGTCGTGGACGGGCGAACGCTCCTCCGCCGCGGTCGCCTCCACCGCGGGCTCCGGCGCCTCCTCGGCCGCCTCTCTGCTGAGCACGGAACCGGCCGCGCTGTTGCCCACCGCGCGTTGCAGGCTCGCCATCCCGGCCGTACCGACGACGTCGGACCGCCCGGCCACCGCAGCGCGGAAGAGCCGCGCCGTCGTGCCGCCGTCCCTGGCGTCCGCGTCGCCCCGGGGGCGCATGGACTCGCTGTGCTCGTGGTCATGCTCGTGTTCGTGGTCGTGTTCCGGGCCGTGCCGCCGCTCGTGTCCGGGCATCTCCGCCTCCTCCGACCGTGCCATGGCCGCGCCGCGGGGTGGCGGACCTCTCCACCGTCCCAGCCTGGCGCCCCGGTCCGCGGACCGTCCAGCCCGCCGCTTCGCGGGCATGGGGCACCGCGCGCTGCCTCATGGGGCAACCGGGACGGTTTACGCGGCTCCGGCCCCGGCTCCGGCCTCCTGGCGCCGCCCGCGCAGCCACACGTACACCGGAATCCCGGCGAACAGGAACAGCACGCCCTGGTAGACGGCCGCGTAACCGGCGCCCGCGATCAGCCAGAAGGAGAACGCGAAGGAGAGCGCGGCGACGATGAGATCGCGGGTCAGCCCGGCCGGGCGCACACGCTCGCGCGAGCCCTTCGCGAGCCAGTAGAGCTGGGCGGCGGCCGACAGGAGATACGGGACGCAGCCGGTGAAGGTGGTGATGAGGACGAGCACCCGGAAGGTCGCGTCCGGGCCCGCCGCGTAGTTGAACGCGATCAGGACCGTGCCGAGCACCGCGCAGGCGAGCACCCCGAAGGTGGGCACACCGCCCTTGCTCTCGCGGGCGAACGGCGCGGGGAAGAGCCCGTCGCGGGCCGCCGCGTACGGCATCTGCGCACTCAGCAGGATCCAGCCGTTGAGGCAGCCCACCATCGACACGACGGCCACCAGCGCGATCACCGTGCCGCCCCAGTGGCCACCGGTCATGGCGTTGACGGCGTCGGCGAACGGCGCGCCCGACGAGGCGAGTCGGCCATGCGGTACGAGACCGAAGACGGCCACCGTGCCCAGCAGATAGACCAGCGCCGAGCCGACCGTCCCGAGCACACTGGCCCGCCCGACGGTCCGCTCGGGATCGCGTACCTCGCCCGCGCTCATCGCCGCCGACTCCACGCCGAGGAAGCTGTAGAGGAGCAGCGCGCCCGCGGCGGCGAGGGCCCCGGGGACGCTCTCGCCGGAGGCGTTGAAGGGGCCGAAGTTGTCGGTGTCCATGAAGAAGAGCCCGACCGTGGCCACCAGCAGCAGCGGTACGAACTTCAGCACCGTCGAGACGACCTGGACGGCGCCGATCCAGCGCGTGCCCGCGAAGTTCGCGGCGGCGGGCAGCCAGAGCGCGGCCAGCGCGACCGCCGCTTCGAGCACGTGGTTCCCGCCGAAGGGGAGCAGTACGGCCGCGTAGCCGACGGCGGCGACGGCGAGCGCCGCGATGCTCACCCAGGTCATCGTCCAGTACGACCAGGCAGAGAGGAATCCGGCGAACTCACCGAAGGCGTCGCGCGGATACACGTAGAGCCCGCCGGTGACCGGGCTGCGCCGGGCCAGCTTCCCGAAGAGCAGCGCCAGCAGTACGGCGCCGGCCGAGACGACGAGCAGCGCGATCAGGCTGACCGTGCCGTACGGGGCGACCGCGGCCGGCAGCGCGAAGACACCGCCGCCGATGATGTTGCCCATGACCAGAGCGGTCGCGGCGACCATGCCGAACCCCTTGCCCTTGCCCTGGGGGCGGGCGGGGGACGACGGGTGCTCGGTGTCCGTGACGGGAGCGTGCCCGGCGGAAGCGTCCCCGGCGGGAGCGTTCCCTGCGGGGACGGGTGGCGCGGACACGGGGTCGGTAGCAGGCATAACGCGGGATGGTATGCCTGCTACCCGATAATCGCCTGAGTGTCCATATGTCGGATATGTGGTGTGACGGGGGCTCGCCCGTAGGCCGGCCGGAGTGCGCTACGCGGCCGCGTCGACCTCGGCGTGCAGGGCCTCGGCCCACTCCAGGAGGAGCACCTCGTACGCCTCCGCGGGCCACGCCCCGTCGGCCGAGTCAACGAGCGCGCGAATGCGCTCGTTGGCCGCCGCGGCGCCGGAGACCCGGGAAGCGGGTGCGGAAGAAGAGGACATACGACCACCCTAGGGCCGGGGGCGTGCGCCGGTGACCGTTCGGGGCGCGTTCTTGGTCACACTCCGCGCTCCCCGCGTGACACAGAACACGCCGGAAGCGCGCAACCCCGGGAATCGGCCGGGCGTCAGCCGGCCGACTCGCCCGCGTGCGGGCTCAGCGTGTCCGTCCCGACCAGCACGAACAGGGCGATGCCCAGCAGCACCCGGTAGACCACGAACGGCATGAAGCTCTTGGTGGTGATGTATTTCATGAACCATGCAATCACCGCATATCCCACCGCGAACGCGATCACCGTCGCGAAGACCGTCGGCCCCCACACCACATGCCCGTCCCCCACGTCCTTCAGCTCGTACGCGCCCGAGGCGAGCACCGCCGGAATCGCCAGCAGGAACGAGTAGCGCGCCGCGGCCTCGCGGGTGTACCCCATCAGCAGACCGCCGCTGATCGTCGCGCCGGACCGGGACACGCCCGGGACCAGCGCCATGGCCTGGCAGAAGCCGAAGATCAGACCGTCCCGGACGCTCAGCTCCCGCAGCGTCTTGCGCTCCTTGGCGACCCGGTGCCTGGCACCCGTCTCGTCGCGCGCCGCCAGCCGGTCGGCGAAGCCCAGGACGAGCCCCATCACGATCAGCGTGACCGCGATCAGCCGCAGATCCCGGAACGGGCCGTTGATCTGGTCCTTGAGGGTGACACCGAGAACCCCGATCGGGATCGACCCGACGATGACCAGCCACCCCATCCGCGCGTCCTGGTCCCGGCGCATCTCCTTGTCCGTCAGGGAACGGAACCAGGCGGAGAGGATCCGCGCGATGTCCTTCCTGAAATAGATCAGGACGGCCGCCTCCGTGCCGATCTGGGTGATCGCCGTGAACGCCGCCCCGGGATCCTCCCAGCCGGCGAACGCCGCCGTCAGCCGCAGATGCGCGCTGGAGGAGATGGGCAGGAACTCGGTCAGTCCCTGGACAAGCCCGAGGACGAATGATTCGAACCAAGACATGAGGTACTACGCCATCCAAGAAAGGTATATGCACTGACCGGTCGAAGCGCGGCGCAGTGGCGAAATGAGGCTTACGTTCCGGTCTCCGGCAGCTTAGCCCCCGAGGGTTACGGGACAGTGGCAGGCACCTGAACGCCACGGAGCGCCGCGGAGCGCCCACTTCCCGCCCACTTCCCCGCCCACCCGCGCCGCACCCCGCCTCTGACGCCCCGTGAAATCACCTGACCTGCCGCGCGATGGGGAGGGAAAGGTCACAGTGAGGCGCTCTCCTGCGCTTCCGGCGGGCTGCCCTACGATCTGGGCCATGACGGTCCTGCCTGAAGACGGGCTATCCCTGGCAGCAGAGTTCCCCGACCCGACCCGCGAGCAGTGGCAGAGCCTGGTGGCCGGTGTCCTGCGCAAGTCGGGCCGGGACCTCACCGGACCGGCCGCCGAGGACGCGCTCGCCACCGCACTCCAGGACGGGCTGGTCACCCGCCCGCTCTACACCGCCGACGACGCGCCCGCGGACGCCCCCGCCGCCGGATACCCCGGCTTCGCGCCCTACACCCGGGGAGGCAGGGCCGAGGGCGGCACCGTCTCCGGCTGGGACGTACGGCAGCGGCACACCGGCACCGACCCCGCGCGCGTCAACGAGGCCGTACTCGCCGATCTGGAGAACGGCGTCACCTCCCTCTGGCTGGCCCTCGGCGGATCAGGGGTACCGGCCGAGGCGCTGCCCGCCGTCCTCGACGGCGTCTATCTCGACCTCGCGCCCGTCGCCCTCGACGCCGGCGAGGAGTTCGGCCCGGCCGCCGGCGCGCTGCTCCGGCTCCACGACGAGCGCGGCGTGGACCGCGACGCGGTACGCGGCACCCTCGGCGCCGACCCGGTCGGCACCCTCGCCCGTACGGGACGGGAGGCGGCCGACGCCACCGCGACCGCCACCGGACTCGCCGCGCGCTGCGCCCGCGAGTACCCCGGACTGCGCGCCATCGCCGTGGACGCCCTCCCGTACCACGAGGCCGGCGCCTCCGACGCCCAGGAGCTGGGCTGCTCGCTCGCCACCGGCGTCGGCTGGCTGCGCGACCTCACCGCCGCCGGGCTCACCGTCGAAGAGGCCTGCGGCCAGCTCGAATTCCGTTACGCGGCCACCGCCGACCAGTTCCTCACCATCGCCAAGCTCCGCGCCGCCCGACGGCTCTGGGCCCGCGTCGCCGAGGTGTGCGGCGCCCCCGCGCCCGCCGCCGCGCAACGCCAGCACGCGGTGACCTCGGCGGTCATGATGACCCGGCGCGACCCGTGGGTGAACATGCTCCGCACCACGGTCGCCTCCCTGGCCGCCGGCCTGGGCGGCGCCGACTCCGTCACCGTCCTGCCCTTCGACCACCCCCTCGGACTCTCCGACGCCTTCGCCCGTCGGATCGCCCGCAACACCTCCACCATCCTGCTGGAGGAGTCCCACCTCGGCCGCGTCATCGACCCGGCGGGCGGCTCCTGGTACGTCGAATCGCTCACCGACTCCCTCGCCCACGCCGCCTGGGACTGGTTCCAGGAGATCGAACGCGCCGGCGGCCAGCGCGCCGCGCTGCGCTCAGGACTCATCGGCGAACGGCTCGCCGCCACCTGGCGGGAGCGCTCGGCGAAGCTCGCCACCCGGCGCGAACCCATCACCGGCGTCAGCGAGTTCCCCCAGCTCGGCCAGGCCCCCGTCGTACGCGACGCGGCGCCGCCCGCGCCCACCGGCGGACTGCCGTCCGTCCACCGCGACGACGCGTACGAGGCGCTGCGCGCCCGCTCCGACGCCCACCTCGCCGCGACCGGCGCCCGCCCCCGCGTCTTCCTCGCCGCCCTCGGGCCCGCCGCCGCCCACACGGCCCGCGCGGCCTTCGCCGCCGGCCTCTTCCAGGCCGGCGGCATCGAACCCGTACACGACCCGGTGTCCGTCGACGCGGACACCGCCGCCGACGCCTTCACCCGCAGCGGCGCCGCCGTCGCCTGCATCTGCTCCAGCGACGCGCTGTACGCCGAGGGCGCCGCGCCCGTCGCCGAGGCGCTCACGTCCGCCGGCGCGCTACGGGTGTTCCTCGCCGGACGGCCCGGCGACCGACGTGAGACATATCTTCAGGCCGGAGTCGACGAGTTCGTCGTCGCGGGCGGCGACGCGGTCGCCGTCCTCACCTCCGTCCTCGACCGGATGGGAGTGGCGTGATGCGGATTCCGGACTTCTCCGAGATCGAACTGGGCTCCGGCGGCGGCGCCGGAACCACCGAGGACCAGTGGCGGACCGCCGTCAAGGAACACACCGGCGCGGCCGACCACGAGCTGTACTGGGACACCCCCGAGGGCATCGCCGTCAAACCCCTCTACACCGAACGGGACCTGGCGGGCCTCGACTTCCTCGGTACCTACCCCGGCATCGCCCCGTATCTGCGCGGCCCCTACCCGACGATGTACGTCAACCAGCCCTGGACCATCAGGCAGTACGCCGGCTTCTCCACCGCCGAGGAGTCCAACGCCTTCTACCGGCGTAACCTCGCCGCCGGCCAGAAGGGCCTCTCCGTCGCCTTCGACCTGCCCACCCACCGGGGGTACGACAGCGACCACCCCCGGGTGACCGGCGACGTCGGCATGGCGGGCGTGGCCATCGACTCGATCTACGACATGCGTCAGCTCTTCGACGGCATTCCGCTCGACCGGATGAGCGTGTCGATGACGATGAACGGCGCTGTGCTGCCCGTCCTCGCCCTCTACATCGTGGCCGCCGAGGAACAGGGCGTACCGCCCGAGAAGCTGGCCGGGACCATCCAGAACGACATCCTCAAAGAGTTCATGGTCCGCAACACCTATATCTACCCGCCCAAACCCTCCATGCGGATCATCTCCGACATCTTCGCCTACACCTCACGGAAGATGCCCCGCTACAACTCCATCTCCATCTCCGGCTACCACATCCAGGAAGCCGGCGCGACGGCCGATCTGGAGCTCGCCTACACCCTCGCCGACGGAGTCGAGTACCTGCGGGCCGGCCTCGGCGCCGGACTCGACGTCGACGCCTTCGCACCCCGGCTCTCCTTCTTCTGGGCCATCGGCATGAACTACTTCATGGAGATCGCCAAACTCCGCGCCGCCCGGCTGCTCTGGGCCAAGCTCGTCAAGAAGTTCGACCCGCAGAACGCCAAGTCCCTCTCCCTGCGCACCCATTCACAGACCTCCGGCTGGTCCCTCACCGCGCAGGACGTCTTCAACAACGTCACCCGCACCTGCGTCGAGGCCATGGCCGCCACCCAGGGACACACCCAGTCCCTGCACACCAACGCCCTCGACGAGGCCCTCGCCCTCCCCACCGACTTCTCCGCCCGCATCGCCCGCAACACCCAGCTCCTCCTCCAGCAGGAGTCCGGCACCTGCCGCGTCACCGACCCCTGGGGCGGCAGCGCCTACGTCGAGCGGCTCACCTACGACCTCGCCCGGCGCGCCTGGCAGCACATCGAGGAGGTCGAGGCGGCCGGCGGCATGGCCCAGGCCATCGACGCCGGCATCCCCAAACTCCGCGTCGAGGAGGCCGCCGCCCGCACCCAGGCGCGCATCGACTCCGGCCGCCAGCCCGTCATCGGCGTCAACAAATACCGCGTCGGGACCGACGAGAAGATCGACGTGCTCAAGGTCGACAACTCCTCCGTCCGCACCCAGCAGATCGAGAAACTCCGCCGGCTGCGCGCCGAACGCGACGAGAACGCCACCCAGGACGCCCTGCGCGCACTCACCGCCGCCGCCGGGGACGGCGCCCGCCCGGGGCCCGGCGGCCTCGACGGCAACCTCCTCGGCCTCGCCGTCGCCGCCGCCCGCGCCAAGGCCACCGTCGGCGAGATCTCCGACGCCCTGGAGAAGGTGTACGGGCGCCACTCCGGCCAGATCCGTACCATCTCCGGTGTGTACCGCCACGAAGCAGGCACCTCCCCGGCCGTCGAACGCGCCCGCACCGCCGTCGACGCCTTCGAACGCGCCGAGGGCCGCCGGCCGCGCATCCTCGTGGCCAAGATGGGCCAGGACGGCCACGACCGTGGTCAGAAGGTCATCGCCACCGCCTTCGCCGACCTCGGCTTCGACGTCGACGTCGGTCCCCTCTTCCAGACGCCCGACGAGGTCGCCCGCCAGGCCGTCGAGGCCGACGCGCACATCGTCGGCGTCTCCTCCCTCGCCGCCGGCCACCTCACCCTCGTACCGGCGCTGCGCGAACGGCTCGCCGCCGAGGGCCGTGACGACATCATGATCGTCGTCGGCGGGGTGATCCCGCCCGCGGACGTCCCCACCCTCCTGGAGATGGGCGCCGCCGCAGTCTTCCCGCCCGGCACGGTCATCCCCGACGCGGCCCTCGACCTGCTCGACGCGCTCTCGGCGGCGCTCGGCCACGAGAGGTGACGGCGTGCCGCCCCCGATCGACGTCGACACCTACGCCAAGGGAGTCCTCGACGGCTCCCGCGCGTACATCGCCCGCGCCATCACCCTCGTGGAGTCCACCCGCCCCGACCACCGCCGCCTCGCCCAGCAGCTGCTGACCCAGCTCCTCCCGCACTCCGGCAACGCCCGCCGGATCGGGATCAGCGGCGTCCCCGGCGTCGGTAAATCCACCTTCATCGACGCGCTCGGCACCCTGCTCACCGGCCTCGGCCACCGCGTCGCCGTCCTCGCCGTCGACCCCTCCTCCACCCGTACCGGCGGCTCCATCCTCGGCGACAAGACCCGCATGGAGCGCCTCGCCGTCGACCCGGCGGCCTTCGTCCGGCCCTCACCCACCGCCGGCACGCTCGGCGGCGTCGCCAAAGCCACCCGCGAGACCATCATCGTGATGGAAGCCGCCGGATACGACGTCGTCCTCGTCGAAACCGTCGGCGTCGGCCAGTCCGAGACCACCGTCGCCAACATGGTCGACACCTTCCTCCTCCTCACCCTCGCCCGCACCGGCGACCAGCTCCAGGGCATCAAGAAGGGCGTCCTCGAACTCGCCGACGTCATCGCCGTCAACAAAGCCGACGGCCCCTTCGAACGCGACGCCCGCGCCGCGGCCCGCGAACTCGCTGGCGCGCTGCGCCTGATGCACCCCGTCGACGCGGCCTGGACGCCCCCGGTACTCACCTGCAGCGCACGCGAGTCCACCGGGCTCGACACCGTCTGGTCCCGCCTGGAACAGCACCGCGAAGTCCTCGCGGCGGACGGCCGCCTCGCCCGCAAACGGAGCGACCAGCAGGTCGACTGGACATGGACGATGGTCCGCGACCACCTGCTCGACCGGCTGCGGGAGGACCCGGGGGTACGTCAGCTGGCACCGGAGCTGGAACGGGAGGTACGAGCGGGCCGCCTGACGGCAACGCTTGCCGCGGAGCGGCTGATCGAGGCGCTCTCGCCTCCCGGCTAGGGGGCCGTGGGTTGTCTTGGGCTTGGCCCGGTTCGCACCTGCGGGTGCTGGCGGGTGCTGGCCGGGGGCCGGGGTCCGCCTCGGGCTCGGCCCGGTGCACACCTGCGGGTTGTCGCCGGGTGCCCCTCCGGGGGCGGGGGCGCCTCCCGGCGAGGGACCGTGGTCCGTCTTGGGCTGGGCCCGGTGGGTACGTGCGGGTTGTTGCCGGGTGCCCCTCCGGGGGCACGCGCCCGGACTGCACGATTTACGCCGCGTGGCGGGCCGGTCCGTATGCGCGGGTCTCGTTCAGCGGCACAAATCGCGCTTTACGTCCGGACACATACCCCCTGCGGTGCCCCCTTCACCACCCGTCACAGACCCACCGGGCTTGGCCCGGGACGTTTGCGCGCGGGCCGTCCACGACCGGAGGGGGCCGGGGTCGCAGGAGGTGACGTCCCCGGATGTAGAGCGTGATTTGTGCCGCTGTACGCGCCCGCAGTCGACCGATATGCCGCACGCGGCGTAAATCATGCATCCGGGGATGCGCCTCCGGAGTGCCCCGGCCCCCGGCACCGGGACGAACCGGCCGCACAGCACCCACCCGGCCCACGACCCCCCGCCGGGAGGCGACCCGCCCCGGCCCCCGGCACCGGAACCAACCGGCCCGTACACCGAACCGCCAAACCCACGGCCCCTCGCCGGGAGGCGACCCCGCCCCGGCCCCCGGCACAGGGCCGCACCGGCCGCACCGGCAACGCACCGTCAAAGACCACGGCCCCTCGCCGGGAGGCGACCCCGCCCCGGCACCCGGAACCGGCCGAACCGGCCGTACCCCGTACCACCCGGACCCACGGTCCCCCTCCGGGAGGAGACACGCCACGCCACGACCGCCGCCCCCACCCCCGTCAGCACGATGAACCCCATCGCGCACAGGAACAGCGGCGACATCGGCGAGGACGCGCGGCTGCCGGCGATGACGTAGGCCGCCGTGTTGGGGATCGAGCCGAGCGCCGTCGCGGTCAGGAACGGCGTCCAGCCCATCGTGGAGACGGCCGCGCCGTAATTCGCCGCGGCGAAGGGTACGCCGGGGAAGAGCCGGATCGCGAGCATCGAGCGGAAGCCGTGGCCGCTCAGCTGGCCGTCGGCCGCCTTCAGCCAGCGGCCCCGCAGCAGTGGCCGCAGCGCCTCCTGGCCGAGGAGGCGGCCGAGGCCGAAGGAGAGGCCCGCGGCGAGGACGGTTCCGGCGAGCGCGGCGGCCAGCCCGTACGCGGAGCCGAGAAGCGCGCCCGCGGCGAGGTTCAGCAGGGGGCGCGGGACGAAGGCGACCGCGCACAGCCCGTACGCCACGGCGAACAGGAGCACCGCCGCGCCGCCGGCGACCCGGGGTGGCCAGCCGTCGGCGAGGAGCCGCTGGGGTTCGTACAGCAGGACGACCGAGAGCGCGGAGGCCAGCAGGGCCACCAGCAGGGCCAGCCGTGACCAGGGGGAGAGCAGCGCCCGGGACCAGCGGACGGCGCGGCCGGGGGGAGGCCCGGCGACGGAGCCGGGGGCGGGCCCGGTGGCGGTGTCGAGCATCCCGGGAGACTAGCCGACGCGGATGAACCGCGGTGCCGGGGCCACGGGAAAACCGTTCGACGCGGCGTCGACGATGCGTCAGGATCAGGGGCATGTCCCGGTACGTCTTCCTCGCAGCGCCGTCCGCAGTCGCGGACGCGCCGAAGGCTGCCGCGGTGGAGGCAACCGCATCGGCGCCCTTCGGCGGCGCCCGAAGCTGACCCTTCCCGGATCGTCCGGCGGACCCCGCAGGGGGAGGGTCGGCAAGGCTCAGGGGTCCCGCTCACCGCTTCGAGCACAGGGACAACGATCATGCCCAAGACGGCATACGTCCGCACCAAGCCGCATCTCAACATCGGCACCATGGGACATGTGGACCATGGCAAGACCACTCTGACCGCCGCCATCACGAAGGTCCTCAGCGACCGGGGGACCGGCACCTACGTGCCGTTCGACCGGATCGACCGGGCTCCGGAGGAGGCCGCGCGCGGGATCACCATCAACATCTCGCACGTCGAGTACGAGACGGACACCCGGCACTACGCGCACGTCGACATGCCCGGTCACGCCGACTACATCAAGAACATGGTGACCGGCGCGGCCCAGCTCGACGGGGCGATCCTGGTCGTCTCGGCGCTCGACGGGATCATGCCCCAGACGGCCGAGCACGTGCTGCTCGCCCGTCAGGTGGGGGTCAACCACATCGTCGTGGCGATCAACAAGGCGGACGCCGGGGACGACGAGCTGACGGACCTGGTGGAGCTGGAGGTGCGCGAGTTGCTGACCGCCAACGGGTACGGGGGCGACGCGGCCCCCGTCGTACGGGTGTCGGGGCTGCGGGCGCTGGAGGGCGACCCCCGCTGGACCGCGTCCGTGGAGGCGCTGCTCGACGCCGTCGACACCTATGTGCCGATGCCCGTCAGGTACACGGACGCGCCGTTCCTGCTCCCGGTGGAGAACGTCCTGACCATCACCGGGCGCGGCACGGTGGTCACCGGCGCCGTGGAGCGCGGCACGGTGCGGGTCGGGGACCGGGTGGTGGTGCTGGGCGCCGACCAGGAGACGGTGGTGACCGGTCTGGAGACCTTCGGCAAGCCGATGGAGTCCGCCGAGGCCGGTGACAACGTCGCGCTGCTGCTGCGTGGCATGCCGCGCGACGCGGTCCGCCGCGGCCATGTGGTGGCGGCGCCGGGCAGCCTGTCGCCCAGCCGGCGCTTCCGGGCGCGGGTGTATGTGCTCTCGGCGCGCGAGGGCGGCCGCACCACCCCGCTGACCAGCGGATACCGGCCGCAGTTCTACATCCGTACGGCCGATGTCGTCGGTGACGTCGACCTGGGCGAGGTGGCGGTCGCGCGCCCCGGCGACACGGTGGACCTCACCGTGGAGCTGGGACGCGACATCCCGCTGGAGGCCGGACTCGGCTTCGCGATCCGCGAGGGCGGCCGTACGGTCGGTGCCGGTACGGTCACGGAGCTGCTCTGAGCGTCGCGGCCCCGGCGTGGGGGGCCGCCGCCCCCCCGGGGGGGGGGGCCCCCCGCCCGGCGCCCGGCGGGGACGCGGGGGGTGGGGAGGCCCCCCCGGGAAGCGCCGGCGCCCGCCCCCGGCGGGCGCCACCCCCCCC
>NZ_JBFBEZ010000073.1:0-23980 GCF_040701725.1 Streptomyces sp. NPDC093109
ACAGGGAGCAGGCACCGCTATCGGTTGCACGCCCCGAGCATCCGCCCGCGCACAACTACGCCTTGATCGGCTACACCACTCGGCGGGACACCATCAGATCTGGAGGAAGGTCGAGGACGCCATCATCGACATCGACGTCTTCTTGGCGGGCGAGGCGCGACATCTCACGGAGAAGAAGTCACTGACCTGCGGTTTCTGTCACCCGGAGGAGAGGGACGCGGGCGGGAGCCGTCCGTGGCTGATATAGGCCCGGAAACCCTGTGTGGCGCTCTAATAGGTTCTCTGACCTGCAGGGAAAGGGGCTGTCTGAGCGGGTGGGGGTTCAAGATTCACTTGGCAGGTGGGTGCTCGTTTGTCAGTGGGGGCCGAGACAGTAGTTGGAGGTGAGTGGCCCGCTCTTGTCAGCGCAAATGGATACCCATGCGCGCTGGCAGGACGGGCCTTCGTCGTGAGGGTCCCGCGAAGAACGACCGACGTGGGGAGAACAGAAGAGTGGGACCCGCACAGCACTCGGCTCATCGGGCCGCCGTCCTGGAAGGCGGCGCCGTATGAGCCTGGACTTCGTGTTGCCTGTCGTGTCGGCTGCGGCAGCCGTGACCGCGGCCGTGTATTACTTCGGCCGCAAGGTGCTGAAAGGCACCGAGGCCCTGCTGTTGGACCTGGTACCGGTGATCCATGCGCTGGGCAAGGTCCGTGCTGCCTGGCGGCAGACCCGCCAGCCCGAGGCGGTCACCGGGCGGGAGGAGGACCCGCGTGCTCTCCCCTGACACGTGGCGGGAGGTACGCCGTCTGCGTGCCAGGGGTATGCCCATCAAGCAGATCGCCCGGCACAAGCAGATGGCGCCCAATACGGTGCGCCGCCTCCTACGCTGTGAGCAGCCGCCCCGCTACCAGCGTCCCGAACGTCCCTCCGTGGCCGCGCCGTTCGAGCCGCTCATCCTGCAACTGCTGCGGGACGAGCCTGGAGTGAGTGCGGCCGAGATCGCACGCCGTATCGACTGGCCGGCCTCGGCCAGTCTGCTGCGTTTCCACGTGGCCCGTCTGCGGTCGGCTTTGCTGCCGCAGGCTGAGCACCGGCCGGAACAGGAGCAAGGGTTCGGGTCTGCTGTTCTGCGGGATTTCCTCCCGGGCTGGGCGGAGTGCGGGCTGTGGTGGCCCCCGGCAGAGCTCGACGTCGGGCATGGACAGAGCCGCCGGTGCCCCGTGCTGCTCATGGTCGCCGGCGCCTCCCGACACGTGGGGGCTTGCCTGTTGCCCAGCGCCCGCTTCCGTAACGTGTGGATCGGCCAACGGCGCCTGCTGCAGGAATGGGGCGCCGTACCGCACACCCTGCGCTGGGACACCAGCGGTATCGACTTCCCCTGGGCCTGGTACTTCGAGACCGAAGGGTGGGACATCTCCTGGAACACCTACGTGGCACGCGCTGAACTGGACGACCTCGCCGTCCAGGACCGCGGCCTCCCACTGACCGGCCTCGCAGCTGCCCGCCGCCGCCTGCGCCGGTTCGGCTCTGCCAGCCCGCTGCCTGCTACTCCGCTGACTTTCGCTGCTGGTCTTGCCTCATGGGTGGAGGAAACGAACGCTGCGACGCATCCCGCGCCGACACGCTGGACTGAGGAACGCGCGGCCATGCGCGCCCCCGCCGCAGTCCCGCAACTGCTCGCCACCCGGTGCCGGGGCAGGGCCGTCCCGGACACGGATGGCTACATCGCCGTGGCGGGCAACCACTATCTGGTGGGTGTCGTGGGTCGTTTTTTGTGCGCAGCATGCGTGTTCTGAGCTGGTGGTTTCTCAGTTGTAGTGGGCCGTTGTGGTGCTGATGGTGCCGCTGGGTGTGGTGTGGCGGGGTCCTGCAGGTTCTTGGCCTGGGCTTGTGCAGTTTTTCTGGGTGGCATGCAGGTGGATTGGGCCGCTACTTGAAACGCGTACAGGGTGTCCTTCGGGCGCGGGGTCACGCCGTGGTGCCGGAGTCCGGGGGTGAGGTCTGGCCGGTGGCGGGTCGGTGCTCGCGGAGTGCTTGGAGGATGTTGGCGTGGTGTTCATCGGCGGAGTTGCTGGTCTGGGTCTGGAGGAGGGGGGCCAGGCGTGTGTAGAGGTCGTCGAGACCGAACATCGCGTCGAGGCCGGCCAGGACACTTTCGTCGATCAGGCGGTGCGGGCGTGGCGCGGGTTGGAGGAGTTTGCCCAGGAGGGGGAGGGGTTCCCAGCCGTTGTCGAGGCGTTGGCGTAGCCAGGGGCGCAGGCTGTCGGGGTGGGTGTGGCGCCACATCCAGATCAGGTCGGTGTCGGACTCGGTGAGTTCCTCAGCAGGTTTGCCTGTAGTGGGTACGAGGTGCTGGGCGATCTGCTCGGTTACGGCGTCGCGGGCCTGAAGAGACCAGTCTTCGGCGGTCTGTACTTCCTCGGAGTCGTTGTTGTCCGGGTTGGTGGCGCGGTGCAGGGTCCGGGTGGCCAGGACCGCTCCGTCGGGGCTGGCCGCCATGGCGGCCAGTACCGGGGCTCTTTGTTCGGGTGGGAGGTCGGTGAGGAGGTCCCGGGCCAGGAACTGCATGCTCATGCCGCTGTTGACTAGGCCCATCATTTCCGGTTCGGCGGTCAGTTGCCCGTAGCTGTCTGCCATGGCCTTGAGCAGCGCAGCGGCGGGGAGGCGGATACCGGCGCTGCGGCGCTGCTCGATTCGGCGGGTGATGCGGTGGGTGTCGTCGCGGAGGCGGAGCAGCAGTTCGGCTGCTTCCTCTCCTGGGGCGTCGGTGGTCAGCTGGGCCAGGGCCTGGTCGAAGGCGGCTTCGGGAAGGTCGTCATCGGGGACGCCGAAGACCATGTACCGGTCGAAGTAGTCGGTGCTGCCGATCCCGCGGCGCTGGGCGGCGGCTTTCGTGTCGCTACCGTTGCCGAGGTCTTGCTGGACTGTTGGGAACAGCAGGGCCAGCAGGTTGAGCACGCCTTTGATGTGGTCTTCGGCCACGCCGGCTTCACGCAGGCGGTGGCGCCAGCGTTCGGCTCGTTCGCCGGGCTGCTGTGTGCTGTGCCGCTGTGCCGCGTCGATGCTGGTGCCGGTCAGTTCGGCGCGGTGCCGTCTCAGGAGCCGGTAGACGCCGGGCTCGGTGGTGCGCAGGAAGGTGACGATGAGGAAGTCGACCAGGTCCACGTTTCCGGCGAGGGAGCTGAGGGTGGCGTCGGCCTGCCCGAAGTAGCGTTTGACGGCCCGTGGCGTCTGCAGCCTGTCCTGCAGGTGCCGGAAGTAGGCCTCGGAGAAGCGTCGTTCCTCGCTCGGCGTCATGGACAGGCTGTGGGAGTCCAGCAGGGCGTTGAGGGCTCGGATACTCATGGCGGCGGCGTCCCGTTCGCGGAACGCGGGAAGGTCGAGCCGCACCTGGATGATCTTTTCCAGGAACTCGCGGGCCCTGCCTTCGCTGTTTCCTACGAGGTCGCTGCGCTGCAGGACGTCCAGCAGCGTCTGCTCGTCGAAGCTGATCAGGTAGTAGACGTTCGGTAGATGGCCCACCAGGCGCACCAGTTTGAAGACCAGGAGAAGTTCGTCGGGGGTGAGGCGGTCCAGGTCGTCCATGACGACCAGGACGGGCTGGCCTGCCCGCCGCAGAGCCTCTTCGGCCTTCCGCTTGGCTGTTGAGGCGCTGGTGTCTCCGCTGATGCGATCGCTGAAGGCCTTGATCAGGCCCTCCGAGTCGAGGCCGGCCAGCGCGGTGAGCTTGCCCAAGGGGCTGATGGCCTGCCCGAAGCCTCCGAGCGTTTTGCGGACTTCTGACCAGCGCCTTCCTTTGGGGAGGGCGGCTCGGACCTCGCTGAAGAGTGCCGCGGTCAGCGTCTCCAGGTTGGAGTAGAGCCATGGGTTGAGCTCCGCGATCAGCCAGTCCTCGCTGCCGTCCTGTTGCTGCAGGAGGCGTATCACCTTGCCCAGGACCGTCGACTTTCCGGAGCCCCAGGAACCGATCAAGGCCAGGACGCCGGTTTCGGTCTGGGTCCGGACGCGCTCCAGCAACTCCACCGCGTGCCGTGCGTACTGTTCACGCCCCAGCAGGTCGGACCCCTCGTCGTCGAGGAACGGTTCGTCGTTGAAGAAGCGCGCGTCGCTCATCGGCATAGCGTGCCTGACCGGGTCGTTGCCTCGCTGCAGATTGGTCGGGGCGGTCAGCTACTGGGGTGGATGTCGATGGTGGTGAGGAGGTGTTGCTGCTGGGGGTGGAGGGTGTTCCAGCGGGTGCGTTGCCGCTCGGTCCATCGCTGGAGGGCGGGGGAGTGGTCCTGGCCGGAGCGGTGGGTCAATAGGGCTTGTTGGTAGGTGCGTTGCCAGATGCTGGGCCAGGGTGGGTTCCACCACGGGTCGATCGCGGTGAGGGCTTGGCTGGTGGTGGGGGCCAGGCGTCCTTGCCGGGCTTTGCGGCGTGTTTGTACCAGCCAGCGGCCCAGGGGGAAGCTGTCGTGGTGGGTGTCTGCGCTGGGGGAGAGGTGGCTGTGGACGGCGGCGTAGGCGCGGGCGTGGGCGAGGCCGGGGCTGAGGGGGTAGACACGGCTGGATCTGCGTCGCTGGCCGGCGGCGTCCGCGGTGCCGGGGGCGATCCCCAGGCCGGTCAGGAGTTTCTGCTGCTCGGGGCGTAGAAGATCCCAGGCGGCGTGTTGTGCTCTGACCCAGGTTCGTACGTCGGCGGGGACACCGTGAGGGCGGGTTTGTGTGGTGCGGGCGCGGGTGCAGGCGCGTTGCCAGGCCAGGTCCCAGGGCGGGTTCCACCACGGGTCGATCGCGGTGAGGGCCTGGTGACGGGCGCTGGGGGTGGTCTCGCGCAGGGCCTGTTGGCGTTGGTCGTTGAGCCAGCGGCCGAGGGGAAAGCCGTCGTGGACGGTGGAGTAGGCGACGGCCAGGGTGTGGTGGAGGGCGGCGTAGGCGCGGGCGTGGGCGAGGGCGGTTTCTGCGTAGGGGTTGAGGGGCCGGGTGCGGGCGCTGTCGCGGGTCAGACCGATGCCGGCCAGGAGGCGCTGCTGGTCGGGGTGGAGGTCGTCGTAGTGGTTGCGCTGCTTGCGGAGCCAGGTGCGCTGGGCGGGGGCGAAGCTGCGGAAGTGGTGGTCGGCGTCGAGCCGGTGGCCGGCCTGTACCTGGTCGTGGATGTGCTGCCAGGCGCGTTGCCACGCCAGGTTCCAGGGCGGGCACCACCAGGGATCGATGGCGGTCAGGGCCTTGGTCCGGGCGGATAGTGGTGTGCCGCGGTGGGCGTGGTCGCGGGCGTGCTGGCGTTGCCGGCGCAGCCATCGTCCGAGCTGGAATCCGTCGTGGACGGTTTCCGTTGCGGTGGCGAGGGTGCCGTGCGTCGCGTGGTAGGAACGGGCGTAGCCCAGTGCGGTGGCGAAGTCGGCTTCGTTCTCGGCGGGCCGGGCGGCGGCGCCGCGGGCCTGGTCCTCGGTGATTCCGATGAGGGCGAGCAGGTCGTGTTGGCCGGGCTGGAGGGTGTCGTACTGGGCGCACTGCGTGGTCAGCCACGCGGCGAGCGCGCTGGCGGTGCCGGGGAACCCGGCCGCGGCCTCCAGGGCGTGGCCGGCTTGGACATGGGTGTGCGCCTGGTGCCAGGAGCGCTGCCATTCCAGCGCCCAGGGCGGGTTCCACCAGGGATCGATCGCCGACAGCGCCAGCGCGCGGGACGATGGGGTGCCGTAGCGCAGCTGGTGGGCGCGGTCCTTGCTGCGCTGGTTGGACAGCCACTGCCCCAGCTTCAGCCCGTCCTGGACAGTGTCGGCGGTCGCGTTCACCAGCGTGCCGTGGGTGTCGGCGAAGGCGCGGGCACAGGCGAGGACGTTCTGGAAGTGGGTGGCCATGTGCTTGCGGCGGGGCCGGGCCGCCCGGGCACTGTCGCGGGTGAGGCCGATGTCGGACAGGAGGCGCTGCTGGCCAGGGTGCAGGTCGTCATAGCCGGTGCACTGGTTGTAGAGCCATTCACCCAGGCCGAAGCTGGTGGCGGGGAAGCCGTGTTCGGGCCGCAGGCCGCCCCGGGCGCGGGCGTGGTCGCGGGCTTCGTAGTAGGAACGCTGCCACATGACCGTCCACGGCGGTCTCCACCACGGATCCAGCGCCTCGAGTTCCGCGACGTGTTCGGGCGGCATCGCGGGGAATTTCCGGTGATTTGACAGCCACCGGCCCAGCGTGAAGCCGTTGAACCGCTCGCCGATCGGAGCTGCGAGGTGGCCGTGGACGGCGGCGTAGGCGCGGGCGTGGGCCAGGCCGGTGGTGAAGGCGTGGTCCGATGTGTGCCGGAGCCCCAGGTGCAGCCGCGTACCGCCCGCAGCGTTCTCGCCCTTGTTGGCGATGCCGCGGTAGGCGGTGAGTTCGCGGGCGATGGGGCGGGGCCGGTGCGCCATGTGCAGCGTCCACAGCCGGTCGGCGGCGGCTGTGTCCGCGTCGGCCCGTACGCAGTGCTGCGCCCAGAGCAGCAACGGGCCGGCCGAGGTCGAGGCGATCTGTTCGGCAAGCCACGGCCGGTTCGTGACTCGCGCCAACTGGGTGACCAGAGTGGGGGTGTGAGCGAGCGTGTGGGGCAGGTGTCCGTCGGTGTCGGCGAGCAGCCGCTGTCTGGTGCGTTCGTCGGTGAGGACCGAGGTGAGGGCGACCGTCTCCGGGTAGGTGACCGCGTCCCTGACCAGCAGCCGCCACCAGCCGGGATCTGCCCCAGGCGGCGCCATCTCGCGTACCCGGCGCGGCCATTGCTCCTCCTCGGGCCACTGCTGCGCCCACCAGGAGACGAGCACGGCGTGGGCGACCTCGAACGCGCGGGCGGCGTCCGGCCGGTGGCGCAGCAGCTGCAGGTGCCGCCGGTGTGCCGCGAGCATCTCCGGCAGCCCCGTCAGGTCGATCTGCTCGGTGCCGGCTGGCGCGCCGTCGACCCAGTGGGTGCCGAGCATCCAGCGCCGGTGACGCGGGCAGATTCGGGTGTGCGGTTTCAGGTACAGCCGGGCGGGCTTGGCCCGTCCGGTGCGTGCCGCTGTGCACAGTCGGCAGCCTTCCCCTGCGGCCGGCACCACGACCCCGAAGCGGAACCGCCCGGCCGCACCTTCCCCGTCCGGAGCAAGGGGCTCCTTGGCGGCCCAGGCGGGCAGGGCCCGTCCCAGGGCGTCCTCGGGCACGCGGCAGAACACCGATATACGGGCCCGGGCTTCGGCGTTGAGGTACATCTCGCCGTCCGTGCGGTAGCCCTTGAACAGGCCTCCGCCGACCTGGAGCAGTGCCGGGATGAGATCTCTGACGCCGAGCCGGTAGCGGTCGGCCAGCCGGTCCAGGTACGACAGGTTCGTCTCGCTCTGCAGCGGTGCGAGCCGTGCCGACCCCGGCCGCGCCGCCGCTGCACATGGTGGTGGCTGTGGTGGAAGGGAGTTGCGCATCAGGGAGGAGAGACCGGTTTCGGTGGAGCTCAGGCGATCAGAAGCCGAGCAGCGACGTGGACGGGGATCCGGACGATGAGGGCAGCCGCAGGTCAGCTGCGGCGCGATACGGGTGTGCGGTGACGCTGTGGTGCCCGGGCTCGTTGTTCGGCGGCGGTGTCGAGTTCGACCTGTTCGAGCAGTTTCTTGGTGATCTTCTCGGTGCCGTCCAGCAGGGACACGAGGGCGGCTTCGCGGACGAGGTGGGAGAGGCTGCCCATGCGGCCGCCAGTGCGGGCGTGAAGGTAGGCGGCGTGCGTGAGGAGGGTGCCGGGCCGGTGGTGGCGCAGCCGCAGGGCGCTGTCCATGCCGTGCATCAGGTCGTGCCAGATCTGTTTGTCCGCGCCGCTGCCGAAGCGCAGCGGCTGGTTGCGCACGATTTTGAAGCGGCCGGCGAGCTGGGAGCCGCGCACGCCGGTCAACAGCGGTGAGGTCTCGACGTCGATGCCGGAGTAGACGAAGGTCGCCGGGATCCGCTCGCCGAGGTACTTCAGCTGGTCGGAGGTCTCGGCGCCGGCCCGGCTGCGGGTGTCCATCAGGTGTACGTCGTCGACCAGGATCAGCTGGGTGCCCATCTCACACAGCAGCTCGCATACCGCGTTGGTGATCTGGATCTGGTTCATCCGCTCCAGCATTGGCAGGCCGAGGAAGCGGGCGAACTCGCTGATGAGCATCTTCGGAGTGGAGGACGGCGGCACGGTGATGAACAAGACCGGCAGACGCCCGTCCTGGTTCGGGTGGCGGCGCCGGTCGGCGAGTTCGACGGTGCGCCCGAGCTGCTGCATCGCGGTGGTCTTCCCGGTGGTCGCCGGCCCGGAGATGATCAGGCCGCGCCTGGCTCCGCCCTGCTGGCCGCGGTTGAGCAGCAGCAGACGGCGTACCGCGGTGGAGATGGCGTCCATCGCGGGGGTCTTCAGCACCACGAACCGCGCGTGGTAGTCCTCCCGCTGCTCCAGGGTCCACCCCTCGTCGCCAACGTCCAGCGCCGGGGCAGGGGCTGTGTCGACGAACTGCTGCCACCCGTCCCACGTGGTCAGGGGACTGAAGGCGCTGTGCTGCGCGGTGGCGGGCTTGACTGTTGTCACCATGCCTGGGCCTCCTGGTACGGGTCGTAGATGTGCATGCCGCCCGTCCCGGCAGCGTCCGGCGTCTGCTCAGCGGCCTGGGCGCGGGCTGTTCCGGCCGTCGGCTTGGTTACTTCCGCTTCCTCCGCGTGGCCCGCCGCGGCGTCCTGGCCGTCGGCGAGGCCAGCGAGGGGGTCGTCTTCGATGTCGTCCAGGCCGTCGTCGGCGTCCCAGCCGTCGGCGTCCTCGGGCAGGACGGTGAAGGAGCCGGGCAGCCCGAACGAGGCCCCCGGCGCGAGAGGCGCAGGCCACTGCTGCGGGGCGGTGGCGGGGGAGGCATCGGTCATCTGCGCGGCCGCCTGGGCCCGGGCGGCTACTGTCCGCTCGCGTTTGCTGCCCAGCCCCTGGCTTGCACGGCGCAGCAGCTCATCCAGCGCCCCAGCGATCGCGGCCTCGTGCTCTTCGCGGCCCACGCGGCGTTCCACGGTGCGCCGGACGTGGTCGAAGGTAAACGCGGTGAACGGACGCCGTACCGCCGCCGCGTGGACCCACGGAACCTCCAGCCATCCTTCGGGCAGGCGCACCCACACCCGGTTGGGGTCATAGGGGTTGTGGTGGACTTCCCACCGTCCGTTCTTGTCCGCCCGCGGCGAGCGGCGGCGCCGGCAGGGGTTCAGGCCGGGGTGGTCGTAGGTGCGGTAGCCGAAGCGGATCCCGTAGTCGTTGACGGCCTGCCACCGCAGGGGCAGGAGTTCGACGTAGTCGTCGGCGGACAACGGCACCGGCACATGCCCCGTCACCGCCACCAGGGCCGCCCACATCTCGTTCGGCGACACGGAGACCCGCGGCATCATCGGGTGCCGCAGCGCCTCATGCGCGCGCTCCTGCCACCCGGCGATGACCCACTCGTCCAGCAGTTCCTGAAGCTGCGCCAGGCTCCAGCACGCATCCTGCTCCGCGGCCGCGCCGCGCTGGGAGACATCCGAGCCGGTGTGGCCCGGCAGGTACTGGCTGAACCCGTCGGCGATGGTGCGGAAGGTCCGCTCCACGTTCCCCTTCGCCGGGCCGTTCGCCGGCGGCACCGGCTGCACCGACACTCCCAGGCTCTCGCACGCCGAGATGAACGAAGCCGACACGTACACCCGGCCCTGGTCCACCACCACCGTCTCCGGCATGATCACCGGCCGGGCAGCAGCCTGCTCAAGCCGCGCGTCCAACGCCACCAGCCGCTCGTAGGGGATGACCGACCGCTGCATCGACAGTGCCGTATCCCAGCCCGGCCGCATCGCGGCCGGCACCACCATCTGCGCCAGCAGCATCGCCGCGTCCACCGACGTCGTGCCCACCGGCCGCAGCACCGCCGCGCAGATGCTGCGGGTTGCCACGTCCAGCGCGATGCTCAGCTCCACCCGGCCGGTCACACCGTTGTCCAGCACCGCCAGGACATCCAGCGGCGTGCTGTCCAGCATCACCAGCTCACCCGGCCGCAGCGCCACCGTCGGCGTGAACGGCGGAGCTGGCCGCGACGCATGCCATCGCCGCTGCGCCGCCGTCCCCAGCAGCCCCTGCCCGTCGGCGACCGCGTGCACCAGCCGGTTGAACGTCGATGCCGGCGGCAGGGCCACCACCCCCGCGCCGTGCTCCTCCTCCAGCAGCCATCCCACCTGGCGGCGCAGCCGCACCAGCGTGCCCGTCGACCGCTCCCGCTGCCCCTCCAGCGCTGTCCGGATCGCCGTGACCACCCGTTCATCGGCCCGTCCTACGGCAGACCGCTCCCTCGCCGCCCGCCCGTCCACCAGCCCCCACAGGCCCTCGCTTCGGTAGCGGGCCCGCATCCGCCGCACCGTGGCCACACTCGCCGTCCAGCCCGCCGCCGTCAGCTCCTGCGCCTTCGCCTGCTCCCGCTGGGCCAGGCTCTGCGTCGCCGGATCGAACTCCTCACGCGGACGGCCCTGCCCGACCGCATCCGGGAAGCCGGTCTCCACCTCCCGCACATGCCGCTGCCACGCCAGAGCCCGCTCCCGTACCTCCACCGGCAGTGCTTCCAGCAGCCCGAACGGCGGCACCCTTTGTGGCGCGCGCCCGCCTTCCACTTCGAAGGACGGGTCGGCGAACAGGTAGGGCAGCAGCACGACTGCGGAGGCCCCCTCGCCGGTCACCAGCGTGGCCCGGGCGCCTTCCAGCACGGCCACCGTCCACATCCGCCCGTCGAAGCGAACCCGCGCCCCGACCTCGACAACCGCCTGCGTCACGCCGCCTCGTCCTCCTGCCGCGGGACCGAGACGAGGACGCGCTCATGCAGCGGTTCGTCCAGCCGCACACGCAGCACACCACTCCACAACGTGTGAAAAAGCGCAGGCCAGACCGCGATCGGGTCACCCAGGTTCCGCACCACTTCCACCGCCGGCCGCGGCCTGCCGAACGCCGCCACCAGAGCCGGGATCCACGGACCCGCACCGTGCCGGGGATGCCGGTATCCGGCCAGCCACCGCACATTGGCCACCAGCACCGGATCCGGAGGCTCCTCCAGCCGATAGGACCAGCCCACCGCCTCCGCAGCAGCTGCCACCACCCGCGCCCGCTCACCCAGCCGGGCAGAGGGCCCGCTGCGCCCCACGCAGTCGAGCAGTAGACCGCTGCCGTCCTTAAGCCTGGCCATCAACTGGGGTGCATGCCCGACGACTTGACCACCCTCACGCCACACCAGCTCCGCAGGCCGGCAGGCCAACGCCACCACAGCCGTATCCCGGTCCAGCAGCATGAGCTGGGTCCGCATGACACCGGACCCGTACGCCACCAGCCGCCCGTTGGTCGACGACCACCACCAGCCCGGAGCAACGCGCCGCCCGTACCGGACAGGAAACGGCCGTACCGCAGGACTGCGCTCGAAGGCGACGTCCTGCGCGGCCTCGAGCCACGGGACCTGCTGCACACAGCCCAGCGGGTCGAGGAAGCGCACGTCGATCCGGCTGGAGCCTACGGCCGCACCGCCGCCGCCCCGAACAGTAAAGTCCGTCGCCTGCATGCAAGCAGTCAACCCAAGCCCAAGGCCCCATTCCCCCAGGCAAGTTGACAGGAATCACGCCGATGTCTTGGACGGCAGCTCATTGCCATTCCAGGCCTGCCGCCACCGCGCCGCCTACTCGAACAAGACCTTGCCGCCGCCCGCATCAGGCGGCCCCGCCCGATGCGGACAAAGAACATCACCCGCTGACACCGGCATGCCCTCCAGGGCTACAGAAGTGCGTTTCGGTATGCGTTCGGGGGTTAAATTGATCTAGATTGTGGTGCGGGAGGGTGAAGCATGCCGAGTCAGGAAGAGCTGTTCGCCGCAGTTGACGAGCTGCTGACGCAGCCCAGGCTCGTGCTGCCGCTGCCGGAGGAACGGCTGCGGCTGCGTAAGGCCGCTGGTCTGACGCAGGACGATGTGGCCCGGGCACTGAAGTCACGGCGGGAGACGGTCAACGGCTGGGAAACCGGCCGTACCGACCCCAGACCACCGCGGCTTCAGGCGTATCTGCGGCTACTGGAAGGCTGGGCGGCGAAGTACCCGGCCCAACCCGCGCTGGACACAGGGTCCTTCACCGGGCCCGCAGCCGTGCTGGATGCGCGGACTGCCCCCACCGACCCGGCCAGTGTCCCGGTGACTGCACCAGTCGCTGAGAATCACCCGCCTGTGCAGCGCCCGGCCTCCGCCGCGTCCCGTCCGACAGGCACCACTAGGCCGGCATCGACGTCGCGGCGTCCGGCCCGGCCGAAGACGGCCGCACCCGCGGTGGAATCCCGGTTCCCCCATGGCCCGCTCGCGGTGCTGGACGGGGAGGGCACGGCGTTCTGTCTGGGCGGAGTGCTGCTGGAGTGTGCGGCGACGACGATTCCGCAACTGGTCGACTGGACGCTGAAAGAGTCCGGGATCGGCGCCCCCAGGCTGAACAAGAACGGCAAGGACTCCGATCCGCTGATCGTGCTGACCGCGGCGGCCGCCGTACGGTTCGGCCTGCCGGAGCGCCTGGAGGGCCATGAAGCACGCCGGAACCTGCGGCTGCCGGAGGACCACCCGGTCGTCAAACAGATCACGAAGGCGAAGTGGAAACTCACCCAGCGCGGCTTCGGCCCCTGGGCCCGCATCTACCGCCCTGCCAAGGGCAGCCAGCGCCAGTGCGTGCAGTTGGCGATTCTGCCCTGGGACGCCCTGGACACCCGCGCCTGGGGCGACGCCGCCACCCTGCACCCCGCAGACCTCGCCCGAGTGCTGGGCGTGTACGCGTCCCGGGTCATCACCCCGCGCGGCTCCACCGCCGTATCGGGGCTGGAGCTGATGACCGCGACGAGGCCGCCGACCCGCCCGGTGCAGGACGAGGCGACCAGCCAGTGGGTGTCCGGTCCGAACCCGGGCGCGCTCACCCGCCCGATCGACCCGGCCCCGCCGGAGGCAACGCCGGAACACCCCGCCGCCCAGGGCTGGACGGGCGGCTTCCTGGACGAAGAGGCCTACCAGTGGGTCCGCGACCCCAAGCTGCTCTCCGATGAGGAGTGCCTGCTGCCGTGGGCGGTCGGCATCGACATCAACACCGCCTTCCTCGCGGCCGCCGCCCGCCTCACTGTCGGCCTGTCGGAGCCGGTCCACGTCATGGCCCCGGCCTTCGACAAGAAGATCCCCGGCAGCTGGCTGGCCGACCTCTCCCACATCGCACTGGACCCGCGTCTACCGAACCCGTTTACGCCCACCGGGGAGTGCCCCGAAGGACCCGGCTGGTACGCGACACCGACCGTGGCATACGCGGTCGAGCTCGGCTACGACGTCACACCGGCCGAGGCATACCTGCGCCACGAGACGGGTGCGTACCTGGACCCGTGGCACGACCGTCTCAAGGACGCCTTCCTCACGACGACCGCCGATATGGGCGTACCCACCGACAAGGACACCGACGAAGACGCGTTCCTCACCGCGATGGCCCTGCACAAGACATACGCCGCCGCCCACCAGGACGACGTCGAAGTGCTGCGCACTGCACTGCGTGAACTCGCGCCCGGCCGCGCCGACTTGGCGCACCTGGCCGGCCAGAGTGACGAGGACCTGGCGGCCGCGGTACGTCGGCACGGGCAGGGCGCGATGGTCCTGTCCGCCATCAAGTCGACGGTCAAGGGCGGCATCGGCAAGCTCCGCGAACGACCCCAGGGCCGCCACTACACCGAGGGCGAGCGCTGGCCCGCCCTGGAACGGGCGACGTGGAGTCCGCACATCCGGGCGATGCTCATCGCCAAGGCGCGCGTGAACATGCACCGCAAGATGGCCAAGCTCGCCGCCCTGACCGGCCTGTACCCGCTCGCGGTGCTGTCCGACTGCGTCGCCTACGCCAGCCCAGGTTCCTCCCCGCTGGACTTCCTCCCGCGCAACGGCGACGGCACACCGGTCTACGGCACGTTCCGCATCGGCGCGAACCCCGGCTTCTGCAAGGTCGAGGGGGTCCAGGACATGGCGTGGGCGGTGGACCTGATGGAACAGGGCTACAACCCCGCCCGCCACATCAAGGGCGGCGACGCCGTCGCGGACGAAGGGGAGTAGCCCCGTGGTGCGACGGATCCGCCCGGGCAACGCCGACGCCGACGACGCCCTGGTCCAGGAAGCGATCGAGCGCGCCGGCCAGGAAGTCTTCACCCACGAACCGCCCAAGACCCTCAAAGGGCGGATCAACTTCCTGTTGAGGCAGCTGAAGACGGCCAAGGCCGTAGCCCAGGAACTCGGCATCACCCAGCGCTCCGTGGAGCGCTACCGCACCGGCGCGCGCAAACAGCCGCCGAAGGAGATCGCCGACCGTATCGACGCGGCGGTACGCGCCCGCTGGCAGCCGAGGGTCCGCGACCGGCGCCGCAAGCAGGCCGCGACCCGCACCGGGATCACCGTGGAGGCCCGCGCCCGCTTCGGCTACAGCGCACCGATCGGCACGACCGACGACGGCCGCACACGGCGCATTACCGTCCACCTCCCGGCCGACTACGCTCGGCGCCTGTTCGACGCACAGTGGGGCATCGGCGCCCAGAGCCCTAACGAGGTCATCGCCGAAGGCATCCAGGAGATGTACTTCAAGGACCACGGCCGCCGCGCCGACCAGCTTGAGGTCGAATTCACCGACATCGACTACATCGACGTCTCCTTCGGATCTGGTCCCGACGCGGGATGCTAGACCCGCATCCACGTCCTCTTCGACGGACGGCCCACCGCCGATGTCCCCGGATCCGCCGCCAGCGAGCAATTCGCCACCGTGATCCTCGCGCGGGTCGGCGCCGACACCTGGCAGCGCTTCGCCTCGAGAGCCAGCCCCGCTCCGAAGCCCTGCGCGCACCCGGGCCGCGACTACGCCGTACAGGACGGCACCGCCCACCCGGCGCAGGCACTGCTCCTGACCGACGCCGAAGCTGCCGACTGGCTCATCGCCACGGCGGCCGGAGAGATCTGGCCCCGCCTTGGTCACCACGGGTCCCGGGGAAGGCCAGCCATCTCCGGGACCCGCCCCGGAGGGCCGGGACAACATGGATCCACCGATGTCAGTGAGGGCTGAGACCATAGAAGCGGGGCGAAACTGCCCTCACGGGACAGCAGTTGACGATGGAGACAACGCGCACCATGAGACTGGCACTGAATGAGGAGTGGGTCGTCGGCGCCCGCATTGGGGATGGTGGCTTCGGCGCCGTGTTTGAGGCGGAGAGCACCGCTGGCGAGAAGGCGGCGGTGAAGCTCGTGCCCAAGGCGCCGGGTACCGAGCGCGAGATGCTGTTCACCGACCTGGACGGCGTCCGCAACGTGGTGCGGGTCATCGACAGCGGTGAGCACGAAGACCAGTGGGTGCTGGTGATGCCCCGTGCCGAGAAGTCTCTGCGCGACCGCCTCCAGGAGCACGGCCGGCTGCCCCTCAACGAAGCGGTCGCCGTCCTGTCCGACGTCGCCGAAGCACTTGCCGACCTCAAGGACCGCGAGGTCGTCCACCGCGACCTCAAGCCGGAGAACGTCCTCCTGCTCGATGGCCGCTGGTGCCTGGCCGACTTCGGCATCGCCCGCTACGCCGAAGCGACCACTGCCCAGCACACCTACAAGGGTGGGGGAAGCCTGCCGTACATGGCACCCGAGGTCTGGAGGTACCAGCGGGCCACCGGCGCGACCGACATCTACGCCTTGGGCGTCCTGGCCTACGAGCTCCTGGAGGGCACCAGGCCCTTCACCGGACCGGCCGAGCACGACTACCAGGACCAGCACCTGCACGGAACCCAGCCACCGCTCACTGCCGCGCCCTCGCTCCTGGCCGCGCTGATCACGGAATGCCTCTACAAGGCGCCCCAGGCACGCCCCGCGGCCGGCAACGTGCTCGCCCGGCTGGGGCAGATCCCCGTCGCCGCACTCTCCGGCGGGCTGGCCGCGCTCGCGGAAGCCAACCAGGGCGCGGTCGCGCGCCAAGCCGAAGTCGACCGCCGGGCGTCGGCACACGCCACCGAGGCCGACCGCCGCAAGGCCCTGCTCGATGCCGCCACGACCTCGTTCTCCTTCATCGCTGACGCCTTCCTCACGACCCTCACGACCGCTGCCCCGAGCGCGGAGGTACGCAGAGGCAACCAGGGAGGGTGGACCGTCCGCATCGACGACGCCCAGCTGACCCTGTCCGGACCGAGGGAGACCGCCCCCGAGGTCTGGCGCACCACCTCGACACCGGCACCATTCGACGTCATCGCCTCAGCGACCCTCTCCCTGAAAGTTCCCGCCAACTACCACGGCTACGAGGGCCGCAGCCACTCCCTCTGGTACGCCGACGCGAAGACAGAAGACCAGTACCAGTGGTTCGAGACCGCCTTCATGGACACCCCGCTGCGCGGCACCGCGAGAACCATGGAACCCTTCGCGCTCGACCCTCACCACGAGTCACGCGCCGCCGTCGGCCCGGGGATGATGATGCACCAGGTGGCCTGGCCCTTCATCCCGCTCGTCATCGGGGACCTGAACGAGCTCATCGGCCGGTGGGCCGCCTGGCTCGCCGAGGCGGCGACCGGCCAACTCACTCACCCCAGAACCATGCCCGAACGTGACCCCCAGGGTTCCTGGAGGCGATGACCAAGGAGCCGTGCCACAGCCGGCACAAACCCCTCGAATTCCGGTGACGCCAGCCGGACACACCACGGGCCCCGGGAAGTGAAGACATCTCCGGGGCCCTGCTTTATGGAGTCACTTGATCCAACGACCCTGCGACTTTCAGTCGTGCGCGATATCCGGCTCGGTGTAGTAGCGCAGCACCTCCTGGCAGTGCATGACCACCTCGGAGACGAGACCGTGTCGCGCAGCGGCTCGGGCATCCGGGTGTTTTCCACGGACGCACGCTAAGGTGCCGCACCCCCGGATTTGGAGCCGCCGCGTGGGCTCATCCGGAAGGTCTACTCAGCCGTGCCGTCGCCTTCATCGGCTGTTTCGTCCCGTTCGGCTTGGGCATCGGAAACCTCCAGCTCCTCATCACCGTCCTCAGCGACGGCGGCCCCGCCGCTTGTCGGCTGAGTGACAACGGGCACGCCGATCTGAGGGATTGAGGCGGCGATGTCGAGCTTGGCCATTGAGGCAGCGGCCTGCTGAGCGAGGCGCAGCCCGGGACTGTTGGCTGCTGCCTGCAGGGCGGCACTGTGAGCTGCCATCTGCCGGGCGAACCGTAGGCCAGGACCATCGATCAGCTTCTGGTTGGCAGCGATCTGCCGGGCAAGGCGCTGCGCCGGGCCATTCATGAGTGCTGCCGCCCGGGCGGCATCCTGAGCAAGCCGAAGAGAGGCCAGATCGAGCTTTGCGAGCAAGGGAGGCAGCTGATCGGTGCCCAATCCTGCCGGCGGAGTCTGAACTGCCAGAAGGCTGCGCTTGGCACCCGCCGCGATGCCGGCGACTCGCTTCTTGAGGCCCCGCAGGATCTCCATGCACGACTCGTCTCCAGTGTCCGGCGGCGACGGTTCATCCAGCGCAAGGAGCGTCGGGGTCTCATCGTTGCGGGTAGAGAAGAGGACCTTCGTCTCCCACACGCAAGCGATGTGCCCGGAGAGCGACTCCATCTCGTCGACCGCGAGGCCATACAACAGCCATCGGGCCTTCGCCGTGTACCAGACGTCATCTTCGATCCTGTGGCCCGTGACGTCCGTGACGCTGAGCAGTTCGATCTCTGGTTCCTCACACCACGCGTACCACTGCTCCACCGCGGTGCCGTCGCCGAGACCGGCGAAACCAGTGAGGGTGCTGAGGCCCGCCGCCGCCTGGGCGACCCCTTCTCGGACGGACGGCGACTTCAGAAGTTCGAGCGCAGCGGCCTCCGCGTCTTTCCCGGACACCGCCTCGGTGAACTGGGAGACGACCTGGTCGAAGTCCTGCAGCAGGGTGAGCCGGTGTTCCAGGCCGCGGATGTCTTCGTTCAGCGGGTACGGATAGCTGGTCCCGTCGCTGAAATCTTTACTGTTGTTCGTAACGAAATGGACGTGCTGGTCCGGGTTCTGTTCGAGGAATTCCAGGACGGAGAACCAGATCGCCGCATCGCGACCACCTTCAGAGTGGTCCTTGCCGCGCTTCGCTGGCAGCTGGGCCATCGCCTCCCGCTGGAATGCCCTGCGGATGACCCCGTTGCTGGTCTCGATCACCTCGAAGATCTCTCCGTAGACCTTCCGCCAGTGATCCAGGAAGCGCTCCAGGTCCAGCGGTTCCAGCGAGCTTTCCGGCTCCCAGGGCAGGATGTCCCGCAGCTTCTCCAGGGTGTTCAGGACAGCCTGGTGCTTGACCGGGTAGAGGTGCGCCTTATGGGCGGCCATTTCCTCGAGCACCATCCACGGCACGGCCACCCTGTGATGTCCCGATTGCCGCAGCTTGCGGATGATGTCGGCACGCGCGCCATCAGGTGACAGAAGGTTCACCGCGTTCGTATCAAAGATGATCAACCAGGCCTCCCAGTCTCAAAGGGAAGGCAGTATCTCAATCGTCGTCTCGAACGCACGGAATTGAACCTACACAGGTGAGCAACGCAGCGCCGCGGCCGCCGGCATCGCGCTGCTCGGCCACCACCTGCGCTGAGGCAGCAGGCACTTGTTCTCCCGCTCAGTACCCCCGGCGTAGCCTGCTCGGGAGCACGGGCCGTGACGATGCGTCTGGTCCGGCACTCCACGCGCTACGGGGAGAGGGAAGCCGGGCATGGCGAACAATGGGCAGACGGACACGGCCGAACTGGTGGCCATGCTCAGCAAGTGCACCACCGTGAACGTCCGGCTGGCACTGGTTCCGCACGATCAACAGTGGCAACTGCACCATGGCCAGGTCACCTTGGACGACGACACCCCGGTGACGGAGCGGACCTGGCGCTACAGCACGGCTGCATTCCTGGAACTGCCCCTGCCCGGCCCGACGGCCGCCGCGCTGCTGCGCGGTGACGACCAGGACGTCCACGGCCTCCAAGTCGTCTCCCCGAGCCCGCCGTTCTCCAGCGCCTCCACCTCTCGGCTGCGCGGCCAGGAAGAGTGGGGCCGGGTGACCACGCCGTGGCCGCGCACAGAGTGGACCATCAGCCGGGACACCAACACTCCCCAGCCCGGCCGCCACCTCCTGGTCGGCGACGGCCCTTCCTTCCTGAACTTCGACCAGGCGCTCAGCGCCTTCCTCTACCAGCGCCCCTACGAGAGCACCGCAGACCGTTCGGACCTGTGGCGCATCGTCCTGCCGCAGCGTGCGGGCTGGCTTGAGCAGATCAGCATCGGGCCCGACCTGCTGACGGCCGTCGTCGCCGGCGAGGACCTGGACGGCGCGGAACTGGCGCTGAGCTGGGCGGCGGGCAACCAGCCCCAGCCCGTCAACGGTCCCGGCACCTACCGCTTCCCTCTGCCCCACGGACTCGCACACGACAGCCTGTTGATGCTCCACCGCGCAGACCAGTGGCTGGACTGGCGCCACTTCCCCGCCCCCACCTACGGGCGCGCCCGCGACGCCTCGGTCATCTGGGAGCAGCCCGGCCTGGAGCTGGACATCCTCCTGGCGAACGGAGAGGGAAAGTACCTGGAGTGCAAACAGGAGGTCCCGGAGGGCGACTCGCGGAAGAAGATGCTGAAGACCATCGCCGCCTTCGCATCGCGGGACGGCGGCACCGTCCTGATCGGCGTACGGGACGACCTGCAGATCGTGGGCCTGCCCGAGAAGCCGACCGCCGACAAGCAGGAACTCCAGGTCGTCGGGATGATCAGGGACAGCGTGGAACCGGCGCCGCCGTACGAGTCACGCGTGATCGACTACGACGGCAAGAAGGTCCTTGCGATCGAGGTCTCCGGCGGGGGCCAGATGTACGCCTACCGTGACTCACAGCGCCCGGAGTTCTACGTCCGCGTCGGCCCGAACACGGTGCCAGCACGCCATCCTGAGATTGCCGCCGGATTCCGGCAGACTCCGGCCGCCACGTAGCCCGCAGAGGGGGAGCGGCCCAAGATCCCAGGGGCTACACGCACGCCAGTGCGATGCCCCAGCTCAGAGCCACGGCATCGCGCTCCAGTGCGTGTAGCCCCTGGGATGCGAGGTTGCTGGCCCCGGACAGCCAAAGCCCCTGGGCCTGTTGACAGCGTCGGGTACACCCGGACTTCTGGTTCGGGATAACCGAAGGCGCAACACCACGAAAGTGCGTAACCTGGCCGAATTATGAACGCTTCTGCCCCAGAGTTGGGCAACTTTTCCTACCTGGCCCCTCTTTTCGGTGCCGCCGCGGAGTATCGAGCTGAGGACCACTTCAGGCTGTTGCCTGATCCCGAGGTCCGCAGCAGCTTGGCCACAGACGACAAGCCGCTGCATCCATGGGGTGCATCCAAGTTCATCAGTTCGTCCTTCTCAGCAGGCCTCCTTCATGTCGAAGCCCTCAATCAGCTCGTGACCGAGGCACGACAGGTGGATCCGGTCAGCCCCTGGACGCTCCTACGAGCCGCCCTGGAGAACTTCGCTACGGCCGTGTGGCTGCTGGACGGCAAGGACCGAGTCGAACGTCGGCACCGGACGCTCACTCTGTGGGCTGAAGACTTCCGCAACCGGGCCGACCACGAGGCGGACGTCAATCACATCACCAGTCCTTGGGGGAGGACCGGCACCGAGCGGTATGAAGAAGTCCGGCAGCTCGCCGTCAGCTTGGGCCTTCCGGGGTTGCCCAGGCCGAGCGCGACAAAGATCATCACTGAAGCTGCGGCGACCGCCCAGCTGGAACCCGACCAGACGCGGGCGCTGTGGCGCGTGGCCTCCGGCTTCGCGCATGGCCGCTTTTGGCCCAACCTCCGTGCTGCTGAGGTCCTTGATTTGAACCGTGGACCTGACGGCTACCTGGTGAACTTCGGAGTCGACGACGAAAAGCTCGAAAAGCTGTCCAAGGCGTGTTTGCAGCTTCTACAGCGCGCCGAGCGGCGGTATAGAGCCCGCTGCAAAGCGATGGAGATGCCGTCCCGGTCGTGACGACGGCGCCCCGTAAGCGCCTGGTAGACGGCCCTCCCCTTGAACTGATGGCTCACGCCCAGTTGAGTCCGAGGGCGGCCAGCGCGCGCAGCTTGTCGACGGTCAGCTTGGCGCGGCGGCTCTTGCTGTTGCTGAGAAATACACCAAGCCGGACCTCAGTCCCATCCTCCAATTGCTCTACGTGGGCCCTGGGGACCGTCACAGAACCCGTGCGGGCCTTGTACTGCGCCAGGGCCGCAACGCCCTTCTCGAAGGCGCTCACGGGCGCCGTGGACGGCTCCGCGGGCACGTCCGCCTCAGCCGGGGTCGCAGCCGCGGGGAGCGGGGTGACGCCGACGGCCTCCAGGCGCTCGCGTTGCCCATCGGCCAGGGCCGCCCAGACCTCGGGCTGTTGCTGCCGGGCCAGCCACTTGCCCACGTCCATCCCGTGGACCGTGAACCCCGGCAGGATCCCCGCCGGGCCGTCCTCGTCACGCAGCAGCTCGCGCAGCGCGGCGTAGTGCCTCTGCCACTCCGCCGGCCACTCCGGGTTCCAGTCCTCATCGACCGCCAGGAGCGCGGCTTCCCACTCCGGCTTGTCGGCGAGCGCACCCGGCCGCCGCAAATTGGACAACCATTGCCCTACCGGCTTATCCAGTGCCGATGCGGACCGGGGAGCACAAAGCGTCCAGTGTTCCTCGAAGTACACGCGGGCCGCCGCCAGGTTCTCCTGGAACCGTTCATCCGCGACCGACCAGACCATGCCCAGCTTCTCCAGCCGCGCGGCGCGCTTGCCGGTCATCTGTCCCGCCCCGTAGGCCCGTCGTTGTTCTGACACCCATGTGCCTAGCGGAAACATTTTCTCCCGGTGTTCGTAGGGGACGCGGGCGTGAAGCTCGCGTTCCGCGAAGTTCTTGAGCGCTGCCCAGCCCCTCGCCCAGTCCTGCCGCTCCACGTCGATGACGTTGAAGGAAACCCAGTCCGCGACCATCACCGGGTCACGCGGAGCCGCAAAACGAAGCAGCAGACGCGATTCTTCCTCGCCTTTCTCGGGCGCCGTGCCGATATGCGTCGACGGCTGAACATCGGCTTTCTGAGGCTCCTGGGGGATCGCCAGAAGTTCCACGGCCTCTTCATCGTGAGCCCGAAGACCTTCGAGAACCTTCACCAGAGGTCGGTAAGACCCGGAGGTAAACATGTCCTCAGGCTCTTCCCCCGGCTGCAAGAAAATCGGCACAATCAAAGAGGCCAACTTTCCCTGTCCGGGCTTTTGCCGCAGAGCGCGCCCAATGGCCTGCACGATATCGTGCGGCGCGCCCTTGGGATCCAAAAGGGCAACAGAGTCCACGGCGCGAATATCAACGCCCTCACCCAATACGCGGCAATTCGAGAGAATCGCACGAAGCGCCGTGGACCCGAACTTTCCCAGCACTCCCCGCCGCCGCTCGGGCACGTGCTCCCCGCACAGCCAGTCCGCCCAGACCTCCGCCGGGTACCGGTCCGGCTGATCCTCGTGCAACCGGGCCGCGACCCGCTCCAGCCCCTCCGCGTACGCCTGTGCCTCTATCGTCCGATGGTGGAAGGTGATGCAGGTCTGGAGGCTGTGCCGCTCCATGGCGTGCAGGAGCGCGGCCTGCAAGGCTCCGAGACGCTGCCCGCGCACCTCTTCGCCGCGCCGGTCCTCGCCCATCAGCCGCTCCGGGGTGACGACCGGGTCCTGGAGCTCCAGTACGATGATCTGATACCGAGCCAGCAGCCCCCGGGACACAGCCGACGCCAGCGACAGCTTGTAGAGCACCGGCCCGAAGACGTCCTCGTCGTCCATGGAGGCCGCCATCTCCCGCGGCAGCGCGTCCCGCACGCCCTCGGCAACCTCCCAGCTCGGGGGCCGCTCCTGCCAGATCCGCGGCGTCGCCGTCAGGTACAGCCGGCGCACCGACGGGATGACGGCCTGGTCGTGCACGGCAGCCCACGCCTTACCCATCGACCCGCTGGTCCTGTGCGCCTCATCGACACACACCAGGTCCATCGCACCGAGCTTCTGCCCGTACACGCCCTCGAAGGCCTCCGCCAGGACACCCAGGCTCGCGTACGTGGCGAAGATGACGACCTGCCCGGTGCCGTGCCACAGCGCCAACTGCACGGGATTGGTGGTGGAGCGGACTTTCAGCGCCCACAATTCCGGGTCGTCCTGGAGCGAGCACACCGCAACCGCAGGCCCCTTGTGCCCGGCCGCATTCCACGCCTGAACCGTCTGGCTCAGCAAATCCAGCGTCGGCACCAGAACGAGAATGCGCCCCTTGGGAGCGAGCCGCTTAGCCGCCGCAGCCGCGATGATGGTCTTTCCCGTCCCGCACGCGGCGTGCACCTGACCGCGCAGGCCATTGGCAGGGATACCGCCCGGCGGGATATCGAGGCCGCGCACGATGGCGGCAACGGCCTCAATCTGGTGTTCACGCAGTTTCACGGCCATTCCCGTGTTCTCCTTTTCGCGAAATGCGGCCCGCAAGCTGAAAGGGAATCCCGGAGCGGGTGAGGGGTCCGGGGTGGTGCTGTCTATCCCCAGACTCTACACAGCGCACCTCTGTGATGCATCAGCCTTGGGAGAGGTTCGCTCTCCCGGATGATACTTGACTGATTCTCCCCCATGACGTCAGGTCAGAATGTATGCTGGTGGGGTGCCGTCAGCATTGGATGTCCGGGCAGTTGAGAGCAGGGGAGGGGTTCGGGTGGAGCGTAAGCGGAGCCCGTCACAGTGATGGGGCCGGCACCTATCGGGCCGACGGTCCGTCACATCCATTGCAGGGGTGGTGGCCTGGAACTCCAGGGGCTACACAGGCTCGCGCGTGATACACCTCCCCTTGCTGCCAGCCCCGGCGCCCGCGCTTGCGCGGGCGCCCTCAATTCGCGCTTGCGCGAATTGACACCCCGTCGGAATTCCGTTTACGGAATTCCATTCCCGCGTTTACGCGGGAATCCGAATTGCGCTTGCGCAATTCGTGCTCTATGCCCCGGCTTGCCGGGGCATAGCCCGCGGAGCGGGCTATGC
>NZ_JBFBEZ010000074.1:0-21341 GCF_040701725.1 Streptomyces sp. NPDC093109
GGCCCTCGTAGCGGAGCTACTAGGGCATTTCGGCAACGCCGCGAGCGTGCGTGCCACGCCCCGCGAGCCCAGATCACAACCCCACACAGGCCCTAACGGGGGTTACGGAAGAAACGTCGTCACCCTGCGCTGGAACCGCCACTCGCCGTCCCGCCTGCACAGCACGTCGTCGTAGCGGCCGACCAGCTGGACGGCCCAGCCGGACTCTCCGCGCTGGAAGAACGCCAGATTGCTCACGGCCACCGCCTCGTCCTCCGCCGCCGCGGTGACCACGGTGTTGCCCACCAGGTGCAGCTGCGGCCGCGCCGGCGCGAATCCCGCGTATCCGGCCCGGATCGCCTCGTCGCCCTCGAAGGTGCCCACGCCCGCGATCTCGGCCACGCCGTCGGGCCAGAACAGGGCGGCGACGTCGTCGACCCGGTCGGCGTCCAGCGCCTGGGCGTACGCGGCGATCGCGGCCTCGACATGGGCCGCGGTGGACGCGTCGGCGAATGTGCTCATCGTCAACTCCATACAGGGATCGGGGAATGGGAAGGGGCCCGCGCCTACGCCTGGAAGGCCGAGGCCCTTCGGGTCAGCCGCCAGGCGCCGTCGTACCGGCGCAGTGTGTCCTCGTACCGGCCGACAATCTGTACCGTCCAGCCGGAAACGCCCGGCTCACCCGACTCGCCCGACTCTCCCGGCTCACCGTCACCGCGGTGGAAGTACGTCACGTCGCTGACCGCGGTCGCCTCGTCCTCGCCCCTGGCGGTGACAACGATGTTGCCGGTGAGGTGCAGTTGGGGCCGCGCCGGCTTCCAGCCCGCGAAGGCCACGCGGAGCGCGTCATGGCCCTCGACGGGTGCGGCGCCGGGCAGTTCGAGGACCCCGTCGGGCGCGTACAGCGCGACCACGTCATCGGTACGGCCGGCGTCCTGGGCCTGGGCGTGCGTGGCGATGACTGCGCGGACGCCCGCCACCACCGATGCGTGAGTGGATTCGTTCATTCGACTCTCCCGGAACAGGAAGTGCTCTGCGGGTTTACTGAACTCATCTTTCGACCGCCGAGTCTATTCCAGCGTTCCACCTCCGGGAAGTGCTGTGCGAAGTTTAATGAATCATTTTATTGACCACTCGGTACAATCTCCCTAGCATGCGTACGACGGTCGACGGGGATCGTCAGCTACGCGAGGAGTTGTTGTCGTGACGAAGCGTTGGAAGCAGCGGCCACCGGGCTCTACGTGGGGCGACTGGGGCGAGGACGACGAGCTGGGCCGCGTCAATCTGATCACCGCGGAGAAGGTGCTGCAGGGCGTGCGCGAGGTCGAGCACGGGATCACCTTCAGCCTCAGCCTGCCGCTGGACTACCCGGGCGGTTCGGCGCTCAACCAGCGCCGCTACCCGCCCGTCCTCAGGCCCACCGAGGATCTGCGGCACAACCAGGACGTCTTCTACAACGTCGTGGCCAGCAAGGAGATCGACCCGCAGCTCATCGACGTCTGGTCCGACGATGTGGTGACCCTGTGGCTTCAGTACTCCACGCAGTGGGACGCCCTCGCCCACCAGGGCGCCGAGTTCGACGCGGACGGTGACGGCGTCGCCGAGCCCGTCTACTACAACGGCTACCGTCCCGGCACCGACATCGTCGGTCCCCGGGAAGACGTCAAGGGCGACGGCAGCGGGAGCCTCAGCCACGCCGCCCACCTCGGCCTGGAGCACATGGCGGCACACGGTGTCCAGGGCCGCGGCGTCCTCGTCGACATCGCCCACCATCTCGGCACGGGCTTCCAGCCGGTGAACCTGAAGACGCTCCAGGACATCATGGCGGCCGACAACGTCGTGGTGGAGCCGGGCGACATGCTCCTGCTCCACACGGGCTTCGCCACCCAGATCCTCGCCTGGGAGAAGAACCCCGACCCCGTGGCGATCCACCGGACAGCCGCCTATCTCGACGCCGGCGACCCGGCGCTGCTCGACTGGATCGCCGACTCCGGGATCTCCGGGCTGATCGCCGACAACTACGCCGTCGAGGGTGTCGGTGTGAACGCGGCCCGGGACCAGGGCCCGCACACCCTGCTGCCCATCCACCACCTCTGCCTGTTCAAACTCGGCGTTCCGCTCGGCGAACTCTGGTACCTCAACGACCTCGCGGCCTGGCTGCGCGAGCACGGCCGCAGCCGCTTCCTGCTCACCGCGCCCCCGCTGAACCTCCCCGGAACGCAGGGCAGTCCGCTGACGCCGGTCGCCACCGTCTGACAGCGGCGCGAGGTTCTGTGGGCGGGCGAGGGACGGCACATTCCCCCCTCGCCCCCCCCCTCGCCCCCCCCTCGCCCGCTCACGCCACGAACGTCGGGATCGCTCCGGTGAACTGCCGTGCCGACAATGTGTATCGCTCGGTCCAAAACCGATTCACCGGGAGGGACGGGAACATCCGGCGGACGACATCGACCGTCCGGCCCAGATGCGGCTCCGTACGGCCGGCCGGTGTGCGACGGCGAGGCCGGCGGTGGCTGCCGGGCGTACCAGCGGCCGGTGGACGACACCGGCGAGCGCGAGCGCGGTCACCGGCTCGGGCACGACCGCGGGGCCGAGGCCGCCCGCCACGAGGGTGATCGGGGTGGACGTCTCGCCGACCTCGTGCCGGATACGGGGCTCGACGCCGGCGTCCCGGAGCAGCCCGAGCACCACGCCGTACATCACCGAACGCCGGTCGGCCGAGTGGACGACGAGATCGCCGCCTACCGGCTCCGCCACCCGGACCTGTTTCCGCCCGGTCGGCCGGTGGTCGGCGGGCGGCGCGACCACCAGCCGGTCGCGCCGCAGCGGTGTGACCGTGAGCGGGGCCTCGTCGACCGGCGGTCGCAGCAGGGCGACGTCGATCTCGCCCGGCAGTTCGGTCGCGAGATGCCGGGACAGCTCCGGGAGCAGGCTGTAGGTCGCCGAGCCGACGCGGCCGATCGCGAGGCGGCCGACCGACCCGGCCGCGACCCGGCGGGCCTCGTGGGAGGCCTCGTCCACGTCGGCGAGGATCGCGCGGGCCCGCGTGAGGTAGGCACGGCCGGCGTCGGTGAGGTCGACACGCCGCGTGGTGCGGTGCAGGAGCTGGACCCCGAGCTCCGCCTCGAGCCGGCGGATCGCCTGCGAGAGCGGCGGCTGCGCCATGTGGAGCCGCTCGGCGGCGCGGCCGAAGTGGCGCTCGTCGGCGACGGCGATGAAGTACCCGAGATGACGCAGGTTCATGGTGAGGACTTCATGCATCTCAATCGGTCCTTCACCGTATCAAGTTCCGCACTTAGCGTGGTCGGCATGACTGCTTTCGTCTATGCCGCCGCACGCACCCCGTTCGGGCGTTTCAACGGCGCCCTCGCCGGTGTCCGACCCGACGACCTCGCGGCGACCGCGATCAGAGGCCTGCTCGCGAAGGCCCCCGGCCTGGACCCCGCCGCGATCGGCGAGATCGTGTGGGGCAACGCCAACCAGGCGGGCGAGGACAACCGGAACGTCGGCCGGATGGCCGGCCTGCTGGCCGGGCTGCCCGTCTCCGTGCCCGCCACCACGGTCAACCGGCTCTGCGGCTCGTCGCTCGACGCCGCCGCCATCGGATCGCGGACCATCGACGTGGGCGACGCCGACATCGTCCTGGCCGGCGGAGTGGAGTCGATGACCAGGGCGCCGTGGGTGCTCCCCAAGCCCGACCGCGCCTTCCCCGCCGGCCATGTCACCGCGGTCTCCACGACGTTGGGCTGGCGACTGGTCAACCCCAGGATGCCCGCGGAGTGGACGGTCTCGCTGGGTGAGTGCAACGAACAGCTGCGGGAGCGGTTCGGCATCCCGCGCGAGCGGCAGGACGAGTTCGCCGTCCGCTCCCACCGGCTGGCCGCCGCGGCCTGGGACGAGGGGTTCTACGACGATCTGGTCGTACCGGTCGACGGCGCCGGACTCGCCCGCGACGAAGGCATCCGGGCCGGCTCCACCGTCGAGAAGCTGGCCGCGCTGAAGCCGTCGTTCCGCCCGGACGGCACGATCACCGCGGGGAACGCGTCGCCTCTCAACGACGGTGCCTCCGCGGTCCTGTTGGGCTCCGCGGCGGCGGCGGACCTCATCGGCCTGCCTCCGCTCGCCAGGATCGCCGGCCGGGGCGCCGCCGCGCTGGAGCCTCAGGCGTTCGGGTTCGCGCCGGTCGAGGCCGCCGAGCGGGCGCTCGCGCGGGCCGGTATCGGGTGGGACCGGGTCGGAGCCGTGGAGCTCAACGAGGCGTTCGCGGTGCAGTCCCTCGCCTGCGTGGACGCCTGGGGCATCGACCCCGGCATCGTGAACGTCAGGGGCGGCGCCCTCGCGATCGGGCATCCGCTCGGCGCTTCCGGCACCCGCCTCCTCGGGACGCTCACGAAGGTGCTGGCCGAACGCGGCGAGCGGTACGGCGTGGCGGCGATCTGCATCGGAGTCGGGCAGGCGCTCGCCATCGTCCTGGAGAACGTGGAGACCGGCCGATGAGCCGGACCGAGGTACGGGAGACGGCCGACGCGGCGGTGGCCGGGATCCAGGACGGCAGCACCGTCCTGGTGGGCGGCTTCGGTCTGGCCGGTATGCCCTCCGACCTCGTCGGCGGGCTCGTCCGGCGACCGGCGGCGAGGTGAGGATCCTGGAGACCCACGGCACCACCGCCGGGGAGCTGTCGGCCCGCCTCGGTCTCGACCGCGCCGCCTGACCGGCATCCGCCCGACTGGAGCGGTGGTCGGATCGACTCAGGATGCCCGCATCGGGGCGGTACCCCCGAACCCGGCGTACACGGCGGCGAACGTGCGGGCCGCGGCGGACAGTTCGTCGACCGGCACGTACTCGTCGGCGGCGTGCGCGACGGTCATCGACCCAGGACCGTAGACCACGGTCGGGATGCCGAGGTCGTTGCGCAGGAACCGGGCGTCGGTGCCGAGGTTCAGGCCGCGCACGGGGGCGCCGCCGGCCGCCTCGCACACCGACCTGACGAACGGGTGCTCCGGGTCAAGCTCGGAGCCCTCGACGAAGGAGAGGGTCTCGACGGTGTGGTCGATGCCGGTCCCGGCCCGTTCCAGTACGGCGGCGAGGCCGTCCAGCACCTCTTGTTCGGTCCATCCCGGCAGCACCCGCCGGTCCAGGCGCAGGGTCGCGGAGTCGGCGACGATGTTCGGCATCGACCCACCGTGGATGGTGCCGACATTGCAGGTCGGGTTGCCGAGCAGCCGGTGCGGCGTGGTACCGAAGTCCGCCAGGTGCGCGGCCTGCACAAGCCGGGCGGCGTCGGCGATCGCGGAGTGCCCGGCCGCCGGGTCGCCGCCGTGCGCGGCCCTGCCGAACACCCGGACTTCGGCGAGCAGCGTGCCGCGCTCCGCGATCCCGACGCCCAGCTCGCTCGGTTCCGGCACGATGGCGGCGTCCGCGGCGATGCGGTCTGCCGCGAGCAGCGCGCCGGTCCCCCACCGGCCACCGGTCTCCTCGTCGGCGACCAGGTGGAACAGCAGGTCGCAGGGGAGCTCGACGCCCGCGTCCTGACAGGCGCGAACCCCCTCGATCGCCGCCGCGATACCGCCCTTCATGTCGCAGGCGCCGCGGCCGTGGACCCGGCCCTCACGCACCACCCCGCCGAACGGGGGCACCGACCAGTCCTCGGCTTGCAGGGCGACGACGTCGATGTGTCCGTTGATGAGCAGCCGCGGCCTGCTGCCGTCCCCGGCGCCGAGGGTGCCCAGCACGGAGGTCCGCCCCGGGGCGGGCTCGAACACCTCGGTGCGTGCCCCGAGCCCGTGCAGAACGTCGCGCAGCAGCGGCACGATCGCTGTCTCGTCCCCCGGTGGATTGCGGGTGTCACACCGCACCATCGCAACGGTCAGGTCGGTGAGGCGGCCGGTGTTCACCGCCGCCCGAGCCCGGTCGGCGGCGTGCTCGGGGGTGCTCATGGTGATCTCCTCGCTACAAGTGGACAGGGAACGCCTGCGTGTACTCCGGGGTGTCGGCGCTCGGACAGCGCCCGATCACAGATCGCCGAAGACGATGTCACCACCGACGACTGTGGCGGTGACCTGCTGGTCACGGATCCGGTCGGGGGCGATCTGAAGGAGGTCGTCGCCCAGGGTGACGAAGTCGGCGAGCTGGCCCACCGACAGGCTGCCCTTGTCGTGCTCCTGCCCGACGGCGTAGGCCGACCCGTGGGTGTAGGCGCGTATCGCTTCGTGCACCGTGATCCGCTCCTGCGGCCCGAGAACCCGCCCGGACCTCGTGCGCCGGTTCACCATGTCGTGCAGCGAAACCAGCGGGTTCGCGTCCGAGACGGGGGAGTCCGTCGAGCCGTTGAGAACGATGCCCGCCTTGGCCAGGGAGCCGATCCGGTAGATGTCGTCGGCCCGCTCCGGGGCCACGGCCTCGGCCATGCCGTCGCCGAAGTCCGACAGGAACACACCCTGGGGTACGGGGACGACGCCCAGCCGAGCCGCTCGGGCCACATGCTCGTCGGTCGCGAACGCGAAGTGCTCGATCCGATGGCGGACCCCGGGGCGGGGGGAGGCATGCTGGGCGAGCTCGAAGGCGTCGAGCGCGTGGCTGATCGCCCGGTCGCCGATGGCGTGCGTGGCCACCGTCCAGCCGGCCCGGTGTGCCCCCACGACGAACTCCGTGAGCCGGTCCGGCTCGTGGAGCAGGACTCCGAGGTTGTCCGGCTCCCCGTGGAAGCAGGCGTGCATGGCGGCCGACCTGCCGATGAACGAGCCGTCCGCGACGATCTTCACCGGGCCGACCCGCAGTCGGTCGTCTCCAAGACCGGTGCGGATGCCCAGGTCGAGACCGAGCCAGTCCTGCTCGGGGAGGTCCGCGAAGGGATGGAGCGTCGTGATGTAGGGCATCAGGGTCACCCGGACCCGCAGCCGCTGCTGCTCGACCGCGGTCTGGTACGAGTGGTAGTCGACCGGGGAGTTCCCGACCAGCCGGATCTCACCGATCCCCGGCTCGGTGACCGAGGTGAGGCCGTACCGCACGGCCTGCTCGCTCGCCAGGCGCAGGTTGCGCTGCACGTCGTCGAGCGGCATCGGGCGTACGAGCGCGAAGATCAGCCCCATCGCGGACTCCTGCAACAGCCCGACGGGCCGGCCGCTCCCGTCCCTCGGTATCTCGCCGCCGGGCACCTCCGGCACGTTCTCGCGACCGGGGTGGCCCGCCAGCTCGAAGGCGCGGGTGTTCGCCACCATCATGTGACCGGATACGTGCTCCAGGACGACGGGGCGGCCATCAGCGACCCGGTCCAGCCCCTCGGCCGTGGGGTGGTGCCCCCCGAGGTGGTTCTGGTCGTAGCCCGATCCACGCACCCAGGCGTCCGGCGGCAGGGTCCGCGCATGCTCGCGCACCGCCCGGTAGAGCCCGTCGAGGTCGCGCACCGACCCCGGGCGCAGATCCAGGGAGGCGAGCCGGTGGCCCGTGAGCGAGAGATGGTGATGGGCGTCGTGGAAACCGGGCAGTACCGGCTGGCCGCCCAGGTCGACGACCTGGTCCGCCTGCACACCGTCGAGGTCGCCGTCGAGCCCGACGATACGGCCGTGGAGCACACCGAGCGTGTGTGCGACCGGTCGGCCGGCGTCGAAGGTACGGATCCGGCCGTTGGTGAACAGGGTGTCTACGCGCATGTGGTCTCCAGGAAACGTGGGGCAGTAACCCTGATAGGCGAATCACCACATCGTCGACGAACCCGTCATGCGTGTCCAATGATGATTACGGTTTCGGGTATACACTTTCCGTATGTACGGGAACCGCGAACTCGAGGCTTTTATCGCCGTGACGGACGCGGGTTCGGTGAGTCTCGCCGCAACCCGGCTGTTCCGTACCCAGCCGACGGTGTCGAGGCAGCTGGCGGCGCTCGAGCAGCAGATCGGATCCCAGCTGTTCCGGCGGACGTCGAGCGGTATGACGCTGACGCCGGTCGGAGAGCAGCTCGAACCCATGGCCCGCGATCTCGTCCGGCGGGGGACGCGTGCGGTCGATGTCATGCGGGCGGTGGTGTCCAGGGAGCGGTCGTTCGTCGTCGCCTGTCCCGAGCTGACGGGAATCATGCTCCTGGCCCCGTTCATCGTGGCGGGCGGTGCCGTCTCCGACATCGTCGTCTCCCCGCCGGACGAGGTCTACGGCACGCTCCGCGGAAGAGCGGACTTCGCGGTCACCACCAGCCCGCCGCTCAAGCGCCTGCAGGGGATGCAGCTGTTGACGGTTCCGCTGCTCTGTCAGGTGGCGCCCGGCCATCCCCTCGCCGAGGGGGACGATGTCGAGCTGGAGGCGGTCGTGGCCGAGCCGTTCTTCACCCCCGGCCACGGTGGCACGGCGCTTCAGCTCATCCAACTGCTCGCCGAGCGCGAGGGATTTGCCCTGACACTGGCGACGACGGCGAACGCACCGATCGCGCAGGCGAGGGCGGTGCGGGGACACGGACCCGCGATCGTGGTGGACCCTCCCAGGTTCGGGCTCGTGTCGCTGCCCGTCCGGCACCGTGGGCACCCGCTGACCGCGGCCCTCTACGCCGGCTGGGAGCCCGGGCATTACGCCTCCGACGACATCGCCGAGGTGGCGCGCGAGCTGTCCGTGTTCATGAAGGGGCACCTGTCCACGGTGTTCGCCGTACCCGAGGGCTGATCCACCGTCCCCTCGACCCGGTCGCCGACGCCCCGACGCCCCGGCGGACCCGCCGGGGCGTCGGCACACACCCGCCGCACACCTGCCCGGCAGTGCGGCAGATGTCGACGACCGGGATCAGGCGCGGTTGCGCCGGTAGGTCTGGAGGCGGGCGAGGACCTCGGGGGACACCTTGTCCGGGTGCCCCGCGTCGAACGGTGGCTCCGGGTCGTACTCGACGGCGACCTGGGCGGCCTGTGCCGCGGTCTCGTCGATCAGCTGCGAGATGAGGCGCAGACCCATGTCGATGCCCGCCGAAACACCGGCGGCGGTGATCACACGCCGGGCGGGATGCTCGATCACCCGTTGGTGCACCGGCACCGCTCCGAACCGCGCCAGCTCCTCGTGGACGCTCCAGTGAGTGGTCGCCTCCAGACCGCGGAGCAGGCCGGCGGCGCCGAGGATCAGGGAGCCGGTGCAGACCGACGTCGTGAACCGTGTCGTGGGGTGCACGGCCCGGAGCCAGTCGACCAGCGCGCCGCCCGCGAGATGATCACGGCTGCCGGTCCCGCCGGGGACGACGACCACGTCGGGCGCCGGCACATCGGCGTAGGTGGCGTCGACGGTGAGCCCGAGCAGCCCGTTCTCGGTGCGGACCTCACCTCGCTCGGCGCCGACGAACACGATCTCCAGTTCGGGAACGCGCTGCAGAACCTCGTACGGTCCGATCGCGTCGAGAGCGGTCACACGGGGGTAGAGCGGGATGGCTACCTGCATGGTTCCTCCAGGAGCGGGATGGTCCGGCCGGGCGCCGGCCGGTGCGGAAGTGAGGTGGTCGTGGTCCGGTGACCGGGGCTCACGCGACGGCCACCGGGACCGGGGGGCTGACATCGGCCTTGCTGCGCCTGCTCAACAGCACGACGCCGAGGATCGTGATCAGAACCTGGCTGCCGAGGAACACCGCGACGCCCCAGGGATTGCCGTCGGAGCCGTTGAGGATGGCCTGCGCGATGAACGGTGTCGATCCGCCGATCAGCGACGAACAGAGCTGATAGGACATGGAGACGCCCGTATAGCGGACGTGGGCCGGGAACGCCGCGGACATCTGGCTGGCGAGCAGGGCGTAGTACATCGCGGAGGGTCCGAAGAAGAGCACGGTCGTGATGGCGATCGCCACGACGTTCGCCGCCTGGATGGCCAGGAAGAACGGCGGGACGAGCAGGAAGACGCACACGAGACCGCCGACCATGACCCGGTTGGCCCCCCACCGCCGCGCCAGCGTCGGCGCCAGCGGCTGCAGGATGAACTGCAGTACCGCTCCGGCCAGCAGGACCAGGAGCATCGTCTGCCGCTCGATGCCGAGGCGTCCGGTCGTCCACGCGAGCAGGAAGGTGTTCGTGAAGTAGGCGAGCGAGATGCCGATGACCGAGGCCGCGATGCCGATGACGACCGTGGCGGGTACCTCGCGGAACACGGTGACCACGGGAGTCTTCACCACCGCGCGTGTGCGTTGGGTCTCGACGAAGTCCGGCGACTCCTCCAGCTTCAGCCGTACGACCAGTCCGACCACGACGAGCACCGCCGAGAGCAGGAACGGCAGTCGCCAGCCCCACGTCAGGAACTGCTCCTCCGGCAGGCGGCTCACCAGCATGAACACCAGCGAGGCCATGATCGCCCCGGCGGGCGAGCCCTGCTGGACCCACGCGCCCGCGAGCCCGCGTTTGCCCGGTCGGGCGTTCTCGGTGGCAATGAGCACCGCGCCACCCCACTCGCCGCCCACGGCCATGCCCTGCAGCGCCCGGAGGACGACCAGCAGGATCGGAGCGGCGACGCCGATGGTGGCATGGGTGGGGAGCAGGCCGATGCCTGTGGTGGCCACCCCCATCAGGATCAGTGTGATGACCAGTGTGTTCTTCCGGCCCCACTTGTCGCCGAAGTGTCCGAAGACCACACCGCCCAGCGGGCGGGCGAGAAAGCCCACCCACAACGTGGCGAAGGAGGCAAGCAGAGCGGCGCCGGGGGCGACGTCCGGATAGAACACCTTGCCGAAGACAAGTGCGGCGGCGGTTCCGAAGATGAAGAAGTCGTACCACTCGACGGCTGTACCGGCGAATGCTCCGATCATGGCCCGCCGTTGCCGGACGGCGGCGTTCAGGTCGGATGTTTCACGGCTCTGACTCAAAGCCTCTCCTCTGTGTCGTTCCGGTCGCGCACACCGGGGATCGTCGGCGTGGTCACGACATGAACGGATTGTGCAGTGCCACCACCCGAGCGTCTAATGAGAGTTATGTGAGCCATATATACGCTCGCTGTATAGGCGGGCGGTGGGTGCGGCTCTTTCGAAGTGAAGGTCCAGTAGGCGTCGAGGCCCCAACCGGTCCCCAAGAAACGCGGAAAGGCGGTACCGGATTTCTCCGATACCGCCTGCGACTTGCGAAAGACACAAGTCGGGACGACAGGATTTGAACCTGCGACCCCTTGACCCCCAGTCAAGTGCGCTACCAAGCTGCGCCACGTCCCGGTGCCCGGCTCGCCGGGGGTTCTCTCCCGGTCCGACCGCGCAAGAGAACATTACCCCACTCCGTGCGGCGTTCGGGACGGCGCCGGGGCGGGAGACAATCGGGGAATGGGTGATGACGGGCGGGACCGGGACAGCGCGGGGCGGGCTCGGAGCGCCCGCCCCCGGGACGGGCTCGGGCGGCCACTGCCGTACGGGGCGGCCGGGGTGGAGCGGCAGCCCGAGGGGGTGGTGCGTACGCCCGGGGAGACCCTGCGGGAGGCGCAGCGGCTGCTGAACGCGGGCAAGCCGTTCCACGCGCACGAGGTGTTCGAGGACGCCTGGAAGTCCGGGCCCGAGGAGGAGCGGGCGCTGTGGCGGGGAATGGCCCAGCTCGCGGTCGGGCTGACGCACGCCGCCCGGGGCAACACGGCCGGCGGGGCGCGGCTGCTGCGGCGGGGCGCGGGCGTGGTCGGCGCGTACGCCGAGGAGCCGGCCCAGGCGCCCGGCGCGCCGTACGGCATCGATGTCGCCGGGCTGGCCGCGTGGGCGCGGGCGCTGGCGGAGCGGGTGGAGCGGGCCGGGGCGGCGGTGGACGCCGTCCGGGAGGCGCCCCGGCTCACCCGCCGCTGATCCCGCCCCGCGCCCACGCGCCCGCCGCCCGCCGGGTTGCCGCTACTCCGTGACCAGGATGACTTCCAGGGTGCGCGGTCCGTGTACGCCCTCCACCCGGTCGAGTTCGATGTCGCTGGTCGCGGACGGTCCCGAGATCCAGGTCAGCGCGCGGGTCGGCACGATCCTGGGCATCGCCCGCGGTACGGAGGCGACGACCTGGTCCGGCACCCGTACCACGCAGATGTGGTGGTCGGGGATGAGTGTGATCCGGCGCCGTCCCTGGTCGGGGGAGGCGTCGAGCACGAGGGTGCCGGTCTCGGCGATGGCCAGCGCGCAGCCCGTGACGACGCTGTCGACCGTGTCGAGCTCCCCGGCCGTGGCCCGCGGGTCGTCCTCGACCCGGGCGACGGTGCCGGGGGTGGCGGCGAGCCAGTGCGCCGGCAGTCCCGGCGGGACCAGGACCGTACGGGAGCCGCGCTCGGCCAGCAGCCGCCCGACGAGTGCGGGCAGTCCCCCGTCGTCGGTGCGGTGGACGAGCGCGCGGTAGTCGGCGAGGTTCTCGGCGAGGAGTTCGACGACCCGGCTGTCGGGGGTGTGCGTGTCGAGGTAGTCGCGGGCCGGTTCCGGCACTTCGGGCGCGTCGGCCACGGCGGCGCGGATCCGGGCGAGGATCCGCTCGCGCGACCCCGTGCCCGGGCCCGTGACCTTTGAATCGCTCATGTTCCGTTGTCCTTACGGTCGTTGCCGCGGTTCTTCTTCCACCAGTCGCGGAACGGCTCGGGCGGCAGCTCCGGCAGTTCGCGCGCGTCCGTCCACGCCCCCGCGCCCGGCGGCTTCGACGGGTGGAGCGCGCGGGTCCGGGAAGCGGCCCGCTCCCCCGCCGCCAGCACACCCGGATGGTCGAGGACCCAGCCCGCCGCCTTCATCGCCGCCTTCTCCAGCCGGTGCCCCTTGCCGCCCCGGTCCGCGACACGTTCGCGCAGATGGACCAGCACCTCGGGGATGTCGATGGCGACGGGACACACCTCGTAGCAGGCCCCGCAGAGCGACGACGCGTACGGCAGCGAGGCGTCGATCTCGCTCTCCGTGCCCCGGAGTTGGGGGCTGAGGATCGCCCCGATCGGCCCCGGGTAGACGGATCCGTACGCGTGTCCGCCGGCCCGTTCGTAGACCGGGCAGACGTTGAGGCAGGCCGAGCAGCGGATGCAGCGCAGCGCCTGCCGGCCGACCTCGTCGGCGAGGGTGCCGGTGCGGCCGTTGTCCAGCAGGACGAGGTGGAAGTTCCGCGGCCCGTCGCTGTCATGGGTGCCGGTCCACATGCTGGTGTACGGGTTCATCCGCTCCGCCGTCGAGGAGCGCGGCAGCGTCTGGAGGAAGACCTCCAGATCCCGCCAGCTCGGCACCACCTTCTCCACGCCCACCACGGAGATCAGTGTCTCGGGCAGGGTCAGGCACATCCGGCCGTTGCCCTCCGACTCGACGACCACCAGGGTGCCGGTCTCGGCGACCATGAAGTTCGCCCCGGACACACCGACCTTCGCGCGCAGGAACTTCTCGCGCAGATGGAGGCGGGCCGCCTCGGCGAGTTCGGCGGGGGTGTCGGAGAGGCCGTCGGGGGCGGCCCGGCCCCAGTCGCCCATCCGGTCACGGAAGATCTCGCGGATCTCGCCCCGGTTGCGGTGGATCGCCGGGACGAGGATGTGGGACGGCCGGTCCTCGCCGAGCTGCACGATGAGTTCGGCCAGATCGGTCTCGTACGCGGCGATGCCCTCCGCCTCAAGCGCCTCGTTGAGCCCGATCTCCTGAGTGGCCATCGACTTGACCTTGACGACCTCGCGCTCACCGGTGGCCTTCACCAGGTCCGCCACGATGCGGTTGGCCTCCTCGGCGTCGGCCGCCCAGTGGACCACACCGCCGGCCGCCGTCACCGACTCCTCCAACTGGAGCAGATAGCGGTCCAGATGGCGCAGGGTCCGGTCCTTGATCTGCTTGCCCGCCTCGCGCAGCCGGTCCCAGTCGGACAGCTCCGCCACCGCCCTGGCCCGCTTGTCGCGGATGGTGTGGGTGGCGTGCCGCAGATTGGCGCGCAGGGTCTCGTTGCCCACGGCCTCCTTCGCGGCCACCGGAAAGGCCGGCATCCCGAGATACGTACCGCTCATGACCAGGGCTCCTCTTCGGTCGACGCCAGGATCTCCGCGAGGTGCACGGCGCGCGGCGCGGCACCCTCACGGCGCAGGATGCCGTCGATGTGCATGAGGCAGGAGTTGTCGGCGCCGCACAGCACCTCGGCGCCGGTCGAGACGGCGTTGTGGACCTTGTCCCGGCCCATGGCCGCGGAGACATCGGAGTTCTTCAGGGCGAAGGTGCCACCGAATCCACAGCACTCGTCGGCGCCGGGCAGCTCGCGCAGCTCCAGTCCGCGGACCGACTCCAGCAGCTTTCTGGGCCGCTCCCCGAGCCCGAGCATCCGCAGTCCGTGGCAGGACGGATGGTAGGTGACGGTGTGCGGGAAGTACGCGCCGACATCGGTCACACCCACCACGTCGACCAGGAACTCGGTCAGTTCGTAGGTACGGGAGGCGAGGCCGGCGGCGTCCTCGCCGCCGATTCCCGGATAGTGGTGGCGGACCATCGCGGCACAGGAACCGGACGGGGTGACCACGTAGTCGTATCCGTCGAACGCCCGGACCATCCGGCGGACCAGCGGCTCGGTCTCGCGGCGGTAGCCGGTGTTGAACTGCGGCTGTCCGCAGCAGGTCTGCGCCGCGGGGAAGTCGACCTCGACGCCCAGCCGTTCGAGGATCCTCACGGTCGCGATCCCGGTCGACGGGTACAGCGCGTCGTTGACGCACGTGACGAACAGTGCGGCGCGCACCGGTGGCGCGGCTGCCGCCCGTGCGGGCGCGGAAGCGGGGGCGGGGGCGGAAGCGAGGGGGCCGCTCATGCGGTGTGACGGTGCATCAGACATCCGATGGGTGGGGCCTTTCCGGGGAGCTTTCCGGGGAACATGGGGCAGACTCGGTGGGATGAGAAAGATCAGTGTCATCGGCATCGGCGCGGGCGACCCGGACCAGCTGACCGTGCAGGCGGTCGAGGCGCTCCGGCGGGTGGACGTGTTCTTCCTGCTCGACAAGGGCGCCGAGAAGGCGGATCTCGCCGAGGCGCGCCACGCGATCCTGCGCCGGTATCTCGGGGACGGGCGCTCCGGCCCCGGACGCCCCCGCCACCGGCTGGTCACGCTCCACGATCCCGAACGGGACCGCGCGGCCGACGGCGCCGGCTACCCCGGGGCCGTCGCCGACTGGCGCGCCCGGCGGGCCGCCGGTTTCGAGCGCGCGTTCCTGGACGAGCTGGGCGAGGACGGCACCGGCGCGTTCCTGGTCTGGGGCGATCCCTCGCTGTACGACTCGACGCTCGCCGTCCTCGACGAGGTCCTGGCGCGGGGCGCGGTGCGCTTCGACCACGAGGTGATCCCGGGCATCAGCAGTGTCTCGGCGCTGGCCGCCCGGCACCGGACCGGGCTGACCCGGGTGGGCGCGCCGGTGCAGATCACCACCGGCCGGCGGCTGGCCGAGGGGTGGCCGGACGGGGTGGACGACGTGGTGGTGATGCTCGACGCCCAGCAGTCCTTCCTCCGTCACCTGGCGGAGGATCCGGTCATCTTCTGGGGCGCCTACGTCGGTACGGCGGACGAGATCCTCGTGTCGGGGCGGCTCTCCGAGGTCGCGGGCCGGATCGAGGAGCTGCGCGCCGAGGCGCGGGCCCGCAAGGGCTGGATCATGGACACGTACCTGCTGCGCCGGGAGCCGTAGCGGCGCGGGCCGGCGGCGTGTCCCGCTGCTGTCCCTCACACCTTCACCCGCCCACGCGCATTGAAACGTTTCATGACCTGGTGCGCATCGTAGAGCCCCCGCAGCGGTGCTACAAGGGGCACGCGTGAAGCGGGAGTGTCAGGCCGTGAAGCGGGAGCGTCAGGCCGTGACCCGGCGGCGCACCAGGTCGAACACCGCCTGGACGCGCTTGCCGACCGGCACCCGTTCGGCGGTGAGCACGTCGGCGACGGCGTACACGATCTCCATACCGTGGCCGCCCAGCCGTCCGGGATCCCGTTCGTAGCGGAGCGGCAGGACCGGGCTGCTGTCGTACACCGTCACGATCACCTGCCGGTCCGTGCCCTCCAGCTCCAGCAGATACGGGCCGTGGCTGTGCCGTTCGGCGTTGGTCACCAGTTCACTGACGACGAGCATCAGGTCGCCCGTCGTCCGTGCGCCGAGGGCGGCGAGCCACTCGGCCTCCAGCTGCTGGAGGAACTGGGCGGCGAGCTGCCGGGCCTCGGCGATACAGCCGGGAACGCCGCTGAACTCGCCGGCCCGGCGCAGCGGCCGTACGGAGTCCGCGATGGCCGCGCACGCCGTACCGCTGACGATCTGTTCGTTCATAGCTCCTGCCACACCGGAGGGCGATCGGGGGGACCGCTTCCCGGATGCCCTTATGCCCTCGTACGCCCCCGGTATGCCCACCGGATCCGTGAAAGGTGTCACGTGGCGCCCGGGGGTCCGCACCCACGGGCGCCACCGGCGTCACCAGCGCGGGATCGTGGCCCGGAAGGTCGGGTGGACGGTCCGCATGTAGCCGGTGTCGTCCCGGTTGCGCAGGCCGCTGGAGAGGTACTGCTCGTGGAGGGTCCCGAGCGCGTCGCGGTCGAGCGTCACCCCGAGGCCGGGGGCGGTGGGCACCGCCACCGAACCGTCCTTGAACGTCAGGACGCCGGGCTCGATCACGTCCTCGGTCTTCCACGGCCAGTGGGTGTCGCAGGCGTACGTGAGGTTGGGCGTGGCCGCCGCGAGATGGGTCATCGCCGCGAGGCTGATGCCGAGGTGCGAGTTGGAGTGCATGGACAGCCCCATGCCGAAGGTGTCGCAGATGCCGGAGAGGAGCTTGGAGCGGCGCAGTCCGCCCCAGTAGTGGTGGTCGGAGAGGATCACCTGTACGGCGTTCACGGCCACCGACGGGTGGAGTTCGTCGAAGGCGACCACGCACATGTTGGTCGCCAGCGGCATCGGCACCTCGCGCGCCACCGCGGCCATCCCCTCGATGCCCGGGGTGGGGTCCTCCAGATACTCCAGGACACCGTCGAGCGCCCGGCCCACCTCGATGGAGGTGGGCACGGACCAGACGGCGTTGGGGTCGAGCCTGAGCGGGTGGTCCGGGAACTCGGCGCGCAGCGCCCGTACCGCCTCGATCTCCTCCTCGGGCGGCAGGACGCCGCCCTTGAGCTTGATCGCGGTGAAGCCGTACAGGTCGACCATGCGCCGGGCCTGGGCCACGATGCCCTCGGCGTCCAGCGCCGCGCCCCACTCGTCGGGTTCGGCGCCGGGGTGGGCGGCCCACTTGTAGAAGAGGTACGCGCTGAACGGCACCGCGTCGCGCACGGCGCCGCCGAGGAGGTCGGAGACGGGCCGCCCGCACGCCTGGCCCTGGATGTCGAGCAGGGCGACCTCGAACGGGGAGTGGACCCGGTCGACGGTGCTGCTGCTGGTGACCATGCCGGTCAGCCCGGTGCCGCCGACACCGCCGACGCGGGCGATGACCTCGCCGACGCGCCGGTGCAGTTCCTCGGTCGCGTAGATGTCGAGCCCGGTGATCCGCTGCGCCACGGCCCGCAGCCGGTCGAGGTGGCGGGCGTCGGCGTAGGTCTCGCCGAGGCCGGTGAGTCCGCCGTCGGTGTGGACCTCGACGATGGCGCGCAGGGCATACGGCTCGTGGACGCCGACGGAGTTGAGGAGCGGCGGGTCGCGGAAGGCGACCGGGGTGATGGTGACGGCGGAGATCCGCAGCTGTTCCGCGCTCATGGTCAGACACCCTTCACCAGGTCGAGGCCGCACTCCAGGAGCGCGGCGAGTTCACGGAGGTCGTCCGGCGCGGGCTCCGTCAGCGGCGGCCGGACCGGCCCCACGTCGAGGCCGCGCAGCCGTACGCCCGCCTTGACCAAGGAGACCGCGTAGCCCGGGACCTTGTCGCGGAGCGCGACCAGCGGGTGGAAGAAACCGGCCTCAAGGGCGTCGACGAGCTTGTCGTCGCCGGTGGTCACCGCGCGGTGGAACGCGAGGGAGATCTCCGGGGCGAAGCAGAAGACGGCCGACGAGTACAGCGGCACCCCGATGGCCCGGTAGGCGGGCACGGTCGCCTCGGCGGTGGGCAGGCCGTTGAAGAACTGGAACGCCTTCCCGCTCGCGCGCAGGGACTGCCTGATCGCGACGACGGTACGGGCCAGGGTCTCGATGTCCCCGACGCCGTCCTTGAAGCCGGTCACGGTGTCGATGGCGGCGACCTCGACGGCGGCGCCCGGGCCGAAGCGGGCGTTGGCGCGGTTGTAGACGATGACCGGCAGTTCGGTGGCGGCGGCGATCTGCCGTACGTACTCCACCAGTCCGGCCTGGTCCGCGTTGACCAGGTACGGCGGCAGCAGGAGCAGCCCGTCGGCGCCGTTGTCGCGCGCGGCCCCGGCGAGGGCGACGGCCGCGGGGAGGGCGCCGCCCACTCCGGCGTAGACGGGGACCGTACCGTTCGCCGCGCCCACCGCGGTGCGGACGACGTCGGTGTGTTCGCCCGCCGACAGGGCGTGGAACTCACCGGTGCCGCAGGCGGCGAAGACCGCGCCGGCGCCGGCGCTCACCCCGGCCCGGACGTGGGCTTCGAGGGCTTCCAGCTGTGGGCCGCCGTCGGGGGCGAACGGGGTGACCGGAAAGAACAGCACTCCGTCAAGCATAAGACTCCGTTCATATACGTGAAAGCTATCCATACACATATAACCGTCAGCCAACCTAAAACCCGTCGCGAAGCCCGTCAAGCACCCGGCGGGCACCCGTCCGGCACCCTGCGAGCATGCGGTGGATTTCCGGGAACAAGCCATTGACCCGACGAACACGCGTCCGTAACGTGACCACTCGTGTGACAGATGTTCACATACATAAACAACGTTCAGTGCGCCGAAGGTGGGAGACAACGATGGTCCCGCAGCCCCCAGCGAAGAAGCCACCGGCGAGGAGTCCCGGGAACGCTCCCGGGAACCCCGCCGGGAGCGAGCCGGACGCAGAGAGCCGTGCGGTCGGCAAGTTCCTCCGCCGCATGCTGCCCATTCTCGTCCTGATGCTCCTGGTCAACCAGATGGACCGGACGAACGTGGGCTTCGTCCAGAACGAGCTGCGCGCGGATGTCGGTGTGAGCGCCACCGCCTACGGCCTCGGCGCGGGCCTGTTCTTCATCGGCTACGCCCTCTTCGAGGTGCCGAGCAACATGCTGATGGAGCGCTTCGGCGCCCGGGTCTGGCTGACCCGCATCATGATCACCTGGGGTCTGGTGATCGTGGCGATGTGTTTCATCCACAACGTGACGACGTTCTACGTCCTGCGGTTCGTCCTCGGTGTGGCCGAGGCCGGCTTCTTCCCCGGTGTGCTCCTCTACTTCACCCAGTGGCTGCCCGACTCCAGCCGCGGCCGGGCGAGCGCGATCTTCCTGGGCGGCTCCGCCACGGCCTACATCGTCACCGGCCCGATCACCGGCGCCCTGCTTGAGCTGCACGGGCTGGGCGGATTCGCGGGCTGGCGCTGGATGTTCGCGCTCGAAGGCGCCTTCTCCATCGTGGTCGGGATCGTCGCAGGATTCTTCCTCGTCTCCCGTATCGGCGAGGCCCGCTGGCTGACGGACGAGGAGAAGGAGGCGCTGAGCGCGGCGGTCGCCCGGGACCAGGCGGCCCGCGCCCGGGCCCCCAAGGTGTCGCGCTTCAAGCTGCTGATCCATCCCCAGGTCGCGCTGCTGACCGGGGTGTTCTTCGCGATGGCCCTCACCGGGTACGCGATCACGTTCTGGCTGCCGAGCCTGGTCGCCGAGATCGGCGGGCTCTCGCCCTTCCAGATCGGGCTGCTCTCCGCCATCCCGTGGATCTGCGCGGTCATCGCCATGTACTCGATGAGCCACTTCACCGACCGGGTCCCCGACCGCCGTCCGTATCTGGCGATCGCCCTGGTCCTGTCGGCCACCGGCGCCTTCCTCGCCACCATGGGCTCCCCCTGGTTCGGGCTGCTCGCCATCACCCTGGCCGCGATCGGCGGGAAGTGCGCGGCCACCCTGTTCTGGCCGATGGCGCAGTCCGGGCTCGATCTCAAGATCGCCGCGGCGGGGCTCGCCGTCGTCAACTCCCTGGGCAACCTGGGCGGTTTCGTCTCCCCCACGCTCTTCGGCTATCTCAAGGACACCACCGGCACGACGAACGGCGGGCTGTACGGGCTCGCGGCGGCCTCCATCCTGGCGGCGCTGGGAGTCGCGTTCATACGACGGCCGGGCAACGGGGCGGCCGACGCGGGCTCCGGCTCGGGCTCCGGTGCGGCGGCAGCCGCCCCCGTCCAGGGGCAGGTCGCGACGGGCGAAGCGCGCTGAGGGAGGCGGCGGGGCGATCCCGTACCGGTGCGCGAGATCACGTTGACCCCGCGCGCCGTTCCCCGTAAAAGTGGCTGCATGATCCATCTATTCGCGCCGCCGCCGACCGCCGCCGCTTCACCTGACGGGAACATGCCGTGCAGGGAGTTCTGACCGGATTCGCCGTCATCGCGGTGGTCATCGGCGTCGGCTACGTCATCGGGCGGCGCCGGTATCTCGGGGACAACGGCCGTGAGGTGCTCACCAAGCTGGCCTTCCATGTCGCCACGCCCGCCCTGCTGTTCACCACGCTCGCCCGGGCCGACCTGTCGGTGATCCTCTCCAGCAGGCTGCTGATCACCGCCATCAGCACCGCGGCGGCGGCCGGGGCGTTTCTCGCGGTCGCCCTGGTCCGCCGCTGGGACGTGGGGCGCAGCACGATCGGGGCGCTCTGCTCCAGCTATGTGAACGCCGGCAACCTGGGCATCCCGATCGCGGTGTACGTGCTCGGCGACGCCTCGCTGGTGGCGCCCGTCCTGCTCTTCCAGCAGCTCGTCGCCACCCCGATCGCGCTGACGGTGCTCGACCTGTCGGGCGGCGCGGAGAAACGTTCGGTCTGGCAGCGGGTGACCACCCCGCTCCGTAACCCGGTGGGCGCCAGCTCGCTGCTGGGCGTGCTCGTCGCTGCGGCCGGCTGGACGGTGCCCGGGCCCGTACTCGATCCGCTGGTCCTGATCGGCAACATGTCGGTGCCCGCGGTGCTGCTGGCCTTCGGGATCTCCCTGTGCGGCAGCGCGCTGCCGGGCCGGGGCCCCGACCGGTTCGCCGTGCTGCTCTCGGCCGGGCTGAAGGCCGTGGGCATGCCTGCGGCGGCCTGGGCGCTGGGGGCGGGCGTCTTCGGGCTGCACGGCGCGGCGCTGCTCGATGTCGTGGTCACCTCGGCGCTGCCCGCCGCCCAGAACCTCTATACGTACGCCTCGCGCTACCGGGTCGGCGAGCGGCTCGCGCGCGAATCGATTCTGCTGTCGACGGTGGCGTCGGTCCCGGTCCTGGTGGTGATCGCGGCGCTGCTCGGCTGAGGGCCGCCTCGGGTACGTACCGGGCGGTGTACGTACCGGCTAGGGCCTGTGTGGGGTTGTGATCTGGATCAGGGAGCGGGGCGTGGTGCGTGCGATCGCAAGGCGCCGAGAGGCCCTCGTAGCGGAGCTACTAG
>NZ_JBFBEZ010000075.1:0-20164 GCF_040701725.1 Streptomyces sp. NPDC093109
TAGTAGCTCCGCTACGAGGGCCTCTCGGCGCCTTGCGATCGCACGCACCACGCCCCGCTCCCTGATCCAGATCACAACCCCACACAGGCCCTAGGACCGACCAGGACCGACCGGATTCGGCCAATGCCGGGAATACGGCCCGGCAAACCCGTGTGACGAGGGACTTCCCTTGGGGAAGATGGCCGTATGTCAGACACCAACGGCAGCGCACTGCCCCGCCAGGTCGCCGACGCGTACGTCGACGCACTCATCGAACTCGACCCCATCACCGGCACCTATCTCGGGGTGGCGGAATCCTCCCGCCGCCTCCCCGACTTCTCCCCCGCCGGGCAGCAGGCCCTCGCCGACCTCGGCCGCGCCACCCTCGCACGGCTCGACGAGGCGGAGACCCTGCCGGGCGCGGACAGCGAGGCCGAGCGGCGCTGCGGCCGACTGCTGCGCGAGCGCCTGACCGCCGAACTCGCCGTCCACGACGCCGAGGAAGGACTGCGCGTCGTCAGCAATCTGCACTCGCCCGCGCACCATGTCCGCGAGGTGTTCACCGTGACGCCGGCCGACACCGAGGAGGACTGGGCGGCCCTCGCGGACCGGCTGCGCGCCGTGCCCGCCGCATTGGCCGGATACCGCGCCTCGCTCGCCCTCGGACTGGAGCGCAAACTGCCCGGCGGCCCGCGGCCCACCGCGACGTTCGTCGAACAGCTCACCGAGTGGGCGGGCGACGGCCACGGAGTCCGCGGCTGGTTCGAGGAGTTCGCCTCGGACGGCCCCGCGTCGCTCCGCGCCGAACTGGACTCCGCGGCCGGCGCCGCCACCGCGGCCGTCGCGGAGCTGCGCGACTGGATGCGCGACGTATACGCCCCGGCCGTCGAGGACGCGCCCGACACCGTCGGCCGGGAGCGCTACGCCCGCTGGGCACGCTTCTTCAACGGCACGGACCTCGACCTCGACGAGGCGTACGCGTACGGCTGGTCCGAGTACCACCGGCTGCTCGCCGAAATGCGCACCGAGGCCGAGAAGATCCTGCCGGGCGCCGGCCCCTGGGAGGCGCTCGCCCATCTCGACGTGCACGGCAAGCACATCGAGGGCGTAGAGGAAGTCAGGGAGTGGCTCCAGAGCCTCATGGACGAGGCGATCGAAGCGCTCGACGGCACCCACTTCGAACTCGCCCCCCGCGTACGGACGGTGGAATCCCGCATCGCCCCGCCCGGCGGCGCCGCCGCCCCCTACTACACGGGCCCCTCCGAGGACTTCTCCCGCCCCGGCCGCACCTGGCTGCCGACCATGGGCGAGACCCGCTTCCCGGTCTACGACCTGGTCTCGACCTGGTACCACGAGGGCGTGCCAGGACACCACCTCCAGATCGCCCAGTGGACCCACGTCGCCGACCAGCTCTCCCGCTACCAGGCGTCGGTCGGCCAGGTCAGCGCCAACGCGGAGGGCTGGGCGCTCTACGCGGAGCGCCTCATGGACGAACTGGGCTTCCTGCCGGACGCGGAGCGCCGGATCGGCTACCTGGACGCGCAGATGATGCGTGCCTGCCGGGTGATCGTGGACATCGGGATGCATCTGCAACTGGACATCCCGGCGGAGTCCCCCTTCCACCCGGGCGAGCGCTGGACCCCCGAGCTGGCCCAGGAGTTCTTCGGCAACCACAGCGGACGCCCGGCGGACTTCGTCGAGAGCGAACTCACCCGCTACCTGTCGATGCCGGGCCAGGCGATCGGCTACAAGCTGGGCGAACGCGCGTGGCTCCTCGGCCGTGAGAACGCCCGCAAGGCGCATGGCGACGCCTTCGACGCGAAGGCGTGGCACATGGCGGCGCTGTCGCAGGGGTCGCTGGGGCTGGACGACCTGGTGGACGAACTGTCACGTCTCTAGCCTCCCGACGGGGTCGCCTCCCGGCGAGGGGCCGTGGTCTTTGACGGTGCGGTGCGGGGTGCGGCCGGTGCGGCCCTGTGCCGGGGACCGGGGCGGAATCGCCTCCCGGCGAGGGACCGTGGTCTTTGACGGTGCGTTGCGGGTACGGCCGGTACGGCCCTGTGCCGGGGACCGGGGCACTCCGGAGGCGCATCCCCGGATGCATGATTTACGCCGCGTGCGGCTCCGTCGGCCGACTGCGGGCGCGTACAGCGGCACAAATCACGCTCTACATCCGGGGACGTCACCTCCTGCGACCCCGGCCCCCTCCGGTCGGCAATCGGCCGGCGCGCAAACATCCCGGGCCGAGCCCGGACGGTCTGTGCGGGCGGTGAAGGGGGCACCGCAGGGGGTATGTGTCCGGACGTAAAGCGCGATTTGTGCCGCTGAACGAGACCCGCGGGTATGGTCCGGCCCGCCACGCGGCGTAAATCGTGCAGTCCGGGCATGTGCCCCCGGAGGGGCACCCGGCGACAACCCGCAGGTGTGCGCCGGGCCGAGCCCAAGACGCCCGAGACCACGGCCCCTCGCCGGGAGGCGGCCCGTGCAGTCCGGGCACGTGCCCCCGGAGGGGCACCCGGCAACAACCCGCACGTGCGAACCGGGCCGAGCCCAAGACGGACCCCGGCCCCCGGCCAGCACCCGCACCGGGCCCAGCCCAAGACCCCCTAGCCAAGCGCAGCGAACACCGCTGCCATCGTCGCCTCGTGCAGCCGCGGCAGTTCCGGGTCGTCCGGTTCCAGGAGTTCCTGGCTGGTCATCCCCTCCCGTACGGCGACCATCGCGCGGGTGACGCGCTCCAGTTGCGCGTCCGCCGGGTCGTGGCCGAGGTTGCGCATCGCCGCGCGGACGACCGGGATCAGCGCCTCGCGGAGTGTGCGCCGGTGGGTGACGAACGCGGCGGCGGCTTCCGGGTGGCGGATCGCGTGGGCGGTGAACTCCAGCTGGAGAAGGTGCGCGTCGCGGTTGACGGCGAGCGTGGCGACCACGCGGGTCACGCCCTCGATCAGCTGCGCCGCCCCGGCGGGGCCCTCGGCGGCCGGGTCGGCGGTGGCTTTCAGCTCGGCTACGGCCGCGTTCGCGGCGGCCTCCACCACGCCGATCAGCTCGGTGGCGCGGGCCGCGTGGAGCGCGAGGATCAGTTCGTCGAGGGTCTTGAAGTTGGAGTAGAAGGCCCCGCGCGTGTACCCGGCCTGTGCGCACACGTCGTCGATCGAGGCCCGGCCGAGCCCTTTCTGCGCGAACACCTCCGCCGCCGCGGCGAGCAGCTGCGCGCGGGTCTCGGCCCGGCGTTTGGTGACGCGGGGCGGCTTTCCGGGGGCTTCGGACGGGTTCGGGGCAGCAGGCATCGTCGCACTCCAACTTGCGATTCATTTTTGAATCGGATACATAATCGTATTCGATGATTCCCCCACCGAAGGACTACGCCATGAGCACGCCAGACGAACCGCTGCCCGCCTCATCCGGACCCGAGCCGCAGGGCTTCTGGGGCGAGTTGCGGGACGCCGTCCAGTTCCGCACGATACTGCTCATCGTTGGCGTCCTTCTGCTCCAACTCGGCTTCATCCTGTCGTACATCGGCGCCTTCCATGCGCCGAAGCCGCAGGGCATCCCGGTCGCCGTCGTCGCCCCCGCGCAGGTCTCGGCGGAGACGGTCACCGCGCTGAACGGCATCGACGGCGGACCGGTCACGGCCGAGGCCGTCTCCTCCCGGGCCGCCGCCGAGAACATGCTGCGTACGGGCGAGACCTCGGCGGCGCTCCTCGTCGACGCGCGCGGCACCGAGGACACGCTGCTGGTGGCGTCCGGCGGCGGCAAGGCCGAGGCCGACGCCGTCACGACGGTGATCACCCGGGCCGACGCGACGCGGGGGCGCACCGTCACCGCGGAGGACATCGTTCCGCTCCAGTCCGGTGACGGCCGCGGACTCAGCGGCTTCTACCTCGTCATCGGCTGGATCGTCGGCGGCTATCTCGTCGCGGCCCTGCTCAGCGTCGCCTCCGGCAGCCGGCCGCTCACCGCCCGGCGCGCGGTCTTCCGGCTCGGCGCGATCGTGCCGTACGCGATCGCCTCAGGGCTGGGCGGGGCGCTCATCGCCGACCAGGTGCTCGGGGCGCTGACCGGGCACTTCCTGGCGCTGTGGGGCATCGGCGCGCTGCTGGTCGTCTCGGCGGCGACGGTCACCATGGCGTTCCAGGCGCTCTTCGGGGTCATCGGGATCGGGATCACGGTGCTGGTCTTCGTCGTCCTCGGCAATCCGTCGGCGGGCGGCGCGTACCAGCCGTCCCTGCTTCCGCCGTTCTGGCGGGCGCTCTCCGGTGCGCTGCCGAACGGCGCGGGCACGGACGCCGTGCGCCACATCGTCTACTTCGGTGCCCACGGCATCACCGGCCCGCTGCTCGTGATCACCGCGTACGCCGTCATGGGCGCGCTGCTGTCCGTGCTCGTCCCCGTGCTCCGCGCGCGCCGGCGGGCCGCGGCGGTCTGAGCGTCAGCCCGTCGCGCGCTGCCGGACCACCGAGCCCCGCCGGTCCTTGACGATCTCCAGGCGGGCCGGGATCCGGCGGCGCAGATCGGCGACGTGGCTGACGATGCCGACGCTGCGGTCGCGCTCCCGCAGCGAGTCCAGTACGTCGAGGACCTCGTCCAGCGCCTGTTCGTCCAGGCTGCCGAACCCCTCGTCGATGAAGAGCGTGTCCAGCCGGACGCCCCCCGCCTCGTCCGTGACCACATCGGCCAGGCCGAGCGCGAGGGCGAGCGACGCGAAGAACGTCTCGCCGCCGGAGAGTGTCGCGGTGTCCCGGTCCCGGCCGGTCCACGCGTCGACCACCTGGAGCCCCAGCCCCGACCGGCCGCGGCCACCGGCCCGCGCGTCGGAGTGGACCAGCGTGTAGCGGCCGGAGGACATGCGCCGGAGCCGTACGGAGGCCGCTGCCGCGACCTGTTCGAGGCGGGCCGCCAGCACATACGACTCCAGGCGCATCCGGCGCGCGTTGTCGCTGGAGGTGCCGGCGGTGAGCCCGGCCAGCCGGGCCACCCGGTCGTACTCGGCGCGCACCGGCCCGAGCCCGCGCACCTCGGCCGCGGCCTGCCGCGAGAGTCCGGCCAGTTGGGTACGGCGCTCCCGCGCGGCGGCGACGGCGGACGAGGCGGCGCGCAGGGCGCGCTCGGCGGTGTCGTGGGCCTGCTGCGCTTTCTCGGTGTCGGCGGGCGGAAGCGCGGCGGCGGCCAGGGTCGCCGGTTCCCGGCGCCGCTCGGCGAGCGCGTGGGCCTCCCCCTGCCATACGTCGATCAGGTGCTGTGCGGCGCTCCGGTCGCGGTCGGGGAGGAGGGCCTCGGCGGCGGCCAGGGGTGTGTCGAACCCGGCCCGGAACGCGGCGTTCGCGAGCCGGCCGTCGGCCTCCTTCAGCGCGAGCGCGGTGTTCTCGACGGCGCGTACGGACTCGGCGGCACCGGCGAGCAGGCCGATCCGCTCGGCGAGTTGCCCGGCGCGCTCGGCGACGCTGGCTGCGGTTCCTCGGGCGCGGTCCAACTCCCCCCGGTTCCTTGCCTGTTCGGCTTCGAGCGCCTCACGCGTCGAGGTACGGGCGGCCATCCGGTCCCGCACCTCGCGCTGCGCTTCGAGCCGGTTCGTGTGCTCGCGCTCGGCCTGCGCGAGGGCCTCCCGGACCGCGTGCGTCCCGGCGGCGAGGCGTCGGGCCTCCGTGTACTGGTGCTCCAACCCCGTGGCGAGCGAGGCGAGTTCGGCGGCCGTCTCCGTACCTGCCCGGGCGCCGGCCGTCGCGTGCTCCTCCTGTACGGCCGTGTGCGCGTTCCGCGCCGCGTTCCGTGCTTCCTCGGCCGTGCCGTACGCGGTGAGCGCCGCGTCCTCCGCGGCCGGGTCCACCTGCCCTTCGGCGGCCCGGGCGGGCGCGGGGTGCTCCGCGGAGCCGCAGACCTCGCAGGGGGCACCGTCGGCGAGCCGGGCCGCCAGCTCGGCCGCCATGCCCCGCAGCCGCCGTTCCCGCAGGTCGAGCCAGCTCTCCCGGGCCTCGTTGACCCGGACTTCGGCGCCGTTCAGCCGCTCCCACGCCCCCGCCAGAGCGGCTTCGAGGGCATCACGGCGACGGGCCGCTTCGAGCTGCCCACGGACGGGTCCGAGCTGCTCGGCAAGGCGCCCGGACGTGACCACCGCTTCCTGAGCCTCCGTCAGACGGTGCTGGAGACGCGCCCGTTGGGAGTCCCAGCCGGCCAGCCACTCCGCCGACTCCGTAAGGCTCTCCTCGTCGACCCTGGCCTGCCGGTCCAGCGCGGTCAGCTCCCGGCCGATCTCCTCGTCACGCTCCTCCGTGCGCCGCGCCGCGTCGAGGGCGCCCAGCTCCTGGCTCATCGACCGCTCCAGCACGGCCAGTTGCTCCGCGCCGGCCTCCGCGAAGCCCGCCGGAAGGAGGTTCCGGGCGCGTTCGCGCGCCCCCTCCGCCGCCCGGTGGGCGCGCTCCGCGTCGTCGCGCAGGGCGAGCGCCGGGGCCACCAGCTCCGCCCGGTGGGCGCGCTTCAGCAGGGCCTCGGCCTCCTCGTACGCGGGCCGGCGCTCTTCGAGCGCCTCCTCCCGCCGCAGTGTCTCCGCGAACCGCTGCTGTGCGTCGGCCAGTTCACGCGCGGATTCCAGCGCCTGCCGCGCGGCCAGCTGCCTGGCCTCCGCCGACGTCAGGCCCAACTCCGCGATGTCGTACCGCTCCTGGGCCTCGGAGCGCGCCAGCGCCGCCCACTCCAGCACGGCGGCGGCCAGCCCCGCCTCGCCCGGCCGTCCCTCCGGCGGCGCGAGACCGCCGCCCGCCGCCTGCGCGATGCGCTGCGCGACCCCGAGCAGCCGCTCGTCCCCGGCCCGTACCCGCTGCTCGGCCGCGCGGCGCAGCTCGGCGAGGCGCTCCTCGACCGCCGCGAACCTCCGCGTGTCGAAGAGCCTGCCGAGCAGCTTGCCGCGCGCCTCCGCGCCGGCCCGCAGGAACCGCGCGAACTCGCCCTGCGGCAGGAGCACCACCTGGCAGAACTGCTCCTGGTTCATCCCCAGCAGCTGGGCGACCTCCTCGCCGATCTCCTGGTGGGACCGGCTCACCCCGCGCCAGCCGCCGGCCTCCGCGTCGTACTCCCGCAGCTCGCTCCGCGCCTTCTCCGTGGTGAGCCCGGTGCCCCGCTTCTTGGGGCGCGACTGCGCGGGCCGCCGCGTGAACTCCAACCGCCTTCCGGCGACGGTCAGTTCGAGCGTCACCTCGGTCGCGGTCCCGGCCTCCGCGTAGTCGCTGCGCAGCACAACGCCGGGGCTCTCCCGGGCGCCCGGCACCGCGCCGTACAGCGCGTAGCACACCGCGTCGAGCACCGAGGTCTTGCCCGCGCCCGTCGGACCGTGCAGCAGGAAGAGCCCGGCGGCGGACAGCGCGTCGAAGTCCACCTCCTGTGTCGCCGCGAAGGGCCCGAAGGCCGTCAGGGTCAGCCGGTGCAGCCTCACGGAGTCACCTCGCGCACCGACGCGTCGACCCGTACCTCGTCGAGGACGCCCCGCAGCACCGCCCGCTCCGGCCCGTCCGGGCCCGTCCCGCCCCGTACGTGCGCCACGAAGTCCTCCGCGATCTGCTGGTCGGTACGGCCCGCCAGCCGCTGGGCGTACGAGGCGAGCGGGTCGTCCTCCCCGCGCTCGGGGTCGAAGACCAGGCTCAGTGTGTGCGGGAACCGCTCCGTCAGCCGCGCCATCGGCTCGTACGGCCTGGCCGCGTCCGTGAGCGTCGCCTCCACCCACGACTCCTCGTGCCGCGCCAGCCCCGGATCCGCCAGCAGATCGTCCAGCCTCCCCCGGATCCGCGCCAGCGCGCGCGGCACCGGGCAGTCGATCCGCTCGGCGCCGACCGTGCCGTCCTGCCCCAGCTCCACCAGCCACACCGTCTTGCGGTGCGTCGCCTCCGAGAACGAGTACGCGAGCGGCGACCCCGAGTACCGGACCCGCTCCGTGATCGTCTGCGCGCCGTGCAGATGCCCCAGCGCGACGTAGTCGGCTCCGTCGAACACTCCCGCCGGTACGGACGCCACGCCCCCGACCGTGATGTCCCGCTCGCTCTCGCTCGCCACGCCCCCCACGACGAACGCGTGCGCGAGCACCACCGACCGCGTCCCTGCCGGGCGCCCGGCGAGGTCGGCCCGTACCCGCTCCATCGCCGCGCCAAGCACGGCTTCGTGCCCCGCCTCCACGCCGAACTCCTCGCGTACCAGCGCCGGTTCCAGATACGGCAGCCCGTAGAACGCCACGTCCCCGTGCCGGTCCGCCAGCACCACGGGCTCGCCGCACCCCGCCGGATCCGTCCGCAGATGAACCCCCGCGCGGCCCATGAGCCCGGCGCCGACCCCGAGCCTGCGGGCCGAGTCATGGTTCCCGGAGATCATCACGGCCGGCACCCCCGCGTCGGCGAGCCGGTGCAGCGTCCGGTCGAACAACTCCACCGCGCTGAGCGACGGCACGGCCCGGTCGTACACGTCACCCGCGACGACCACGACGTCGACGTCGTGCGTGCGGACGGTGGCGACGAGGTGGTCGAGGAAGGCGGCCTGCGCGTCGAGCAGGCCGACCCGGTGGAACGACCGCCCGAGATGCCAGTCCGACGTATGCAGAATCCTCACGAGTTCCCCCAGTATCCGAAGCCCCCAAGGTATCGCGGTTCCACCTCCCGGTCGGGGGCGGTGGTCGTGGGTGGTACCGGTTCGGGAAGGGGCCGGTCGGGTCGGGTCGGGGACAACCGCCCGTCACACGAACACCTCGCCGCCCAGCACCAGCGTCGCCGTTCCCGCCGTCCCGTCCGCCAGCCACGCCCCGAACGCCGTCACCTCCGCGTCCGGCAGGCCGATGGCGATCGTCACGTGCTCGCCGTAGCGCACCTCGCGCACCTCCCGGCCCGTCGCGCGCAGGTCGTTCTCCAGGCGGCCCGCGCGGGCGTGGTCGACGGTGATCGTGGCGAGGCGGAAGCGGCGGCGGGTGAGGGTGCCGACGGTGTCGAGGGCTTCGCCGACCGCTCCGCCGTACGCCCGGATCAGACCGCCCGCGCCGAGTTTGATCCCGCCGTAGTAGCGGCTGACGACGGCGGCCGTGTAGCGCACCTCGCGGCGCAGCAGCATCTGGAGCATCGGGAGGCCCGCGGTGCCGCCGGGTTCGCCGTCGTCGTTGGCCTTCTGGACGGAGGCGTCGGCGCCCAGGACGTAGGCGTAGCAGTTGTGGGTGGCGGCCGGGTGCTCCGCGCGGACGCGGGCGATGAACTCCTGGGCCTCGGTCTCCGTGGCGACGGGGGCGAGCGCGCACAGGAAGCGGGACCGGTTGATCTCGGTCTCGTGGGTGCCGGCGTGGGCGACGGTGCGGTACTGCTCCTGCATCCGGCCACCCTATGCGGGCCCCGGCCCGGGTCCGGCCGCGGGAATGGCGCGGGCCCCCGGGCCGTTGCCCCGACATGGGCACAGAGACGTACGCGGACGACGAGACGGTCCGTTCGATCCTGACCGGGACCGGGGACACCTGGGCCGTGGTGGGGCTGTCCACCAATCCGGCGCGGGCGGCGTACGGTGTCGCCGCCGTGCTCCAGCGGTTCGGGAAGCGGGTGGTGCCGGTGCATCCGAAGGCGGAGACGGTGCACGGCGAGCGCGGTTACGCCTCGCTCGCGGAGATCCCGTTCCCGGTGGACGTGGTGGACGTGTTCGTGAACAGCGCGCTGGCCGGGGCGGTCGCGGACGAGGCGGTGGGGATCGGCGCGCGGGCCGTCTGGTTCCAGCTCGGGGTGGTCGACGCGCAGGCGTACGAGCGGACGCGCGCCGCCGGTGTGGCCATGGTGATGGATCGCTGCCCGGCCATCGAAATCCCGCGGCTGGGGAGCTGAGCGGGGGCGCCGCTCAGACGCCCAGGCCCTCCAGTACGACCGCGCCCGGCAGCCCGGCGAGTGCCTTGCCGGGGACGATGAGCTTGCCGCGGCGGCGACCGCTGCCGAGCAGGACCCATTCGGTGTCGAGGACGGCGGAGTCGACGAACAGCGGCCAAGCGGCGGGCAGCCCGATCGGGGTGATACCGCCGTACTCCATGCCGGTCTCGCCGACGGCGGTGTCCATGGGCGCGAACGACGCCTTGCGGGCGCCGAGCTGCTTGCGGACGGTTCCGTTGACGTCGACCCGGGTGGCCGAGAGCACGACGCACGCCGCCAGGGTGGTCTCGCCGCCGCGCTTGCCCGCGACGACGACACAGTTGGCGGACTGGTCGAGCAGCCGGGGGCCGTAGTGCGCGGCGAAGACGGCGGTGTCGGCCAGCTCCGGGTCGGTGTCGACGAAGATCAGCTGGTCGGCGGGGACGTCACCGCGCCAGTCGCGTACGGCGTCGGCGACGGGCGCGGTCAGCAGGTCGAGGCACTCCGGTGCGGGTCGGGCGTGGTCGAAGTCTCCGATGGGCGCGCGCATGGCGTCACCGTAACAGCCGTACGCGCGGCGTCCGCCAGTCGTTCTCAGCGGGCGGGCGGGATGGCGACGGACATGATCATCTCGGTCGGTTCCGTGCCGTCGTTGCGGTAGCTGTGCGGGACGTTCGCCTCGAAGGTGGCGGAGGCTCCGGCGGGCACGGCGTGGGGTGTGCCGTCGACGACGAGCGTCAGCTCGCCGGCGGTGACCCGGAGCAGTTCGGTCGTGCCGGGCGGGTGGGGGTCGGAGGTGAAGGCGTCGCCCGGCGCCAGCGTCCAGGACCACAGCTCGACCGGGCCCCTGGCGTCGGTGCCGATGAGCATCATGGCGCGGCTGCCCGCCTCGGTGGACCACAGCCGTACGGCCTCGGACTCGGGGACGACCCTGACCTGGGGGCCCTGCTCGAAGTCGAGGAGGGTGGCGAGGGAGACGCCGAGCGCGTCGGCGAGTTTGACGGTGGTGCCGACGCTGGGGTTGGTGCGGGCCTGCTCGATCTGGATGATCATGCCGCGGCTGACCCCCGCGCGGGTGGCGAGGGCGTCGAGCGTGAAGCCCCGTTCACCGCGCCAGCGCTTCAGATTGCGGGCGAGTGACTGGGTGAGCTGGTCGAGGTCCGACACATTCCGTCCATGTTCGCGAGGTTCAACACATTCCGGCGGACTACGACATGGTGCACCCGGCCGTTCAGCGCACTGTACTGCGAGGACCGCCGCCGCGCGTCGGCCTGTCAGGCGTCGGGGCGCAACTCCCCCAGGGCGAGCAGCTGTTCGGGGGTGACCCCCTCCGGGATCGGCACCGGCGCGGGGGTGCGCAGCGGCGGCTGCCAGCCCCGCTCCCCCTCCCAGCTGCGGACGATCCTGGCGGGCGCGCCGGCCACCACGGCGTGGTCGGGGACGGTTCCCCGGACGACGGATCCGGCGGCGACCACGACGTTCCGGCCGAGCCGGGCGCCGGGGAGGATCACCGCGCCGGTGCCGAGCCAGCAGCCGGGGCCTATCTCCACCGGTTCCGCTCGGGGCCACTGCTTGCCGACGGGGGTTTTCGGATCGTCGTAACTGTGATTGGTCGACGTGATGTAGACGTAGGGGCCGCAGTACGTGTCAGGGCCTATGGTCACCGTCGTATCGGCGATGACATGGCTGCCGCGGCCGAGGACCACGCCGTCGCCCAGGGTCAGGACCTTGTCGGGGCCGAGGTCGAGGCCGGGCATCATGCCGGCGGTGAGGGTGACCTGTTCGCCGATGACGCAGTGGTCGCCCAGCTCGATCCACGGTTCGCCGAAGACGGTGCCCTGCGGGAAGGCGAGCCGGGTGCCGGGGCCGATCCGCCGGAAGCGCAGCCGGCCGGGCCGCTCGGCGCTGACCGCGCCCGTCTCCTGGACCCAGCGCCAGCCGCGCTGGACGGCGCGTGAGGCGAGCGAGCGCCGCCATGCGGTCAGCGAGGTGAACGCGTTGCTGTTCGGCTTCTTCGGCACGCGCACACCGTAGTCGGCGGGGCCCCCGACAGCCGCGCCCACGTGCTGTGACGTTCACCCCACGGGTCCGGAATCAGCTCGTATGACCGGCGGCCGAAGGCGCCCTCTGCTTACCACGTCACCGGGCGCCGGTGGGTTACTTCGGGGCGAAATCCCCCGTTGTGTGGGCTCCGGCCGTCAGGAGGCTTCCGGCGCGTTCTCGCGTGGCAGCATGAGCGCCTCATGAGGTGCGGTCGGCCCGCCGGGTCGGTCGCGCACCCCGCAGTCGAGACTCCCCCACCGCACTCAAGTACGAGGGACCGCGGAATGTCAGTGCCTGTCGCCCCCCGACCGCGCCGTATACGCGAAGCACGGCCGTTGTCACTCACCCTCCCCCTGACGCTGCTGGTCGTGGCGGGCGCCGCCGGGGCCGCGGTGACGGTGGTCGCGCCGGTGGCGACGCGCACCTGGGTCGCCGCCACCGCCGCCGTCGCCTGGGCCGTCCTGGTGGTCACCGTCGTCACCACCGCGCTGCTGCTGCGGCGCGGCCGGCGCGGCGCGGCCGTACGGGAGAGCGAGAGCAGGACCGCGCGGACGCTGCTGACCCAGGTCGGCGCGGACTCCGCACAGCTGCTCAACGTCACGCTGCCCGCGGTGGTCAAGCGGCTCAGGGACGGCGCGAGCGACCAGGAGGCGCTGGCCGCGGCCCCCTCGCCGTCCGACGACCGGCTCCGCCGGGTCCTGGAGGTCTTCGCCGCCGAGGTGGCCCTCTCCGAGACGCGCGCGGTGCGGGCGGAGGAGTCGCGGGAAGCGGCCGTGGAGCAGCTGAAGAAGGCCGCCGACGACCTGGACGCGCTGACCACCAGGACGCTCCCCGCCGCACTCGACGGGCTGCGCTCCGGCGGCTCCGCCGACACCGTGCTCGCGACCGTCGATCCGCCCGCGGATCCCCGGCTGCGGGTGCTGGTGGACACGGTGGTCAGGGACTTCGCGCTCAGCGAGCGACGGGCGATCGCCGCGCAGATGGCCAGCGCCAAGGCGCTCAGCCGGGTGCAGGCGAAGGCCGTCAGCATGCTGGCCGATCTGCGGGAGATGCAGGACCGGCACGGCGAGGAGGTCTTCGGCGACCTCCTGCGGCTCGACCACAACACCTCCCAGCTCGGGCTGCTCACCGACCGGCTCGCGCTGCTGATGGGCGGCCGGCCCAGCCGGTCCTGGAACAAGCCGATCCGGATGGAGTCCATCCTGCGCGGCGCCGTGGGCCGGATCGCCGCGTACCAGCGGGTCCGGCTGCACTGCTCCAGCACGGCGGCCATCGCCGGGTTCGCCGCGGAACCCGTGATGCACCTGCTGGCCGAACTCATGGACAACGCGGCGAACTTCTCGCCGCCGATCGACGAGGTCCATGTGTATGTGGAGGAGCGCACCGCGGGCATCGTGGTGACCATCGAGGACAGCGGCCTCAAGATGGCCACCGCCGCGATGCGCCGGGCCGAGGAGTCCGTGTCGGGCCGCGTCACCGACCTGGCGTATCTGCGGAGCACCCGGCTCGGTCTCGCCGTGGTCGGCCGGCTGGCCGCCAAGTACCACATCAGCGTCAACTACCGGCCCTCGTCACGCGGGGGGACGGGCGTCGTGGTGCTCGTCCCGCCCCCGCTCCTCGCCCAGCAGCGCGGCATGCCTCCGGAGCAGTCCCTGCGGCGACCGGACCCGGAGACGACGATGCCCTCACCGCCCGTACCGCGGGTCTCTCCCGCCGCGTACCGCGCCCCGGCACCCGAGGCACCTCCGGTCCCGGTGGCCGACTGGGGACCGCCCGTCCCTGCCGCGCCGGGCGCCGGTCCGCGGGTGGCCACCCCCAACGGCCTGCCGGTACGCCCGCCGGGCCGGACCATGGCGGCGGCCGACCGGGACCGGCCGCTGCCCGGCACCCGGTCGGAGGACGACGGTACGGGGGCCGGCCGCGACGCGGGCTCGCAGTTCGGCGCCTTCCACCGGAGCAGGGCGCGCCGGTCCTCCGACGGGCCGTCCGGGACGCCGTCATGACCGCTGTCCGGGATGCCGTCATGACCGGCGCAGGCGCCCCCGCCACGGCGGGACGCCCCCACTCACCGAGAACGTCAGATTGGAGAAAAGGGCAGGTGACCTGGTTACCCGGGGCCACCCGCCCCACCCACCATGCAGACCACTGACAACAGCCTGACCTGGCTCCTGGAGAGCCTGCTGGAACGCACCCCCGGCACCCGGCACGCGCTGGTCCTCTCCCGTGACGGGCTCAAGCTCTGCTGGAGCCGCCATCTCACCCTCGACCAGGCCGATCAGCTGGCGGCCATCTGCTCGGGCATCCAGGCGCTCGCGCAGGGCGCCTCGGTCGAGTTCGGCAACGGCAGCGGCGGAGTACGGCACTCGATGACCGAATTCCACGGCGGGCTGCTCTTCATCGTCGAGGCCGGTATCGGCGCGCATCTCGCCGTCGTCGCCGAGGACGGCGCGGACCCCGGGGTGGTGGGGCATCAGATGACCGAGCTGATCGAGCAGATCGGTGAACATCTGCGGGCCGCGCCGCGCAACGCGGTCCCGGAGAGTTCTCCGTCATGACCCGGCGGCCCGTCGACACCGGGGATCCCGATCGGCTGTACACCGTCACCGCCGGCCGCAGCCGGGTCGACGACACCTCGTTCGACCTCGTCACCCTGATCGTCGGCGAGTGCGAACCGGCGCCGGGGATGCAGTCGGAGCATGTCCGGATCCTTGAGATGTGCCGTCACCCCACCGCGGTCGTCGAGATCTCCGCGGAGCTGAACCTGCCGGTGACGGTCGTCCGGATCCTCCTCGGCGACCTGCTCGCGACGGGCCGGATCACCGCCCGGCATCCGCGCGCCGCGCGCTCCGTCGCCGACATGCCCGATTCCGCTCTCCTGAAGGAGGTGCTCCATGGACTCCGCAACCTCTGAACTCCCCGCCCGCCGTACCCCGCTGCCCGCCGCCGCGGAGACCGGTCTGAAGATCGTCATCGTGGGCGGGTTCGGGGTCGGCAAGACCACCCTCGTCCGTTCGGTCAGCGAGATCAGGCCGCTCAACACCGAAGAGGTGATGACCCAGGCCGGTATCGGCGTCGACGAGACGGCCGGGCTGACCACCAAGACCACCACCACGGTGGCCTTCGACTTCGGCCGGATCAGCCTCAACGACCGGATGGTGCTCTATCTCTTCGGGGCGCCCGGGCAGGAGCGGTTCTGGTTCCTGTGGAACCGGCTCTTCTCGGGGACGCTGGGCGCGGTCGTCCTGGTCGACACCCGGCGGATGAGCGAGTCGTGGTACGCGGTCGACCGGCTCGAACACCACCGGACGCCCTTCGTGGTCGCGGTCAACCGGTTCGACGACGACGTCTCGGCCTTCTCGCTGGCGGAGATCCGGCAGGCGCTCTCGCTGCCCGCGCACGTACCGCTGATCGACTGCGACGCGCGGGTGCGCGCGTCGGGCAAGAACGTGCTGATCACCCTCGTGGACCACCTCTACGAACTGGCCGTGGCCAGGGAGCTGACACCATGACCGACCCCGAAGAACCCGAAGGATCCGCCCCCGCCGCCGGGCAGCCATCCCCTCCCCCGGGATGTCCGGCGCACACGCGGGCGCCGCTGCTGAGCGGTCTCGACCACCAGCAGACCCCCACCCAGCTGTACCGGGCGCTGCGGGCGGAGCACGGCTCGATCGCCCCCGTCGTCCTGGACGGGGGCATCCCTGCCTGGCTGGTGCTCGGCTACACCGAGGTCACGTATGTCACCAGCCACGACGAGCTGTTCGCCCGGGACTCGCGGCGCTGGAACCAGTGGGAGACCATCCCCGAGGACTGGCCGATGAAGCCGTTCCTGGCGCATCAGCCCTCCGTGCTGTTCGCGGAGGGCGCGGAGCACCAGCGGCGGGCCGGGGTGATCACCGAGGCGCTGGAGACGGTCGACCAGTTCGAGCTGGCGCAGCTCTGCCGGGAGCTGGCCGAGGGGCTCATCGACACCTTCGCCGGCAGCGGCCGGGCCGAGCTGATGGACACGTACGCGCACGCGCTGCCGATGCGCGCCGTGGTCCAGCTCTGCGGGATGTCGCCCGACAGCCAGGACACCGAGGACCTCGTACGGGACCTGCGGATCTCGCTGGACGCGGCCGAGAGCGACGACCCGGTCGCCGCGTATCTGCGGGCGCAGGAGCGGATCGAGCGGCTGGTGAAGGACAAGCGGAACGCTCCCGGCCCGGACCTCGCGTCGCGGATACTGGCTCATCCGGCCGGGCTGACGGACGAGGAGACCGTCCAGGACCTGATCACCCTTATCGCCGCCGCGCAGCAGCCGACCACGAACTGGATCTGCAACACCCTGCGGCTGCTGCTGACCGACGACCGGTTCGCGCTCAATGTGTCCGGCGGCCGGCTCAGCGTGGGGCAGGCGCTCAACGAGGTGCTCTGGCTGGACACGCCGATGCAGAACTACATCGGCCGCTGGGCGGTGCGCGACACCCGGCTCGGCGGCCAGCACATCAGGGCGGGCGACTGTCTGGTGCTGGGGCTGGCGGCGGCCAACACCGATCCGCAGATCTGGCCGGAGGGGCACATCGGCGCGGAGAACTCCGCGCATCTGTCGTTCGGCAACGGGGAGCACCGCTGTCCGTACCCCGGTCCGCTGCTCGCGGACGTCATCGCCCGTACGGCGGTGGAGACGCTGCTTGAGCGGCTGCCCGACGTGGTGCTGGCGGTGGAGCCGTACGAGCTGACGTGGCGCCCGTCCATCCTGATGCGGGGGCTGACCTCGCTGCCGGTGATGTTCACGCCCGTCGTGCAGTGACCCGCGGACGGGCTCCTCAGTCGGCGGGGGTGGCGGCGGCGGAGACGGGTTCGGCCTGAGCCTGATCCGCCGCCGTCGCCGTCTCCCCGCTCTCCGTCTTCTTCTCGCCTTCCGCCTTCTTCTCGCTCTCCGCCTGCTCCCCGGCCTTCTTGGCGCGGTTCTTCACGATGAGCATCGAGGCGACACCGAGCAGTACGGCGAGCAGCAGTCCGAGCCAGGAGAAGCGCTTCAGCCATGCCTCGGCCACCACGCCCAGCGTGTAGATGACGGCGGTGGTGCCACCGGCCCAGACAATGCCGCCGAGCACGTTGGCGATCAGGAACTTCCAGTACGGCATGCGCAGGACACCGGCGAGCGGCCCGGCGAAGATCCGCAGCAGCGCGATGAACCGGCCGAAGAAGACGGCCCACATGCCCCACTTCTCGAACGACCGCTCCGCCAGCGCCACTTGGGACTCGCCGAAGTGCTTGGGGAACTTCGCGCCCGCCCACGCGAGCAGCGGCCTGCCGCCCTTGCGGCCGATGGCGTAGCCGATCGAGTCACCGATGATCGCGCCGGCCGTGGCGCAGGCGCCGAGGATGTACGGATCGATGTGGCCCTGCTGGGAGGCGAGCAGCGCCGAACTGACGAGGACGATCTCACCCGGCAGCGGGATACCGAGGCTCTCCAGCCCGATGACCACCCCCACCAGGAGATAGACACTGACCGCGGGGATGGTCTCGAGCCACTCCTCGACGTGCAACGCGGTTCCTTCCGTCATGATCCTGCCCGGACATGTCACTCACGGGCACATGTCCGGGCAGCCTACCCGCTGGATCGGCGCGATCAGGAATGCGGGCGCAGGGTCCAGACGACGGTCATCTCGCCGGTGACCGCGCCGTCCGCGCGGGTGAGGACGACGGCGACGGGGAATTCGGGGCGGACCCCGCCGTCCAGCTCGGCCACGACCTCGGCGGCGGGGTGGCTCAGGGTGGCGGTGGCCGTGAGCGGGCCCATCGCCAGTTTCGTGTAGCCGATCTCCGCCCGGACGGCGAGCGGCACGGCCCGGCCGAACTGATCGCCGAAGGCGGCGAGCACGATGGCGCCGCTGGCGGACTCGGCGAGGGTGAACATCGCGCCGGCGTGCGGTCCGCCGACATGGTTGTGGAAGTCGGGCCGGTCCGGGAGGCGGAGCACGGCGCGTTCGGCGGTGATCTCCAAGAACTCCAGGCCGAGGGTTTTGACCATGGGAACGCTGTCGGTGAGCTGCTCACCGAGGGTCTGCTGTTGGGTGCTCATGGGCCGCCATGTTACCCGTGAGTAGGATATTTTCACCATCCCCTGACAGGGCAGCGTCACAGCCGAGGGGCGTCCCCTCTATCGTTACGGGCCATGTGGCCAGGACAGCAGCCGCCCGGGGGCGAGCAGAACCCGCAGGACCAGAATCCGAACCCGTACCAGCAGCCGGGGTACCAGCAGCCGAATCCGTACCAGCAGCCCGGCTACCAGCAGCAGCCGGGTTACCAGCAGCAGCCGGGCTATCCGCCGCCGCAGGGGTACCCGCAGCAGCCCGAGGCCCAGCCCGGGTACCCGCCGCAGCAGGGATACGCGCAGCCCAACCCGTACCAGCAGCCGACCGCGCCGCAGTACGCGGTACCTGCCCCGCCCGGCGGGCCCGTACCCGGAAAGGACGGCGGAAAAAAGAAGACGACGCTCGTCGCCGTCATCGCCGCCGCCGTGGTGGTGACCGCCGCCGCGGGCACCGCGTACTTCGTGGTGAACAAGGACGACGGTACGGACGACAAGGCCAACGGCACCACGGCCTCCGGGTCCGCCTCCGGGTCCGAGGAGCCGAGCGACTCGGCGTCCGTGGCGAACCCCCGGGACGGCTCGACCGCCGCCAAGCCGCAGATCGCGGGCTGGAAGGTGGTCACCAACCCCAAGCACGGCACCCAGTTCGACGTACCGCCGGAGTGGGAGGTCAGCTCGCCGGGCACCATCGCCGGCTTCGAGGACGTGGCCAAGGGCGACGGCTCGCCCGTCGTGTCCTTCTCCGCACCCGCCGACTTCAAGTCCAAGTGGTGCTCCCAGGACACCGACAAGGACGGCAAGCTGGAGTACACCAGCCTCGCCGGCGCGGGCACGAAGGGCGCCCGCGGCGCCAAGACCACCGCCGAGGCCGCCACCAACGAGTCCGGCAACTGGGCGTGGGCGCCGTACGCGCAGCACGAGCCCAAGACCGCGCTCAAAGAGAAGATCAAGGTCAACGCCGCCACGGACTACACGACCACGTCCGGGCTGAAGGGCAGCCTCTCCGAGGCCACCGCGACCGGGATCACCAAGAAGACGAAGTGCGACTCGGACGGCAAGGCGTTCGCCTTCTCCTTCGCCAACGCCAACGGGGACTACTCGACCTGGATCCTGCACAGCAGCATGAACGTGCCCGACGAACTGCCGGACGCGACGATCAAGAAGATCCTGAGCACCGTACGGCTGACGGGCGAGTCCCAGGGCACCTCCTGACCGGCTCCGTCAGCCGATGCCGAAGGCGCCGTCGGGCGGCCGGGGCGACGGCACCGCTCCGCTGTCCCGTACGGGCGCCGCGTCCCCGGTGAACCGCCCGAGCGCGGCGCCGTGTTCGACCCGCGCCGGGAAGGCGTCGGCGGCGGTGCGCCGGGCCAGGGCCGCGGTGTCGAGCGGGGTGTGCGAGGCGATCAGCACGGCGTTGCCGAAGCGCCGGCCGCGCAGCACGCCCGGCTCCGCGACGAGCGCCAGCTCCCCGAAGACCGCCGCGAAGGTGGCCAGTTGGGAGCGGAGAAAGGCGAAGGGCGCCCCGTCGGCGAGATTGGCCGCGTAGACCCCGCCGGGGCGCAGCACCCGGGCGGCCTGGCGGGCGTACTCGACGGAGGTGAGGTGCGCCGGGACTCTGGAGCCCCCGAAGACGTCCCCGATCAGCACGTCCACGGACCGGTCGGGCGCGGCCTCCAGCCACCGCCGGGCGTCCGCCGTGTGCACGGCGATCCCGGCCGCCTCCGGTATCGGCAGCCGCTCCGCCACCAGCGCCCGCAGCGCCGCGTCGGCCTCCACCACGTCCTGCGCCGATCCCGGCCGGGTCACGGCGGTGTACCGGGGCAGTGTGCAGCCCCCGCCGCCGAGATGAAGCACGGTGAGCGGCTCGCCCGGCTCGGCGGCGAGGTCGACGACATGCGCCAGCCGCCGCACGTACTCGAACTCCAGATGCGCCGGTTCGTCCAGGTCGACGTACGACTGCGGCGCCCCGTCGACCGTCAGCAGCCAGGCCCGCTCCCGGTCCACATCGGGCAGCAGCTTCGCGGTGCCGCTGTCCACGGCGCGGATGACGGGGATCGGCTCGTTCACCGCTCCATTGTGCGCCCCGTACGGCGGTGGGGGGGGGGGCCGCGGGGGGGGGGGGGGGGGCCCCCGGCGGCGCCCCGCCCCCCCCCGCCCCGGCCCGCCCGGCCCCCCCCCGTCACCCCCCCCCCCGCGCCGCGCCGGCCCCACCCGCCCCCCA